>NZ_JAAQTL010000003.1 GCF_011742875.1 Luteibacter yeojuensis
TCCCGAACTCAGAAGTGAAACGCGCATGCGCCGATGGTAGTGTGGCTCAAGCCATGCAAGAGTAGGTCACCGCCAGGGGCTTTATCCTAAAACCCGGTCTCGAATGAGGCCGGGTTTTTTCTTTGCTGTCGTGCCCAGCGGGCACGCACAGCAACAGGTCACCGCCAGGGGCTTTATCCTAAAACCCGGTCTCGAATGAGGCCGGGTTTTTTCTTATCCGTTTTTCCTTATCCGCCGCACCCGCCATCGGCCGATCGGCTACAGTAGGCCCATGTATCTACAGACTTTCGGACTTCGCGAACCGCCTTTCGGCGACGCACCGGATCCGCGGTTCGCGTGTCTGTTTCCACGCGAACGCGAGATCCTGGCGCACGTGGAGTACGAGGTCGGCGCCGCGTCCTCCAGCGTCACCCTCGTCACCGGCGAGCGCGGTATCGGGAAGACGCTCCTCTGCATGCTGATCGAGGCGGACGCGCCGAACCATGGCGTACGCGCCGTGCGGCAGGGCGCCGGCGACTATGCGCTCGAGACGGTCGCCTGGCTCCGGGCCCTCTACGCCGGTTTCGGACTGCCCCTGCCGCTCAGCGCCGATGCGAATACCGAAGACCACCTCGTCGACGGCCTGGCGGCCGGTCTCGGCCGTCTTGCCCACCACGTGAACCATCGCTTCCTGTGGATCCTCGACGACGCGCAGGCTCTTTCCGACGACGATCTCGCCATCGTCCTGCGCCTCTTCGAAGCCTGCGAGAAGGCCGGTGCACCGTTCCACATCGTCCTTGCCGGCGAACCGTCGCTACGGGAGCGCCTGGCCGGACCTGCCGCGCCGGCGCTGGCCGCCCACATTCGCAGCCGCCTGCCGCTGGCCCCGCTGAACGCGGAGGAGAGCGAGCGCTACGTCCGTCATCGGCTCTACGTGGCCGGCACCACGCAAATGCCCTTCAGCCGTCTCGGCCTGCGCAGCCTGCGCGACGACGGCCAAGGCAATCCGCGCCGGCTGAACACGCTGGCCCATCGCGCGCTGGAGCGCGCGGCCGAACGCGGCGAGAAGTCGATCGGCGAGCGGGCCCTCGGCTTCGTCGTCCGCGAGGCCCTGCCGCAGCATGCGCGCTATTGGCTGAGGCGTTACCGGCGGCCGATCCTGGCGATAGGCATCATGATCGCCATCCTCTTCGTCGGCGGGGTGGCCACCTGGATCCTTACCGGTCACAGTCCCTCGCGACCGAAGAACCTTGTGACCGTCAGCCCGGAACAGGCGCTGGCCAAGTTCCACGACGCGCTGCCGGCGCCGGACGTGGGCAAGCTGCGCGTCTGGGGCGAGCTGCTGGCACGTTGGCAGGTGACCTCGAAAGAGACCTCCGTCGCCAACGCGATCAACTGCGACGCGACCATCTTTCCGGGCTTCGCTTGCGTAAGCGGCCGCGGCACGCTGGACCAGCTCGCCCGCTTCGATCGCCCGCTCGTCCTCGAACTGGACGACGCCAACGCGAAGCAGCAGGTGCTGCTGGTCGGCGTGGGCACGGAAGCCGTGCGTCTGTACCTCGGCGGGAAATACGTCGAACTCACGCGGGAAGCCTTCCAGCACGTATGGAACGGTCGCTTCTACGCGGTGTTCCGCGTGGACCCGGCGATGCCGCCGAAGCTCTCGCGAGGCGACAGTGGCGATGGCCTGGACTGGATCCTCGACCGCCTTCCTCCCGCTGCGTCCGGCACGGCCAAGGCCGCCCGTCCGACGAGTTTCGACGGCTCGGTGGAGGCCCGCGTGCTCGGCGTGCAGCAGCGTTTCGGCATCGCCGCCGACGGTGTGGTCGGGCCGGAAACCATGTTCGCGTTGTCCTCGCTGGAAGCGGAAGGCCCGCACCTCGCCCGCG
Source organism: Luteibacter yeojuensis (assembly GCF_011742875.1). Taxonomy (NCBI): domain Bacteria; kingdom Pseudomonadati; phylum Pseudomonadota; class Gammaproteobacteria; order Lysobacterales; family Rhodanobacteraceae; genus Luteibacter; species Luteibacter yeojuensis. The sequence goes on from NZ_JAAQTL010000003.1 coordinate 1,869, forward strand.
GCGTGCCCTGAGCATGTTCGTCCACGTCGATACCCGCCGGCGTTCGCGGTTGTGCTGGGCGACGATGCTCGTCGTGATCGTGTGCGTGGTCTGCTTCGTGGCACTGGCCCTTACCAGTCGCGCCGAGCGCACCTCGATCATGCTGCACTGGGGCACGGTGCCCGCGCACCTGTTCGGCACGGGCCTGCCGTTCCTGGAGCAGATCAGCGATCCGGCCCTGTTGCGTCTGTTCACGGCCACGTTCATCCATGCCGGCTGGCTGCACCTGCTCAGCAACCTGCTCTTCCTGGTGATCTTCAGCCTGCCTGCCGAACGCAGCCTCGGTTCGCCGCGCTTCCTGCTGTTGTTCCTGCTCGGCGGCATGGTGGCGAACCTCATCGGCGCCATATCGCTCACCGGTGTCCGCGTGGCGATCATCGGATGCAGCGGTGCCGTCTCCGCGGTCGTCGGGGCCTACGTCACGCTGTTCCCGCGGGCCAAGCTCGGCCTCGTGCTGCCGCTGGGCCTTTACCTGGAATTCGTGCGCGTACCGGCTTTCGTGCTGATCGGCATGTGGGCGCTCGTGCAACTGCTCTTCAGCTACGCGGGCGCCAGCTATGGTGCCGTCGTGTGGTGGACCCACATCGGCGGCTTCCTGTTCGGCATCGTGTTCGCCGTGTTCTCGCGCGGCGCGATCGCGCGCCGCTTACGCGGCTGACATCTCGCGCGGCGCCAGCAGGTGCTCGCGCACGAAGCCGCGCAGCAGCATCCCCGCGTGAGGCGTAGGCACCACCGCCGCCAGCAGCGCTTCCGGCGAATGACCCTCGTTCGCCAGCGCTTCCCGTTTGCGCCGGATGTAAGCCCGCATGACTTCCGCGGAGAACTCGGGATGGAACTGCGTGCTCACGGCGTGCCTGCCGTAGCGCACGAGATGGTGCGGGTCGCGATCGGAACGTGCCAGCGATACCGCGCCGCGCGGCAGTTCGAGCACGCTTTGCTCGTGCGTCGTGTGCGCGTGGAACGAGGCGGGCAGGGCCACGCCCAGCGCGTCCTTCGCCGCGTCCGCGTGCGTGTCGATGCGTAGCGTGCCCATCTCGCGCCCGCCGTGCAGGTAATCGACGCGACCGCCGAGGGCGTGCGACATGAGCTGGTGGCCATAGCACACGCCCAGCATCGGCAGGTCGATGTCCATCGCGTTGCGGATCCACCCCGCGGTGCGTTCGCTCCACGGCAGCTTCTCCGTGACCATGGACGCGGAGCCGGTGATCACCGCGCCCGCGCATGCTTCCGGATCGGGCAGGGCGTCGCCGTGTTCGACGTCGACGATGCGCAGGCGGGCTTCGCGCAGACGGAGTCCCAGGCGGAACCAGCGGGGGAAATCCCCATGGCGGTGGCTGATGGGCTCGGGGGCGCGGCCGGTGCGGACGATGAGGACGGGCTTCATGATGGGGTGGTTTCGTCGATCTCGGTCGGCGGAAGCACGTTGAGCACTTCCCGAACGGTGGTGATGCCGGCGACGACCTGCATCGCCGCCGAGATGCGCAAGGGTTTCATGCCTTCGCGAAGGGCTTCGCCGCCGAACCGGCCAAGGTCGAGTTCGGAGGAGATGAGCCCGCGCAGGCGCGCGGACAGCGGCATCATCTCGTAGACGCCGGTACGACCCAGGAACCCGGTCTTGCGGCATTCGAGACAGCCGACCGGCTCGAATACCCGCTCCGGTAGCGGAATGTCCCAGCCATGGGTGAGCACGCGCCAGGCGTCCGGATCCTGGGAAGCCGCCGTCTTGCAATGCGGGCAGAGCGTGCGCACCAGGCGTTGCGCCACCACGCCGGCAAGGGTGGACTGGATGAGGTAGTGCGGCACGCCCAGGTCGAGCAGGCGGGTCACCGCGCTGGGTGCATCGTTCGTGTGCAGCGTGGACAGCACGAGGTGGCCGGTGAGCGACGCCTGCACCGCCATCTGCGCGGTTTCGAGATCGCGGATCTCGCCGATCATGATGATGTCCGGGTCCTGGCGCAGCAGCGTGCGCACGCCCGCGGCGAAGTCCAGGTCGATCGACGGCTGCACCTGCATCTGGTTGAGGTCCGGCGAAACCATCTCGATCGGATCCTCGACGGTGCAGACGTTGAGTTCCGGCCGGGCCAGGTGCTTCAGCGTGGAATACAACGTGGTGGTCTTGCCCGAGCCGGTGGGCCCGGTGACCAGCACGACGCCGTGCGGGCGCTCCACCATGCCGCGCCAGATGCGATCTTCCTCGGCGGAAAATCCCAGCTGTGCGAAATCCTTCATCACGAGGTCGGGGTCGAAGATACGCATGACCACTTTCTCGCCGAAGGCGGTGGGCATGGTGGAGATACGCAATTCCACCTCGCGGCCGCCGGCCGAGCGGGTCTTGATGCGACCGTCCTGCGGGCGACGCTTCTCCGCCACGTCCATGCGCGAGAGGATCTTCACGCGCGCGGTCACGGCGGTCATCACCGGCGGCGGCAGTTCGAAGACCTTCTGCATCACGCCGTCGATGCGGAAGCGCATCTGCCCGGCGTCGCGGCGCGGTTCGAGGTGGATGTCCGAGGCGCGTTGTTCGAAGGCGTACTGCAGCAGCCAGTCGACGATGTGCACGACGTGCCGGTCGTCGGCGCCCACTTCGCCGGCCTTGCCCAGTTCCACCAGCTGCTCGAAGTTGATGATCTTCGAGGGCTCGTTTCCCTTGGCGTCCTGGGCGAGCTGGATGGAGCGCTGCACGCCGTAGAACTCGAGCAGGTAGCGGTTGATGTCGATCGGATTCGACACCACGCGGCGCACGTCGCGGCGGAGCATGTGGGCGAGGTCGTTCGCCCAGCCCGTGTCGAATGGCTCCGCCGTGGCGAAGGTGACCTCGGACGCGGAGGCCGCGACGGGCAGGATCCGGTGGCGCTGCGCGTAGGCGTTGCTGACGGCCTGCGTGGCCTGGGCCACGTTCACCTTCATCGGGTCGATCTTGAGGTACGGCAGGTCGGCCTTGCCGGCGAGCCACTCCACCAGCCCCTCGAGGCTCAGCGGGCGGCCGGGATCGCGGCGGTTCTCGAGCCGGGCGTTGGCGATCAGGACGAGCGGGTGCAGTTCGATGGCCGACTTGCCACTGCGCGAGCCCATGCGGATCCGCTTCGCGTCCTCCCCGGTGACGTAACCGTCCACGACGAGGGAGGCGAGCACCTCGTCCAGTTCCAGCCGGCCACGGCGCCCGAGGTGCGCGCCGGGTTGCGGATTCACTGCCATCAGCCTGCGACCCTGTGTTAATGCCACGCCGCTATACTAGCCCGCTTTCTCAAGGACCCGGGAACCATGTCCGCGCCCACCTTCCAAGACGTGATCCAGACCCTGAACCGCTATTGGGCGGATCAGGGCTGCGTGCTGGTCCAGCCGCTCGATACGGAGGTCGGCGCGGGTACGTTCCATCCGGCCACCTTCCTCCGCTCGCTCGGACCGGAACCCTGGGCCGCCGCCTACGTGCAGCCCTGCCGTCGGCCGACGGATGGCCGCTATGGCGACAACCCGAACCGCCTCCAGCACTACTACCAGTACCAGGTGGTGCTGAAGCCGAACCCGGACGACATCCTGGAGCGCTACATCGGTTCGCTGAAGGCACTCGGCATCGATCCGCTGGTGCACGACCTGCGCTTCGTCGAAGACAACTGGGAGTCGCCCACGCTGGGCGCCTGGGGCCTCGGCTGGGAGGTCTGGCTGAACGGCATGGAGGTCACCCAGTTCACTTATTTCCAGCAGGCCGGCGGCCTGGAATGCCGTCCCGTCACGGGCGAGATCACCTATGGCCTCGAGCGCCTGGTGATGTACCTGCAGAATGTGGACAGCATCTACGACATCGTCTGGGCGCACGCGCCGCACGGCGTGGTGACCTACGGCGACGTGTTCCACCAGAACGAAGTGGAGCAGAGCACCTACAACTTCGAACACGCCAACGTCGCCGAGCTCTTCCACTGGTTCGACGTGTGCGAGGGCGAGGCCGGCAAGCTGATCGCCGCCGGCCTGCCGCTTCCCGCCTACGAGCAGGTATGCAAGGCCAGCCATGCGTTCAATCTGCTCGATGCGCGCCGGGCGATCAGCGTCACCGAGCGCCAGCGTTACATCCTGCGCGTGCGCACGCTGGCCCGCGCCGTCGCGGAGGCCTATGTGGCACAGCGCGAGAAGCTCGGCTTCCCAGGCCTGAAGAAAGACAAGGAGGCCGTCCATGGCCGATAAGCGACTGCCGCTGCTCATCGAGCTGGGCACGGAAGAACTTCCGCCGAAGGCGCTCGACGATCTCGCCGGCGCGTTCGCGCGCGGTGTCGTCGAAGGCCTGGAGAAGCGCGGCGTCGCCGCGGATTACGCCTCTGCGAAGGCGTATGCCTCGCCGCGCCGTCTCGCCGTGCACGTTCCGAACGTCGCGGTGGCGCAACCCGAGCAGACCGTCGAACGCCGCGGTCCCGCGGTGGCTGCCGGCCTAGGACCCGACGGCGAGCCCGGCAAGGCCCTGCTCGGTTTCGCGCAGTCCTGCGGTGTCGACGTGACGGCGCTGGAAAAGCTCGAGACCGACAAGGGTGCCTGGTTCGTGTTTCGCGCCGTGAAGGCGGGTCAGCCCACGGCGGCCCTGCTGCCCGAAATCGTCGCCGAGGCGCTGAAAGCGCTCCCGATTCCCAAGGCCATGCGCTGGGGCGATCGCGACGAAAGCTTCGTGCGCCCGGTGCATACCCTGGCGATGCTGCATGGCGCCGACATCGTGGAGGGCGAGGTGCTGGGCCTGAAGAGCGGCCGCCTCAGCAACGGGCACCGCTTCCACCACCCGAAGCCGGTGCACGTGGCCGACGCGGACAGCTGGCTCGACGCCTTGCGCCACGCGCACGTGCTCGCCGATCCCGCGGCACGCCGGCAGCGCGTGCGCGACGAAGTGGCCCGCGTCGCCACCGGCGGCATACCGCGCCTGTCCGACGGTCTGCTCGATGAAATCGCCAACCTCACCGAATGGCCTGTCGGCATTGCCTGCACCTTCGAGCGCGCATTCCTCGACGTGCCGCCGGAAGCGCTGGTGACCACGATGGAAACCAACCAGAAGTTCGTTCCGGTCTTCGATGCCGAAGGCCGGCTCACCGAGCACTTCATCGGCATCGCCAATATCGAGAGCCGCGACCCGGCCGAGATCCGCAAGGGTTACGAGCGCGTGACCCGCCCGCGCTTCGCCGATGCGAAGTTCTTCTGGGACGAGGACCTCAAGACGCCGCTTGCCGATTACCAGGAAGGCCTCAAGAACGTCACCTACCAGCAGTCGCTGGGCAGCCTGTGGGACAAGACCGTGCGCGTCGCCGAACTCGCGCGTGTCATCGCCAATCGCGTCGGCGTCGACGCCGGCCAGGCCACGCATGCCGCGGCACTGGCGAAGTGCGACCTGCTCACCCGCATGGTCGGCGAGTTCCCCGAACTGCAAGGCGTCATGGGCCGTTACTACGCGACCCGCCAGGGCATCGCGGCCGAGGTGGCCGACGCCCTCGACAGTTTCTACCAGCCGCGCTTCGGTGGCGACGCCATCGCCGCGGATGCCGTGGGCAGGGTGCTTGCCGTGGCCGAGCGCCTGGACACCCTGGCCGGCATCTTCGCCGTAGGCCTGAAGCCCAGCGGCAACAAGGACCCGTTCGCGCTGCGCCGCGCAGCCCTCGGCCTGGCGCGCAGCCTCATCGAAGGCGGGCTGGACATCGACCTGCGGGCGGCGTTGACCGAGGCCTTCGACCTGGTGCCGGAAGCGGCCCTGGTCGCCGGGGTGAAACCGGGCAAGGACGGCAAGCCGCCGGTCGTCGACATCGGGGCGCGCCGCCGCGAGCTGGGCGACGAGGTGCATGCCTTCGTGCTCGATCGCCTGCGCGGCTATTACGCGGACCAGGGCTTCTCGCCCGATCAGTTCGAATCCGTGCTCGCCGTGGCACCTGTCACGCTGCCCGACTTCGACCGTCGCCTACGTGCCGTGGGCGAGTTCTCCCGCCGTGACGAAGCCGCCAGCCTCGCGGCCGCGAACAAGCGCGTGGCGAACATCCTGCGCAAGCAGGCCGAGGAAACCGGCGCCGCGCCGATCAAGGGAGAGGTGGATCCGGCGCACTTCGAATTCGACGCGGAGCGCGAGCTGCATGCGGCGCTGGATGCCGCGCGCACGGACACGCGAGGCCTGCTGGCCAGCGGCGATTACACGGGCACGCTGGCCCGCTTGTCGGCATTGCAGGCGCCGGTGGACCGCTTCTTCGACGACGTGCTCGTGAATGCCGACGATCCCGCCGTACGTGCCAACCGGCTGGCCCTGCTGGCCCAGCTCAAGGCGAGCTTCGGCGCGATCGCCGACATCTCGCGGCTGTAGGCGCCGTCACAGCGGCGAGGGCAACCTGCCTCGCCGCTTCACGCTCCATGGGCTTCTCGCCGCTATAGCGGCTCCCACAAGTCAGTGTCAGGCAGCCACGCCCCGGTCTTCCTGGATGCGCGACACCAGCGTGCGCCGGAAGGCCACCATGCGGTCGGCGTAATCGGCATCGCCCGAACGGCCCAGGATCGAATACATCTCCGCCACCATGTCGGCATGCCGCACCGGGGAGAAGCGACTGCCGGCCATCTCGATGTCCGACTGCAACAGCTTCATGGCGGCGGCGAGACGGGTCGGATCGAGGGTCGTGTGGCGCATGGCCTGCGCGTCGCGGCCATGGACGTCGGCACTCCGCGAAGCGGTGTCGTCGGACGAGCCTTCCAGCATCATCGGGCCTTCGCCGGCCGCCAGCCATACCAGGGAGAGTCCGAGCGTCTTGGCCATCGTGACGCATCGGCCCCGCGAGGGATCGGTGTTGCCGTCGCGCCAGCTGCGCACCACGCCTTCCGAGAAGCCGCAACGGCGCGCGATCTCGCTCACGCTGCCGGACATCTTGATGACGGCGCGCACGCGGCTGGCGAACGAAGACGGCGCGACCGTGGCGTCCGGCTGGGTGCTGTCCAGTCCCCCGCGGGAGGCCTCGGCCAGGACGGATTCCCGTGAGTTGTCGTTCATGCGAATGGAACCTCGTTATTAAAAGACCGCCCCCCGGCGATTCGCGAACCAACGCGCGAGCCCATCGTTCGGTGTACAGGAATTTGCCTTCCCGACCCTTTCGTCGAGAGATTTTCTGGACGTCTTTCCGGAAAACAGTGTTAGCAACCCGGCACCCGGCGCCAAAACTACTAGGAACGTTTCCTAGGTAAAAGTCCCATATGTGCCGGAAGTCATGCTTTCTCGCCCGTTCTAAGTCATTGCGGCGGCGAGAAAATCCGTGTTCGAACAAACGATATTGTCACGCAAGTTGTTGCGAAGACAGGTAAAAAACCTGTGAGTTTTTCATATTGCGGGCCCATGACGGCGCGCGTATATCTGTAGGCAATCACCTACAAGGTGATGTTCCCGGGGGCGGGATCCTTTCGACGATTCCGTTGTTTTGTGGAGAGTTTCCAAGACCAAGCAAAGAACGATTCCCGAGCAGTCGGGAAATGGGTTCGGCTTGCCGCGTTAGTCGCAATAACTTGCGATTCGCGGCTTTTCATGGGGAGAAGCAGTCAATGAGTTCACGTCATTTCCGCGCAACGTCGCTTGGCCGCCGAACGGCACTGGCCCTGGCGATCAGCCTCGGTACCGTGTCCGGCGCCGTGTTCGGCCAGGCAACCACCGGTACGATCTTCGGTCAGGCACCGGCGGGAGCCGGCCAGACCGTCACCGTGACGAGCAATACGGGCGTCACCCGCACGGTCAACGTCAATCCGGACGGCCGCTACACGATCGGCCAACTGCCCCTGGGCAATTACGAGGTCACGCTGAACCGTGACGGCGCCCGTGTCGATTCCCGCTCGAATGTGACCCTGCGCGTGGGCGCGGGTACCGAAGTCGGTTTCACCGGTGCGGCCGCGACGACCGAAACGTCGACCCTCGAGGGCGTCACGGTGTCGGCGAATGCCTTGCCGTCCATCGACGTCAGCTCGGTCGACTCGCGTACCGTGATCACGTCGGAGCAGCTTTCGAAGCTGCCGCTGGCGCGTACCGCGGAAGCGATCGCCCTGCTGGCGCCGGGCGCGGTGGCCGGCAGTTCGTTCTTTACCGGTCCGACCGGCAATGCCCTCGTCTCGATCGCCGGCAGCGCGGTCACCGAGAACGCCTACTACATCAACGGTTTCAACACGACCGACCCGCTCAGTGGTTTCGGCGGCATCAGCCTGCCGTACGGCGCCATCGACCAGCAGGAAATCCTCGCCGGCGGCTACGGCGCGGCCTATGGCCGTTCGTCCGGCGGCGTGCTCAGCCAGGTCGGCAAGCGCGGTACGAACGAATGGCACTTCGGCGGGCAGGTCCTGTGGGAGCCGAACGGCACCAAGGCCGACCCGATGAACTTCTATCGCAAGATAGGCTCGCGGGCCGGCCAGATCTTCGACCGTAACGAAAGCGACAAGCTCTGGCGCACGACCTACTCCGCGTACGCGGGCGGTCCGCTGATCAAGGATACGTTGTACGTCTTCATCGCCGCCGAGCAGGAGCGTCGCGAGGGTTCGCAGATCACGAACGTGAATGCGCCGTTCGTCTACAAGCAGAACTATCGCAATCCCAAGTACTACGGCAAGATCGACTGGAACATCAACGACAGCAACATCCTCGAACTGACGGGGGCCTCGAACAAGCAGAACTACGACGCGTCGATCTTCGAGTACGACTACGACACCCGTACCCGCGGCGCCTTCGTGGGCAAGGACACGGCCGGCGCACCGCAGAACAAGTCGGGTGCCGACGTGTACTCCGCGAAGTTCACCAGCTACATCACGGACGACCTGACGCTTACCGCCCTCTACGGCAAGATGAAGGGCACGTACTACACCGCGACCGCGGGTGAAACCACGCAGCCGTCGATCCTGACGCCGACCTTCCAGAATCCGGCGCTCAACGGCGGTTCCCCGATCATCAACGCGAATCCTTCGGCCCAGATCGCCGACCCGCGCCACAAGTCGACCAATACCAACCTGCGTATCGACCTCAGCTACCACATCGGCGACCACACGATCACCGCGGGTATCGATAACCAGAAGGTGTCCGACCAGAACGACGGTATCACCACGTCGGGCCCGGGTTATGCCTGGGAATACAACCAGTCCCCGCCGGGTACGCCCATCATCGGCACGTCGCCGACCGACAGCGCCTATGTCGCGCCGCCGGGCGGCGAGGGCTATTACGTCGCCCGTTACGTCTACAGCACCGCGGCATCGGTGCGTACGACGCAGCGCGCGCAGTACATCGAGGATTCGTGGCAGGTGAGCGATCGCTGGCTGTTGAAGCTCGGCCTGCGCAACGACCAGTTCACCAACTACAACCAGAACGGCGAGCCGTACCTGCGCCTGAAGAAGCCGCAGTGGGCGCCCCGCCTCGGCGCCACGTGGGATGTGAACGGCGACTCCAGCCTGAAGATCTACGCCAACGCGGGCCGTTACTTCCTGGCCCTGCCGGCCTCGGTCGCACTGCGCTCCGCGGGTGCTTCGCTGTACACGCGCGAGTACTTCAATTACACGGGCATCGATGCCAACGGTATTCCGACCGGTCTTACGCCGATCTTCAGCAGCACGGGCGGTCCGATCTCGGCCAACCGCGAATACGGCATCCCGCGCGATCCGAAGACCGCCGCGGCCACGCACATCAAGTCCGAGTACCAGGACGAGTTCATCCTCGGCTTCGACGCGATGCTGACGGACAAGTGGACCTACGGTGCGAAGGCGACGGTGCGAAAGCTCCGTAACGCGATCGACGATGTCGGCGATTCCGACGCGATCCTGCGCAAGATGGATCGCCTGGGCATCGACCCCGACACGATCGGCGCCATCCAGGGCAGCTACCTGTTCAACCCGGGTCGCGCGAACACGTTCCTCATCCCGAACCTCAACGGCGGCTATTACAGCGTCGACATGAACAACGAGGACTTCGGGTTCCCGCATTCCAAGCGCAACTACTACGGCCTGAACCTGTACCTCGACCATGCGTGGGATGGGAAATACCAGGTTCGCTTCGACTACCTGTATTCGAAGAGCTATGGCAACTCGGAAGGCCAGGTTCGCTCCGACATCCGTCAGGACACGGTTTCGGCGACGGTGGACTGGGACTACAACGAGGTCATGCAGTATTCGAACGGCGAACTGGCGAACAGCCGCAAGCACCAGTTCAAGATCTACGGTTCGTACCAGCTGGCACCGGAATGGATGGTCTCGGCCAACGCCCTGATTTCGTCCGGCGCGCCGAAGAGCTGCCTCGGCTTCTTCGGCCCGGATGAAACCAACCCGAACCTCGGCTACGGCTCCTTCTACCACTGGTGCGAAGGTCGTCCGTCGCCTCCGGGCAAGGCCGGCCACAATCCGTGGACCTATATCGTCACGGGTGCGATCGAATACCGTCCGGTGTGGGCCGACAGCAAGCTGGCCTTCAACGTCACGGTCTTCAACCTGCTCAACCAGCGCAAGGAAACCCAGATCTATCCGATCCGTGGCAGCACGGACGAGCCGAACGCCCGTTATGGCGTACCGCTCTACCAGACCACGCCTCGTTATGCCCGCTTTGGTATCACTTACGACTTCTGATAGGGCAACCGCTGGTACAGCTACAACAAGAGAAGGCCCCGGGAGCAAAGGACGGCTCCCGAGGCAAAGGCAACATGCCTCCCCAGATCGCCCCTTGCCTCCCGGCCGGGGGCGCTTTTTTGACGGAACTGTTTCACTTCTAAGCAAAAACCCCCAGATTTCCGGCGGTTGCAAGAGGCAATTGCCGGGCAAAACGTAAGAAAAAGCGCCGATCCTGTGTAAATAATTTGTTGACACGGGACTCGGCGTACGCCTAGATTCGGCGTCGACGATTCTGGACGACCCTTCGCGCGACCCATGCGGAAGGATTCGGTACAGCAAGTCCACGGCTTGTCGGATGCAAGTCACGGGGGCGGCGCACCACTCTGGGAGAGAGGACGCGCCATGGCGAGATTTCCCCGCGACGTGCAACCGAGCGAGTCACTTTTTTTCCGGCTTCGGTCGGTTTTTGCTCGTTTTCAGGCCCGGTTCGGGCTGATCTGGGGAGATTTGCAATGAGTTCTCGCAGCATCCGGCAGGCATCCGTCCTGCGTCACTCCGCGTTGGCTTTGGCCCTCGCGATCGGTCTCGGCGGCACGGGCGTCGTTCTGGCCCAGTCGACCACCGGTAACATCTTCGGTACCGCCACGCCTGGCGACACCGTGCAGATCAGCGGTTCCACGGGTATCACCCGCGAAACGACGGTCGACGCGTCGGGCCGCTACCAGTTCAACAACCTGCCGGTCGGCAGCTACAACGTCGACCTCAAGCAGGGCGGCGCCGTCGTCGATTCGCGCAAGAACGTGAGCCTCACCGTCGGCAAGGGTTCGGACGTTTCGTTCGTCGCTCCGGCTACCGCCGGCAATGCCCAGTCGCTCGAGTCGGTCACCGTCACGGCGAACAGCCTGCCGCCGGTCGACGTCTCGACCGTCGACTCGCGCACCGTCATCACCTCCGAGCAGCTGGCCAAGCTGCCGCTGGCTCGCACCGCCGAGTCCATCGCGCTGCTGGCGCCGGGTGCTGTCTCGGGTAGCGGTTACTTCTCCGGCCCGACCGGCAACGCCCTCGTCTCGATCGGCGGCGGTTCGGTCACTGAGAACGCGTATTACATCAACGGCTTCAACACCACCGATCCGCTCAGCGGCTTCGGCGGCATCACCCTGCCGTACGGCGCAATCGACCAGCAGGAAGTGCTGGCCGGCGGCTACGGCGCCGCTTACGGCCGTTCGGCCGGCGGCGTGATCAGCCAGGTCGGCAAGCGCGGCACCAACGAATGGCACTTCGGTGCGCAGGTCCTGTGGGAGCCGCGCGGCACCCGCTCGACCCCAGGCAACGACCATTACATCATCTCCACCGCGGGCACCACGGCGGGCGAGATCTTCAACTACAACAAGAAAGACACCCAGATGCGTACGGTCGAGTCGGCCTACGTGGGTGGTCCGCTGATCAAGGACAAGCTTTACATCTTCCTGGCTGCCGAGCAGGAGCGTGTCGAGCAGGACCGTTATACCGACCAGGATTCTCCGAGCTATCGCGATCGCTCGTACCGTAATCCGAAGTACTACGGCAAGATCGACTGGAACATCAACGACAGCAACATCCTCGAAGTCACCGGCGCGCAGAACAAGCAGAGCTACGACGCCAATGTCTACAACTTCGATTACAACACGTTGACCCGCGGCGACTATGTGAGCAAAGACACGTCGGGCAACCCCCTGAACAAGACGGGTGCGAGCCTCTACACCGCCAAGTTCACCAGCTACATCACCGACGACCTGACCCTCAGCGTGCTGTACGGCAAGATGAAGGGCACGTACTACAGCGAACTGCCGGAAGCCACCGACGCGCACATCATCACGCCGACCAACCAGGATCCGGCGCTGAACGGTGGTACGCCGATCACCAGCAACAATCCGAGCACGAGGCGCTACACCCAGAACCACAAGTCGACTAACACGAACCTGCGTGTCGACCTCAGCTACCACATCGGCGATCACACGATCACCGCCGGTATCGACAACCAGAACGTTCATGACATCAACGATGGTCAGACCACTTCTGGCCCGGGCTACGCCTGGGAGTACGGTGCGCAGGATCCGAACGAACTGATCGCCGGCGAAAGCCCCAGCGATCCGTCATATGTGGCTGCCCCGGGTGGCAAAGGTTACTTTGTCGATCGGTACATCTACGATACGCAGGCATCGGTTCGCGTAAAGCAGCGCGCCCAGTACCTCGAAGATTCGTGGCAGGTGAATGATCGCTGGCTGGTCAAGATCGGCCTGCGTAACGACCAGTTCACCAACTACAATGGCGTCAGCCAGCCTTACATCCGCCTGACCAGCCCGCAGTGGGCCCCGCGCCTGGGTGCCACCTGGGACGTGAATGGCGATTCCAGCCTGAAGATCTACGCCAATGCCGGTCGCTATTACCTCGCCATGCCGGCGAGTGTGGCACTTCGTTCGGCGGGCTCGTCGCTGTTCACCCGCGAGTACTTCACCTACACGGGTATTGATCCGAACGGCGTGCCGACCGGTCTTACGCCGATCGCTTCCGCCACGGGCGGTCCGATCTCCTCGAACCGCGAATACGGCCAGCCGCGCGACCCGAAGACTGCTGCTTCCACCAGCCTGAAGTCGGAGTACCAGGATGAGTTCATCCTCGGCTTTGACAAGACGCTGGGCGACAAGTGGGTCTACGGTGCGAAGGCCACTGTGCGCAAGCTGCGCAACGCGATCGACGATGTCGGCGACACCGATACGATCCGTAACGCACTGATCCGCCAGGGTGTGGATCCGGCTACGATTGGACCGATCCAGGGCAGCTACCTGTTCAACCCGGGACGCGCTTCGGACTTCGTGGTGCCGAGCACCACCGGCGGCTACTACACCGCTCACGTCACGAACGCTGACTTCGGGTTCCCGCAGCTCAAGCGCAACTACTACGGCCTCGAGATGTACCTCGAGCACCCGTTCGACGGCAAGTGGTACGGCAAGTTCGATTACCTGTACTCGAAGAGCTACGGTAACTCGGAAGGCCAGGTGCGTTCGGACATCGGCCAGACCGACGTCTCCGCAACGGTCGACTGGGACTTCCCGCAGTTCATGGAGTACGCGGGCGGCGAGCTGTCTAACAGCCGCAAGCATGTCATCAAGGCCTACGGTTCGTACCAGCTGACGGACGAGTGGATGCTCTCGGGCAACCTCACGGTCGCCTCGGGCGCGCCGAAGTCGTGCATCGGCTACTACGGCGAGAATGAGACCAACCCGACCGGTTACGGCTCGTACTACCACTACTGCTACGGTCAGCCGTCGGCTCCGGGTGCTGCGGGCCACAATCCGTGGACCTGGCTCATGGACCTGAGCGCCGAGTACCGTCCGCAGTGGGCCGACAAGAAGCTTGCCTTCAACGTCACCGTGTTCAACGTGTTCAACACGCGTGAGCGTCTGGCGACGTACCCGCAGGCTGGCCAGTCCGCCAAGCCGGATCCGAACTACCGCACGGCGCTGTTCCAGACCACGCCGCGCTACGCTCGCTTCGGCATCACCTACGACTTCTGATCCAGCGAAGTCGAGTTCGGCCCCACGCTCTTCAGAGCGTGGGGTTAGACCTGCAGAACGCCACCTTCGGGTGGCGTTTCTGTTGTTAAGGTCAGGAAAATGTTTACAAATTCAGGCTATTGCCGGTTTTCGGCAAGTCTGACTGGCAGCTTTCCAGCCCGCTCGGAAAAGTCGTTCGTGCCTAGTTCGTCACTTGACTTTTCTGAAGGCGCATTTGCCGGTATCCTCCTAGGTTCCCCCCGGAAGTTCCGGTGCGCCATGCGCGTGCGTATCTTCCGTGACCCACGACCATTCCATTCGTTACGAGGTTCGACCATGCGCAGGATTATCTTGTCGCTCGCATCCGTGGCCGCGCTGGCGGCCCTCGCCGGTTGCAGCGGCGGCTCCGACACCAACGGCCAGCCGGCCGCCGCTTCCACGGCCGACGGCAACGCCAGCGCCGCTCCGGCGAACCAGGTCACGGGCACGATTTCCCTGCGCGACGCCGGCGCCCAGCTCGGGCCGGATGCCAAGCTGGACATCAAGCTGATCGACGTGTCCGCCGAAGGCTCGCAGCCGTTGGCCGCCAAGACGATCGCGCCGGTCGCCATGCCGCAGTCGTTCCAGCTGGACTTCAGTGCGTCGGACGTCAATCCGAACGACATGTACATCGTCGACGTCTCCCTGCAGGACGGCGAGCGCCATTACTCGTCGCCGCTGAAGACGCCGGTGCTGACCAAGGGCGCGAAGAATGCCGTCACCATCCAGCTCGTGGGCGAAGCCACGCCGGGCGAGAAGGAACTGGCCGGCTACAACACCCTCAAGAAGAATATCGGTGGCATGAAGGTCACCCAGGGCACGGCGCTGAAGGAAGGCGAGTCGCGCGGCTGGCAGATCTTCCGCAAGGGCAAGGACGTCCAGTTCGTGATCGAACTGGTCGACTACGGCGACAAGGGTTTCACCTCCACCAACTATGCCTACAAGGACGGCAAGCCCTGGGTCATCGTGCAGGAAAAGAAGTCCAGCAAGGACGCGAAGCCGAACTCGATCGAGCGCGCGGGCTGGAACGATGCGGGTGAACTGGTGCTCAAGCAGAACGAAGCCGGTGGCAAGGTCGACGTGCTGTCCGAAGACGACGCGAACAGCCTGAAGAAGCAAGCCGAGGCCATGTATGCGAAGGCGGGCGGCAAGAAGTAAAACCGTCCCTCTTGGAGCAAAGAAAAACGCCGGCATATGCCGGCGTTTTTTTTGGTGCTGTTACGCGTACCGGATGGCGTCGCTGGGCTCCTGCCTTCGCAGGAGCGACAGGGGCGTCGTTCCTGAGAAGGTGGGAATCTGGCGACTCGCGTCAGAACGCCAGCTTCACGCCGAGGTTCAGGCCGTTGTATCTCTGCGTGTCGTCGCCGAAGCGGCCGCTGTAGCTGACCCAGCCGCTCCAGCTCCGGTTGAAGTCGGCGGTGAGGCCGAGGTCGGCGGTCATCCAGGTCTTGTCGGGCGTGAAGCCCTGCACGCTGAACTGGCCGGCCATGCTCATCAGACCCGCGGTGACGGTGCGGTCCTCGGCACGGCCATCGTGGTTGTAGGCCACTTCCGCGAACGGGCGCAGCATCGTGTTGCCCGACTGCCAGGCACCCTGGAGACGCCAGCCGGCAGTCTCGATGCGTGCGTTGCGGGTCTGCCTGCCGAAGCGCATGGCGGTGCTGGTGTTGTTGCGCTCCTCGTAGCCGGCGACGCGCAGCTGCTCGACTTCCACCGCCACGAACGGGCCGGTCTTCAGCGATTCGCTGCCGAACCACCAGCCGCCGCTCAGGCCGGCGCCGACATGAGAGCCGTCGGTCTTGCCGGTCTCGGTGCGCCGGGCGGTGCCCAGGTCGATGCGGCGATCGATGTCGGTGAAGCTCAGCTGGCCGAAGCTGACGAAAGCGCCGGCGTAGCCGCCACCGTTGTGATAGAAGGCGTAACCCGAGCCGGCGATGTCCTGCATCTTGTAACCGCCGCCACCCTGGAAGTCGGCCTTCGACTGCGCGATGCCCATCGCCACGCCGACCGACACATGGTCGTTGACGCGGGCATCGGCGCCGATCGTCAGGTTGACGTTGTCGCTGTCGGTCTTCGGCGAGGTGTCGGTGTTCTTGAACTTCTGCTGGCCGTAGTCGACCGCCGCGAAGAAGCGCGAGTCGGCGCCGAAGTTGTCGGCCATCATCTGGTTGCGCAGCGTGCGCACATGGGCGGCGTTCGACGCGAGGCCTGCTTCGCCCAGCAGCGAGATCTGCTGCGGGGCCGTGATCACCGAGATGGCATACTGGCCGAGCAGCGCGTGCGCGGCGGTGGTCGGATGGATGCCGTCGGCGAACAGGTAGGTGCCGGCCGCGTTCGGGTCGCGCAGGGTGGCCGGCGAGCAGGTGATCGAGCTGGCCGTGGTGCAGGCCGGCACGGTCACGTTGGCGAAGCCGTAGGTACCGGGGCTCGCGATGACCTCGTTGAGCAGGGCGTAGGTGTCGATCGGCACGATGCCGCGGTTGGCCGAGGCCAGGCCTGCGGTGAGCACACCGTTGTAGACCTGGGTGAGCTGGGTGATGCCGGCCGAGGCGGCGGCACCCTGCGAGAGGGCGGCCGGCGTCTTGCCGACGTCTGGCAGGTTGAAGACCACGATGGTCTTCGCGCCCGCGGCCTGGAGGGCCTTGATCTGGCCGACTTCGTTCGTCGCGGCGGTGGCCACGGTCACCTGGGCGGTCGCCGGATTCTGCACGGCGGCGAGCAGGTCGTTGGCACCGACCCACATGGTGTACAGCGCATTCGGATTGGCCTTGCCGCCGTTGGCCGCGAGGTACTGCTGGACCTGGGCGGAGGTGGCCGGCGTCGGGTTGGCGATGGCTGCGCGCGCTCCGCCGAAGGCGTAGTCCGTGCCGCCCTGGAGCGAGGGCGCCAGCGACAGGTTGAAGTGCTTCGCGATGTTCTCGACCGCGACGGTGCCCGGGTTGGTGGTGAAGCGGGTGATCACCGGGGAGCCGGAAAGGATGGCGACATTGCCGTTATCGCTCAGGCTGTCGCCGAACGACACGATCTGCTGGTATCCGTCGGCGTGCGCCCCGGCACTGAAGAGAAGGGCGGCACCGATGGCACCGGCAAGATGACGAATTCGCATAAGGACACTCCGTGTGGGGCGTTAGAGAAACGTTACGGTAATCGAAGCCATACGCTAGCGCATGCTGCGCCGCGGTAGCAGGGATGGGATGATCGTCCGGTGTAGGCCGGGGCCCCTGTAGGAGCCGCCATGGCGGCGAGAAGCGCACGAAGCAGTGAAGCGGCGAGGTGTCGTGCCCTCGCCGCCATGGCGGCTCCTACAGGAAAAAGGCTTGAGTTATTTCTTCAAGGCTTTCGAGAATGCGTCGGCGAAGGCGCTGTTGGCGGGCGGCGTGCTCGCCTTCGGCGGCTGCGGCGGACGGCCGCCCTGACCGCCGCCGCGACGGTTGCCCCCGCCCGGCGCCTCGTCGCGCTGGGCGGGACGGCCGCCGCGGGCTTCGCCTGGCACGTCGTCCAGCCGCATGCTGAGGGCGATGCGCTTGCGCGGGAGGTCGACTTCCATGACCTTCACCTTGACGATGTCGCCGGCCTTCACCGCATCGCGCGGGTCCTTGACGAACGTGTGCGACAGCGCCGAGACGTGGACCAGGCCGTCCTGGTGGACGCCGATGTCCACGAAGGCGCCGAATGCGGCCACGTTGGTGACGCGGCCTTCCAGCACCATGCCCACCTTGAGGTCCTTCAGGTCTTCGACGCCCTCGGCGAAGCTGGGCGCCACGAATTCCGGACGCGGATCGCGGCCCGGCTTTTCCAGCTCCTTCAGGATGTCGCGCACCGTCGGCAGACCGAACGTGTCGTCGGTGAAGGACTCGGCCTTCAGGCCGCGCAGGAACGACGTGTCGCCGATCACCTGCTTCACTTCGCGACCGCACTGCTTGAGGATCCGCTCAACGACGGGATAAGCCTCGGGATGCACCGAACTGGCATCCAGCGGATTGCTGCCGCCGGTGATGCGGAGGAAGCCGGCGCACTGTTCGAACGCCTTGTCGCCCAGGCGCGGCACCTTGAGCAGGTCCTTGCGGCTGGGGAAGGGGCCGTTCGCGTCGCGGTGCTTCACCACGTTCTCGGCCACGCTGGCGGACAGGCCGGCCACGCGCGCGAGCAGCGGGGCGGAGGCGGTGTTCACGTCGACGCCGACCGCGTTCACGCAATCCTCGACGCGTGCGTCCAGCGCGCGGGCGAGCTTCACCTGGTTCACGTCGTGCTGGTACTGGCCCACGCCGATCGCCTTGGGTTCGATCTTCACGAGTTCGGCGAGCGGATCCTGCAAGCGGCGCGCGATCGAGACGGCGCCGCGGATCGACACGTCGAGATCCGGGAATTCCTTCGCGGCGAGTTCCGATGCGGAATACACCGAGGCGCCGGCTTCGCTCACCACGACCTTCGAAAGACCGAGGTCGGCGTGCTTGCGCATGACCTCGCCGACGAGCTTGTCGGTTTCTCGCGAGGCCGTGCCGTTGCCGATCGCGACGAGGTTCACGCCGTGCTGTTTCGACAGCTGCGCGATGCGTGCGATGGACTGGTCCCACTGGTTGCGCGGTTCGTGCGGATAGATCGTGTCGTAGGCGAGCAGCTTGCCGGTCGCATCCACGATGGCGATCTTGCAGCCGGTGCGGATGCCGGGATCGAGACCCATGACGGTCTTGGTGCCTGCGGGTGCCGCGAGCAGCAGATCCTTGAGGTTTTCGCCGAATACGCGGATGGCTTCGTCTTCGGCGCCTTCGCGCACGCGTCCGAAGAGGTCGAGGGTCAGGTGCAGGTGCAGCTTCACCCGCCAGGTGAGGCGCACGGTCTCGCGCAACCACGCATCGGCGGGGCGGCCGCGATCCACGATGTCCGCGCGCGCCGCGACGCGGCCTTCGCCCTCGGCGTGGCCCTGATCGGCGTCCACGCCGGGATTCAGGTCGATCTCGAGCACGCCCTCGTTACGCGCGCGCATCAGCGCCAGCAGGCGGTGCGAAGGAATCTTCGCGACCGGCTCGACGTGGTCGAAGTAGTCGCGGAACTTCGCGCCCTCGTTCTCCTTGCCGGCGACCACGGTGGCGCGGATCTGTCCTTTCTCCCAGAGCCAGTCGCGCAGCTCGCCCACCAGGGCGGCGTCCTCGGCGATCGTCTCCATCAGGATGGCGCGGGCGCCGTCGAGTGCGGCCTTGGCGTCGGCGACACCCTTTTCCGCATCGACGAAACCCGCGGCGAAGGTTTCCGGATCCAGCGTGGGATCCTCGCGCAGGCCGAACGCCAGCGGCTCCAGGCCGGCCTCGCGGGCGATCTGCGCCTTCGTGCGGCGCTTGGGCTTGTAGGGCAGGTAGAGGTCTTCCAGGCGCGCCTTGGTATCGGCGCCGAGGATATCGGCGCGCAGGGCGTCGGTCATCTTGCCCTGCTCGGCGATGCTGTCCAGGATCGCGGCACGCCGGTCCTCGAGTTCGCGCAGGTAGCGCAGCCGCTCCTCGAGCAGGCGCAGCTGGGTGTCGTCGAGGCCGCCGGTGACTTCCTTGCGGTAGCGTGCGATGAACGGCACGGTGGCGCCGCCGTCGAGGAGTTCCACCGCCGCGCGCACCTGGTCGGGCTTCGCGGCGATATCCTGGGCAATACGTTGTTCGATGCTCTGCATGGGTCTTCTTGTGACTTGCCGGATCGCCGATGATAGCAAGCACGGGAAGACCCCCGCGGAAGCGCGTCGTCGCGCGGAGGCCGCCCGCCTCAGGCGTCGAAGCTGCCCCCGTGGCCGCCGCGTGGCGCGGGTGCGGCCACCGTCTTATCGGCGCGGCCGGTCAACACGTAGGTGCTGGCCAGCAGGTCGTGTACGCCCTGCTTGCGCTGGGTAAAGGCGGCCGTGACGTAGAAGATCATCGGCACGAGGAAGGTGAATGCGTTCACGAGGCGGATGGCGTTGCGGCCCGCCGCACGCGCCACGCTGATGCGGCGACCCTCGGTATCGGTGACGCGGATGCCCACGGCCATCTTGCCGGGGGTGGCCTGCCACTTCGAGCTCTCGAAGAACGCGTAATAGACGAAACCGAGCGTCAGCAGCACGAAGGTGATCGGTTGGAGCGCGGCCGCGTAGGCCGCCAGCGCCGCCGCCTGGTCGTTCTCGAACTGGCTGAGCAGCGTGGTCATCGCCGCGCCAAGGCCCATGCTCAGGCTGATCACGGTGAAAGGCACCATCAGGATCAGGTAGTCGATCACCCAGGCGCCGAACCGCAGCCAGAAACCGGCGTACTCGGGTTCCGCCACATCGGTCACGCCCATGAAGGGCGGCGGTACGGGAGGCACGCTGCCCATGGCGGGGCGGTCGTCGGGGTACAGCTCGCCGAGCGGTCGCCAGTCGGTCATGCCTTCGTACCAGCCCAGCTCGTCCGGACGGCAGGTGCCGTCGCGCAGCCATTGCCGCACCTCGCCCTCTTCGTAAGGGCCGAAGCGCTCGCCGTTCCGTCCGATCCAGACCTGCATGGTGTTCCTTCCTAGCTCGATACCGGAATGATGCCAGATACAGAAATTGCAGGAGCCACCATGGCGGCGACGAGACCCTGCCTTACCGCTTCGTCGCCTCGTTGGCTTCTCGCCGTTATGGCGGCTCCCACAGAAACACTCAGGCGGCGCGGCGTTTCAGGTGGACCAGGAGCAGCGAGATCGCCGCGGGTGTGACGCCGCTGATGCGCGAGGCCTGGCCGATGGTGGTCGGCAACGAGCGCTTGAGCTTCAGCAGCACCTCCGCCGACAGCCCGCGGACGCGGTCGTAATCGAAGCCTTCGGGAATCGCGGTGGACTCGTGTCGGCGCTGGCGGTCGATCTCCTCGCGCTGGCGCTCGAGGTAGCCCGAATATTTCGCCTGCACCTCGACCTGGGTGGCCACCTCGGCGTCGTCCACGGGTGGCCCCAGCTCGGGCACCGAGGTGAGCGTGGCGTAGTTCATTTCCGGGCGGCGCAGCAGGTCGAGTGCGTGAGTTTCGCGGCTGACGGCCACGCCCACCGAGCGCTGGATGGCCGCGCCCAGCGCGTTACCGGGGGCGGCCCAGAGCCCGCGCAGGCGAGCGCCTTCGCGCTCGACGGCCTCGCGCTTCGCCTCGAGGCGATGCAAGCGTTCGTCCGACACGACGCCGCGGGCATGGCCCTGAGGCGTGAGGCGCAGGTCGGCATTGTCCTCGCGCAGGTGCAACCGGTATTCGGCGCGCGAGGTGAACATGCGATAGGGCTCGATCGTGCCGTTCGTGGTCAGGTCGTCGATGAGCACGCCGATGTAGGCTTCGTCGCGCCGCGGATACCAGGGCGCGTCGCCGCGCACGGCCAGCGCCGCGTTCATGCCGGCGACGAGGCCCTGCGCGCCCGCTTCCTCGTAACCGGTGGTGCCGTTGATCTGCCCGGCGAAATACAGGCCCGGGATGCCCTTGGTTTCCAGCCACGGATGCAGTCCGCGCGGATCGAAGTAGTCGTACTCGATGGCGTAGCCGGGGCGGGTGATGTGTGCACGCTCGAATCCGGGGATCGAGCGCACCAGCGCGTACTGCACGTCGAACGGCAGCGACGTGGAGATGCCGTTCGGATAGATTTCGAACGTGTCGAGGCCTTCGGGCTCCACGAAGATCTGGTGCGAGGTCTTGTCCGCGAAGCGGACCACCTTGTCCTCGATCGAGGGGCAATACCGCGGGCCGACGCCTTCGATCTGGCCGCTGTACAGCGGCGAGCGGTCCAGCGACCCGCGGATGAGATCGTGCGTGGCCTCGGTCGTATGCGTGATCCAGCAGCTGACCTGGCGCGGGTGGTGGGCAGCCGAGCCCATGAAGGAAAAATGCGGCATCGGATCGTCGCCGGGTTGTTCCTCGAGCACCGAAAAATCGATGCTGCGGCTGTCGATGCGTGGGGGCGTACCGGTCTTCAGACGGTCGGCGGCGACCGGCAGCTCGCGCAGTTTCGCGGCGAGTGTCGATGCGGGGGGATCGCCGGCGCGGCCGCCGGCGTACTGCGCCTGGCCGATGTGGATCTTTCCGGCGAGGAAGGTGCCCGCGGTGAGCACCACCGCCGGCGCATGGAAATCCAGGCCCATCTGCGTGCGCACGCCGGCGACGCGGCCGTCGATCAGGATGAGGTCGTCCACCGCCTGCTGGAAGAGCAGGAGGTTCGGCTGCGTCTCCACGATCGAGCGGATGGCGGCTTTGTACAGCGCGCGGTCCGCCTGGCAGCGCGTGGCGCGCACGGCCGGACCCTTCGAGGCGTTGAGCGTGCGCCACTGGATGCCGGCGCGATCCGCGGCGGCGCCCATGGCGCCGCCCAGCGCGTCGATCTCCTTGACCAGGTGCCCCTTGCCGATGCCGCCGATGGCCGGGTTGCAGCTCATCTGGCCGATCGTTTCGATGTTATGGCTGAGCAGCAGCGTGCGCGCACCGGCTCGGGCCGAGGCGAGGGCGGCTTCGGTGCCGGCGTGTCCGCCACCGACCACGATCACGTCGTAGGTTTCGTTATGCAGCATGGGTTCGATGGGCTTCGGGTGCCGGACCGACGATTTTACGCCCTTGCTCAACCCCTGGGTGGCATGGGTCGTGCTTGTTCCTGGATGCACTTCTTCCGGGCAGACGCTGCGCGATCATCCGCGCGCCGAGGCCGAACACAGGGGTTTGGCCGAGTGCCGGGAGAGGGAAGCGGGATGTGGGCACGGATGCCCCGTTCGGTTCATCCAGGCCACCAGCGTGGTCCTGGGAATGAGATCTGGCGCCCGGCGGTCTCAGGAACAGGGGGAATCCAGGATGACCGTGCTGCCGGGCGCCAGAAACCGAGTGACTGGCACGAAGAGCCGCGGCTTTGGCCGCGGCTTTCTTCGTTGAGCCAAAGGTACACTTTCCGAATGAACCGTGTGTGACTTTTACGTCAAAAAGGTGCTCTGTTTCGGCATTTGGTGACGCAGTGCGTCAGTTTTTGCTGAAAGACACCTACGAAAGTTCTGAACAGCGTCCCGGAAGTTACCCAAGCGCGACGCGAGCCAGGATGTCGGTGAGGTCGCGCGAGAGATCGGTTCGCGCGGCCAGGCCCGCCACCACCGCATGGGCCGCCTCCCTGCGCACCGGTTCCAGGCGCTTCCAGCCGTTGAAGGCCGTGGCGATCCGTGCGGCCACCTGCGGATTCAGCGCGTCGATCGCCACCAGGCGGTCCGCCAGCCAGCGGTAGGCGGCCCCGTCCGCGCGATGGAAGCCGGTGGGATTCGCCCGGGCGAAACTGCCCAGGAGCGACTGCACGCGATTCGGGTTTTTCAGGGTGAAGGCCGGGTCCCCTTCCAGCGCCTGGACGCGCGCCAGCGCTTCCGCGCCCGGCAGCATCGCCTGCATGGCGAACCACTTGTCGAGCGCGAGCGCGTTGCCGTCGTAACGCCTGCGGAAGTGCGCGATCGGCTCCTCCGCCGACGGCGATGCGTAGGTGGCCACGGTGGCGAGGGCGGCGAGACGGTCGGTCATGCCCGGTGCCTGCCCGTACTGGGCGAGGGCCCGTTCCGCGGCACCCGCCGGGTCCACGAGCGCGAGCAGGTCGAGCAGGCGGCGCTTCAGCTGGCGCTGTGCCTGGCTTGGCGCGTCCAATGCCGCGCTGGTCGCGGCCCTCAGCTGTTCGTAGCGCTCGCGCAGGGGCTCCGCGCCGATCCGTCGCGCCAGGGCCCGCAGCATCGCCTGGCGGGCGATGCGGATGCGTTCCGGATCGCGTTCCGCCTGGCGTTCGACCAGTTCGATCTCGCCCGGAGGCGTGAGCAGCTCGGCCAGCAACGCGTCGTCCACGCCGCCGCCGGCGAACAGGTCGGCCAGGGCCCGGGTCCAGGCCCGCAGCGCCGAGCCGTCCACGTTGCCGTCCCGGCAGTCGTCGTAAGCCAGCCCGGCGAGCTGCTGCCCCGCCTCCCAGCGGTTGAATCCGTCCGGATCGTGGCGGAGCAGGATGGCCAGCTCGCCGGGGAGGTAATCGCATTCCAGGATCACCGGCGCGGAGAACCCGCGCAGCAACGAAGGCACGGGCGCCGCGTCGATGTCCTCGAAGACGAAAGCGTGCTCCGCGCCGTCGAGCACGACCGTGCGCTCGGTGTCCCCGGCGCGATCCTCGCCTTCCAGGCGCAGCGGAAGCGCCGCGCCCGAATGGTCGAACAGCGACAGGCGCACCGGAATGGGCACGGCCTGCTTCGCCGGCTGGCCGGCGGTGGCGGGCGTGCGCTGGCGCAGCGTGAGACGGTAGCGCCGCTGCGCGGCGTCGAAGCGGCCTTCCGCGGTCAGTCGCGGCGTGCCCGCCTGTCCGTACCAGGCGAGGTACGGCGAGAGGTCCGCATCGTTCGCGTCGCCAAGCGCCTTGAGGAAATCCTCGATGGTGGCGGCCTGTCCGTCGTGCCGTGCGAAGTAGAGGTCCATGCCCTTGCGGAAGCCGTCGCGGCCGAGGTGGCCGGCCAGCATGCGGACCAGCTCCGACCCTTTCTCGTAGACGGTGGCCGTGTAGAAGTTGTTGATCTCGCTGTACTGCGACGGTCGCACCGGATGGGACAGCGGACCGGCATCCTCGGGGAACTGTGCGCGGCGCAGCAGCGCGACGTCTTCGATACGCTTCAGCGGGGCCGAATTCATGTCCGCGGAAAAGCTCTGCTCGCGGAACACGGTAAGCCCTTCCTTCAGGCTGAGCTGGAACCAGTCGCGGCAGGTGACGCGGTTGCCGCTCCAGTTGTGGAAATACTCGTGGGCCACCACGGCCTCGACGTGGCGGTATTCGTCGTCGGTGCTCGAATCGGGATCCGCCAGCAGGTACTTCGCATTGAAGATGTTGAGGCCCTTGTTCTCCATCGCGCCCATGTTGAAGTCGTGCGTGGCGACGACATGGAACACATCGAGATCGTAATTTCTTCCGTACGTGCGCTCGTCCCACTGCATCGAACGGATCAGCGAATCCATCGCGTAGCCGCAGCGGTCGATCACGTCGGCCTCGGCCCAGATGTGCAGGGCCACGGCACGCCCGTCGGCCGTGGTGTAGTCGTGGCTGATCCGCTCGAGACGTCCGGCCACCACGGCGAAGAGGTAACTGGGTTTCGGATGCGGATCGACGAAGCGCGCCCAATGCCGCCCGTCGCCCAGCTCGCCCGCGCCGTCGGGATTGCCGCCGGCCAGCAGGACCGGGAAGCGCGCCCTGTCGGCACGAAGCGTGACCGTGTAGCGGGAAAGCACGTCCGGGCGGTCGGGGAAGAAGGTGATGTGGCGGAACCCTTCGGCTTCGCACTGCGTCAGCAGGAAGCCCTTGTCACGACTGCCGGAGAGGTAAAGGCCTTCCAGTGCCGTGTTTTCCGCCGGCCGTATCGCCACACGCGTGGCGAGGGTGCAGCGGTCGCCGTCGACGGCGATCTCAAGGACGCCGTTGGCCAGGATGTATTCGCCCTCGCCCAGGCGCCGGCCGTCCACCGACAACTCGAGCAGTTCCAGCCCCTCGCCGTTCAGGCGCATGGGCTCGTCGGCCTGGCGGACCAG
The DNA here is from genome assembly GCF_011742875.1 of Luteibacter yeojuensis. Lineage (NCBI taxonomy): Bacteria > Pseudomonadati > Pseudomonadota > Gammaproteobacteria > Lysobacterales > Rhodanobacteraceae > Luteibacter > Luteibacter yeojuensis. The sequence goes on from NZ_JAAQTL010000003.1 coordinate 27,541, forward strand.
CTCGAGCGTGGCCGCGACCTCGGTCCGGTCGATGCCCAGGTCGAACGCAAGGTCCACCCGCTCCACGGTCCAGGCCGGCGGCCGGTAGTCGGCAAGACGGATGACGGAAGTAGGGGCGTCGGAACGATCGCTCATGGCGGCACAACGGCTTTGTTTGGTCTGAGGCAGGCTAACATGCGTCCGAATCCGTCAAAAGGAAGGCATCCATGTCTCGTTTCACCGTCACGCGTTCGAACCTGGGCGACCAGGAACTGGTGGTGCTGGTCGACGCGGACGCGGACCGCGAGGTTCGCATCGCCCGCCGCGGCGCCACCGTGCTGTCGATCGTCACCTGTCCGCCCGAGGCGCGGTGCGATATCGCCGACGGTTTCCGGGACGAGAAGGAACTGCTGGCGCACAAGGGATCGCGGTTCGCGATCATGGCGCCGTTCGCCAACCGGGTGAATGATGCGCGCTATACGTTTGAAGGAAAATCCTACGATTTGCAGCCGGGTGCCGTGGGTGCCGACCGCGCCATCCGCCACGGCTTCCTGCGCGGCGAACTCTTCGACATCCAGCGGGAGCATGCCAACGATGACCACGCGTCCGTCACGCTGTTCAGTGCGGCAATCAGACCGGGGGCCCATCCAGGCTACCCCTTCGCACTCGACGTGTCCGTCGCCTTCACGCTGGACGAGAAGGGACTGACCGTGGAGGCGAAGACGCGCAACGTGGGCGACCACGCCGCGCCGACCTTCTTCGGCTGGCATCCGTATTTCCGCCTCTCGGACAACCCGATCGAAGGCTGGGAGCTCCAGGTGCCGGCGGATACGGTGATCGCCACCGGGACGGACTTCATCCCGGTACCCGGGACGCGCGCATGGCAGGCGCTGGACAAGGCCGAGCGCTGGGTGGATTTCCGCAAGCCGCGCGCCATCGGCGATGCGGCGTTGAACCATACCTACGCGGACCTCCAACTCGACGCGGATGGCCGCGCACGCACGCGCCTGCGCGATCCGAAGAGCGGCTCGGGCATCGCGGTATGGCAGGAGAGGGGCGTCATGCTCGTCTTCACGTCGGATACCGCCGAACGCGATGCGCGCAAGTCCGTGGCACTGGAACCGATGGAGTGCATGGCCGACGCGTTCAATCGCGACGACTGCACGCCGCAGGTCACGCTGCCGCCCGCCCAGGAGCGCCGTTTCGTCTGCGGCGTCGAGTTCGACCGGTGAGCGCCCTTCCCAGCTTCGCGGAGATCCGCGACGCCGCCGCGCGGATCGCGCCGCATGCGGTGGTCACACCGGTGCTGCGCAGCGATCGCATCGATACGCTGGTCGGTGCGCCGATCGTCTTCAAGTGCGAGAACCTGCAGCGTGGCGGGGCCTTCAAGTTCCGCGGTGCCACCAACGCCGTGTGGTCGCTGACCGACGAGGAGGCGGTGAACGGTGTCGTGACGCACTCCTCAGGCAACCACGGCAACGCCCTCGCGATGGCCGCGCGCACGCGCGGCATTCCGGCGCACGTGGTGGTGCCGGACGGGGCGGTGAAGGCGAAGGTGGATGCGATCCTCGCCGCTGGCGCCACCGTCCATCGCTGCGCACCGACCACCGCCGCGCGCGAGGCGGCGGCGGCCGAGGTCCAGGCCGCCACCGGGGCCACCCTGGTCCATCCCTACGCCGACGCGCGGGTCATGGCCGGGCAGGGCACCCTCGTGCCGGAGCTGTTCCGCCAGGCGCCCGGACTGGATACGGTGCTCTTTCCCGTCGGCGGCGGTGGCCTTGCATCGGGATGCTCGATCGCGGCCCACGGCAGCGACCCCGGCATCGCGCTCTTCGGTGCCGAGCCGGAAGGCGCGGACGATACGGCACGTTCGCTGGAATCCGGGCGACGCGTCGGGCCATTCGTCGCCGATACCATCTGCGACGGCCTGCGTACGCTGGTCGGCGAACCGAACTTCCACGCGCTGCGCGACCATGGCGTCACCGTGCTGCGGGTGAGCGACGCGGAGGCGGTCGAAGCGATGAAGCTGCTGTGGAGCGAGTTGCGCATCGTCGTGGAGGTGTCGAGTGCGACCGTACTGGCCGCGGCCCTGCGTTATCCGGAGCGTTTCGCCGGGCGCCGGATCGGAGCGGTCCTGACCGGCGGCAACGTCGATCTGGACGCCTTGCCCTGGTGACCGAAGCCCATCGTGTGGGTGACGCCCAGCGTGGATGACAGCGCCTTGCGGTGCATCGGCCCCATGGACGCGCACAGGGGGCCGCGCTCCGAGCGGACATCGCCGGGATGGGGTGGGCGATAACCTCGCCTCTCCTTCCAGGAATGTTCACGGGGTGGCTATGCGTTGCGCATGGGCCGAGCAGAGCGACGCGGAACGCGTCTATCACGATACCGAATGGGGCACGCCGGTCCACGACGACCGGCTGCTCTTCGAAGGGCTGGCGCTGCGCGGGGTCCAGGCCGGCCTGGCGTGGCGCATCGTACTGACCAAGCGCGATGCGTTTCGGCGCGCATTCCACGGGTTCGACATCGCCCGCGTCGCCGCCATGAGCGATGCGGAACTCGCCGCGGTACGGGCCGACCGCGCCGTGATCCGCAATCGCCTGAAGCTCGACGCCATCCGCTCGAACGCGCGCGTCGCGTTGCGCATCGCCGAAGACGAGGGCTCGTTCTCCGCGTTTCTCTGGTCGTTCGTCGGCGGTGTGCCCAAGGTGAACTTCCATCGCGAGGGCGATTCCATCCCCGTCGTCGACGAGGCTTCCGATCGCATGAGCGCCGCCCTGCGGAAGCGGGGTTTCCGCTTCGCCGGCAGCACGATCTGTTATGCCGCGATGCAGTCGGTGGGCATGGTGGACGACCACGTACAGGCGTGCTTTCGTCGGTGCTGACGCCGTATTCACCGCGGCTGCACCGGCTTCGCGTTGCCATGCGCGCATGGCCAAGACACGGATCGGTATTTCCGGCTGGCGCTACGCCCCATGGCGTGGCGTCTTCTATCCGAAAGACCTCGTCCAACGGGACGAGCTGGCGTTCGCCTCGCGTGCGTTTCCAACGATCGAGATCAACGGCTCCTTCTATTCGCTGCAGCGTCCGGAAAGCTATCGCGCATGGTACGAGCAGACCCCGCGCGGCTTCGTCTTCGCCGTGAAGGGGCCACGCTTCATCACCCACAACAAGCGCCTCCGTCACATCGAAAAGCCCATGGCGAACTTCTTCGCCTCGGGTGTGCTTGCCTTGCGCGAAAAGCTTGGCCCGATCCTCTGGCAGTTCCCGCCCAACTTCCGATTCGATCCCGGCGTATTCGAGGACTTCCTCGCCATGCTGCCGCGCACGACGGCGGACGCGGCCAGGATGGGTCGGGGCCATGACGCACACCTCAAGCACGAGGCGTATCTGGAGGTCGGGCGCAACCATCGGCTTCGTCATGCGGTCGAAATCCGGCACGACAGCTTCGTCGATCCCTCGTTCGTCGCCCTGTTGCGCAAGTACGGGGTCGCCTTCGTCGTCGCCGATACGGCGGGCAAGTTCCCGCGCTACTTCGACGTGACGGCACCGTTCGTCTACGTGCGCCTGCATGGCGACAAGAAGCTTTATGCAAGCGGCTACGGCGACAGGGCGCTCGACGATTGGGCCCGGCGCATCCGCGCATGGCGCCGCGGCGCGCAGCCGGCCCGCGATCCGCGCATCGCCCGATCCGCACCGCCGAAGCGCGCATCGCGCGACGTCTACGTCTATTTCGACAACGACATGAAGGTCAAGGCGCCACGCGACGCGCACACGCTGATCGCGACGCTCTGAACGGGTTGCCCGAGGTGGCTCCCACAGAAGCGCTGCCGGATCGGGGAATATCGAGAAGTGTCCAGATCCCGCGTGCGCGGATCAGAACGGTGTCTTCCGCCGCGACCCGCGCAGGTTCTCGATCGGGAAGCTGGCGATCTCGCCACTGCCTTCGCGGCGCGACTGGCCCGCGGGCGGGCCCCAGGCGTGGGCCGCCACCACTTCCCATGTCGACGGAATGACGCCGTCGACGCGCATCGCCTCGTAGGCATCGATCATGCGGCGATAGTGCTGCTTGCCCGTAAGGCCGCGCGGACGATCCGCATCCGCGTTGTTCGCGCCCAGACCCTTCAACTCGTCGAGCAGTGCGCGAGGTGTCGGATAGGTCAGCGTGTAGCGCTCGGCGAACAGCACCGGGTCCTTCAATCCCTGCGCGAGCATCGCGTCGCCCACGTCGTGCATGTCGAGGAAGCGCGCCACGTGCGCCTGCTGGTCCGCGGCCGCCCAGGCGGCGCGCAGCTCGGTCAGCGTATCGGGACCGAAGGTGGAGAAGGTGAGCAGCCCGCCGGGCTTCAGCACGCGCGCGCATTCGGCGAAGAGGCGGGGCAGGTCTTCGCACCACTGGAAGCAGAGGTTCGAGAACAGTACGTCCACGCTGTGGTCGGGTACCGGTAATGTGTAAGCGTCCGCGACGACGCGGCCGAACGGTTTCAGCCATCCGGCGTGATGCTTCGCCTGCCTGAGCATCGGCAGGGCGAGATCGATGGCGATCACCTGCGCCTTCGGATAGCGCTTCTTCAGCGCCGCGCTGCCCCGGCCCGTGCCGGCACCCACGTCCAGCACCACCTCGGGCGCCTGTTCGTAGATGTCGAGGCGGTCGACGAGCGTCGACTGAACCTCGCGCTGGAGCGCGTCGTGTTTCTCGTACGTGCCCGCGGCGCGACCGAAGTTGCGGCGGACCTGGCGGCGGTCGAAATGGAAGTCGCTCATGGGTGTGCGTCGACGAATCGTGTCAGGACGTCCGCCACCACGGCGGCGTGTCCAATGAAGGGGGCGTGTCCCGCGTGCGCGATCTCCTCGAAGCGGCCTTCCGCCGCCTCCGCGGACCAGCGCATCGCCTCGGGATGCACGATGCGGTCGCGCCGGCCGGCCATCCAGAGGTTGGGCTGGCGGAGCCCGGCAAGCCGTGGGCGCAGGTCGGTGGCTTCGAGCAGGCGGAGGCCTTCCATGAGTACGCGCGGATCGGGTTCGCCGCGCGAGAACGCGTCCTCTTTGAGCCGCCGCGCCTCGGCGCGCGGGTCGGCACTGCCCATGGCCTCGAGGGCGATGAAGCGCTCCACGGTAGCCTTGTAGTCGGTCTCGAGGTCGGCGGCGAGCTTGTGCACCATGGCGGCGTCATTGCCGTGCGGCCAGTCGTCGCCACGCACGAAGCGCGGCGTCGAGCACAGGGGAACGACGGCGCGCACGGCTTCGGGCAGATCCAGCGCGGCGCCGAGCGCCACCAGTCCGCCCATCGACCACCCGAGCCAGACCGCCGGTGGCGTATTCGCGGCAATGGCGCGGGCGCACGCCAGCGGTTCCAGCGGGATGTCGGCCTGGCGCGAATAGCCGTGACCCGGCAGGTCCACCACGTACATGGTGAAGCGGTCGGCCAGCGCCTCGACCAGCGGGGCGAGGATGCCGCCGTGCATGGCCCAGCCGTGGATCATCACCAGCGGGATCGTACCGCTGCCGTGGGTTTCGATATGCAGGGCACTCATGGCGAGTCGCTCGGTGCCAGCGAGGGGTCGAGGGCGCCACGGCCGTCGAAGACGAAGCAGTCGCCGCGCCAGTGGGCGCCGCCCACCTCCTCGAAGTACTTGAGGATGCCGCCTTCGAGCTGGAACACGTTCTCGATGCCGAGGTCGCGCATGTGGATCGCGGCCTTCTCGCAGCGAATGCCGCCCGTGCAGAACGACACGACGGTCTTGCCCTCGAAGCGTTCGCGATCGGCGGCGACGGCGGCGGGGAAGCCGGTGAAGCTGGACAGGCCGTATTCGACGGTGTTCTCGAACGTGCCGGCCGCCACTTCGTAATCGTTGCGCGTGTCGAGCAGTACCACCGCGCGGCCGGCGTCGTCGTGGCCCTGGTCGAGCCAGCGGCGCAGGTCTCGGGGCAGCACGTGCGGCGCCCGCCCTTCCGCAGGGCGGATGGCCGGCGCGCGCATGGTGATGATTTCCTTCTTCAGGCGCACACGCATGCGGGCGAACGGCGGCGCGTCGGACAGGCTTTCTTTCGGAACGATGTCGGCGAAGCGCGGGTCCTCGCGCAGCCAGGCCAGGAAGGTGTCGACCGCCGCGCGCGGCGCGGCCAGGAACAGGTTGATGCCCTCCGGCGCGAGCAGGATCGTACCTTTCAGCGCGAGCGCCTCGCAGCACTCGACGATCCGCTCCCGCAGGCTCGCCAGGTCGTCGAGGCCGACGAACTTGTAGGCGGAAATATTGAGGATCGTCATGCGTGGGGCCGGGGTGTGCGACCGGTCATTATACGACCGCACTCTCGACGGGGCGGGGCAGGCGGGTCAGGGCCTCCAGCAGGGCGTCGATCCGGTCCGCCGTGTGCAGGGCCGAGAGGGTGATGCGGAGGCGTGCGCCGTCGCGCGGCACCGTGGGCGGGCGGATCGCAACGACCAGGAATCCCGCGGCCTCCAGCGCGGCCGCCGCGGCGCTTGCCGCCGCGGGCGTGCCCATCGGCAGGGGCTGGATCGCCGTGCCGGAGGCCATGAGGGGCAGGCCCAACTGGGCGGCACCGGCGCGGAAGCGCGCGATGTTCGCGGCGAGCCGCTCGCGGCGCCCGTCGCGGTCGAAGCGGGCCAGGCGGACCGCCGCCCGCGTGGCGGCGGCAAGCGCCGCGGGCATCGCGGTCGTATAGACATAGGTGCGGGCAAACTGGGCGATGGCCTCGATCACGGCGGCGTCGCCCGCCACGAAGGCGCCCGCGCAGCCCAGCGCCTTGCCGAGCGTGCCCATCAGGACGGGAACCTCGGCCGTGCCGAGGCCGGCGGCGCTCACCGATCCGGCGCCCTGGGGGCCGAGCACCCCCAGGCCATGGGCATCGTCGACATAGAGCAAGGCGGTGCGGGTGCGGCAGACCTCGGCCAGGGCGGTGAGGGGCGCCACATCGCCGTCCATGCTGAACACGCCATCGGTGGCGATCATCGCGGGAAGTCCCGTCCGCGCGTCGAGTTGCCGCGCCGCGCCGTCGGCATCGCCGTGGGGATAGCGCCGCAGTTCGGCACCGGCAAGCTGGGCACCGTCGATCAGGCTGGCGTGGTTGAGCCGGTCCTGCACGCACAACGACGCGCCGCGGCCCCAGACGGGCATCGCGCCCGCACCGAGCAGGGCCTGCAATGCGCCGAGGTTCGCCATCACGCCCGTGGAGAACAGCAGGGCGCGCTCGCGACCCGTCCAGTCGGCAAGTTCTTCCTCGAGCGCCGCGTGCTCGCCCCGGTGCCCTGACACCAGGTGCGCGGCGCCGGTGCCCACGCCCTCCGCGGCGGCCGTCCGCGACAACGCCGCGACCAGGTCGCGATGGCCGGCGAGGCCGAGGTAGTCGTTACCGCAGAAATCCGTCAGCGTTTTGCCGCGAACAAAACGGCGGCTGCCGAGCGCGTCGCAGGTGCGCGCGCGACGCAGCAGCCCCGCCTGTTCGCGCGCAGCGCGCGCGCTTTCCAGGCGGACGAGGAGATCCGGCCGGTTCACGCCTCCGCGGGCTCCACGATGTCGGCATGCACCGTGCCCGGCTCGATCTCGACCTCCATCGGCTTCAGGCCGAGTCGTTCGAACAGGCGGCGGTCGTGTTCCACGTCGGGATTGCCGGTGGTGAGCAGCTTCTCGCCGTAAAAGATCGAGTTGGCGCCGGCGGCGAAGCACAGTGCCTGCAAGGCGTCGTCCATCGTTTCGCGTCCAGCCGACAGGCGCACCACGGATGCGGGCATGAGGATGCGCGCGACGGCGATACTGCGTACGAACTCGAATGGATCCAGTGCCTCGGTGCCGGCGAGCGGTGTGCCGGCCACCTGCACGAGGCGGTTGATCGGCACCGACTCCGGGTGTTCCGGCAGGTTGGCGAGGGTGGCGAGCAGCCCGGCGCGCTGGGCGCGCGACTCGCCCATGCCGACGATGCCGCCGCAACAGGTCTTCAGGCCGGCCTCGCGCACGTGTTCCAGTGTATCCAGGCGGTCCTGGTACTCGCGCGTGTGGATGATCTCGCCGTAGAAGTCGGGCGAGGTGTCCAGGTTGTGGTTGTAGAAATCGAGCCCGGCCGCCTTCAGCGTATCGGCCTGCGGTTGGGTAAGCATGCCCAGCGTCGCGCAGGTCTGCAGGCCCAGTCCCTTCACGGCGCTCACGATCTCGGCCACCTTGGCCACGTCGCGATCCTTCGGCGAGCGCCACGCCGCGCCCATGCAGAAGCGGCTCGCACCCGCCTCCTTGGCAGCCTGCGCCCTGGCGAGCACGGCTTCCACGCTCATCAGCTTCTCGGCCTTCACGCCGGTGGCGTAGCGCGCCGCTTGCGGGCAGTAGGCACAGTCCTCGGGACAGCCGCCGGTCTTGATCGAGAGCAGGGTCGAGACCTGCACCGCGTTGGGATCGTGATATTGCCGGTGGACGGTCTGGGCCTGGAAGAGCAGGTCGTTGAACGGCAGGGCGAAAAGGTTCTCGACCTCCTCGCGGGACCAGTCGTGGCGAAGGGCTGCGGTCATGGCGGTTTTCCGGGGGTGAAGGCGCGAAGTGTGGAAACCTCGGAGAGGACTGTCAACCTTAATGACCGGTTTAAGGTTTACATTGCTTCGGTGCAAGGCTGCCGTACGATGGAGCCGGGATTTCCTGGGAGGTGCGTGCATGAGCGACGGACAAGGCAGCACCGGCAACGTGCTTGCCGCGATCTGCAGTTTCTTCATCCCCGGCCTGGGGCAGCTGGTCCAGGGGCGGGTCTTCATGGCGCTGATCATGTTCGTGCTCGCCGCGGTGCTCTGGGTCATCTGGCTGGGCTGGATCATCCACCTGTGGTCGATCGTGGACGCGGCGATGTTCCGCCGGCGCGTCTGAGCGCGCCCGCGACGCATGGATGCGTCCTCCATCAAGGCATGGCTGGCAGCGGCGGGGCGGTTCGTCCTTCCGCCGCGATGCCTCGTCTGCGCGGGGCCCGGCAGCGCTAGCCGGGAGCTGTGCGACGGGTGCGCGCGCTCCCTCGTCCGCAATCTCGCCTGTTGCGGGCGCTGCGCGCTGCCCCTGTCGTCGGCCGCGCCGATATGCGGGCCGTGCCAGCGGACGCCGCCGCCCTGGCACGACGTATGGGTTCCCTTCGTCTATGCGTGGCCGCTCGACGCTCTCGAGAGCCGCTTCAAGTTTTCCGCCAGCCTCGCCGCGGGACGCGTGCTCTCGACCTGCTGGCTCGCGGCGGGTCCGCCGCCGCTGATGCCCGAACTCCTCGTGCCGGTGCCGCTGCATCCCGGCCGCCTCCGCAAGCGAGGCTACAATCAGGCGCTGGAATTCGCCCGCCCGCTGGCGCGGCGCTTTCGATTGCCGCTGGCCTGCGACGTGCTGGTCCGTGCGCGCAGGACAGGCGCGCAGACGGAACTCGACGCCGCCTCGCGCGCCGCGAACGTACGCGCGGCGTTCGCCGTGCGGCGCCTACCGGCGCAGAAGCATGTGGCGATCGTCGACGATGTGATGACGACCGGGGCGACACTCGCGGAATGTGCGCGTGTGCTGCTCGCGGCGGGCGTCGAGCGGGTCGATGTGTGGGCCCTGGCGCGTACGCCGTTGCCGGGACATCGCGATAGCGACTGCCGGCCTCAGTGATTCACGTAGACAGGATTGCCAAGGAGCAGCAGCTTCCCCTCGGGCGAGCGCACGTCCACGCGCAGCCAATGAGGCTTGCCGTCGCCGGTCCAGTCGAACGTCGCCTCGCCGTTCGCGGGGATGGCTTGCGCCATCGAGGCAAGCGGCTTTCCATCCAGCGTCACGACCAGCCGCTGCCCTTGCACCGCCGCCGTCCGGACGGTGACATGCATGACGGCACCCGCCCCCAAGGCGATATCGTCACCCATCCCCGCCTGCGCCGTGCCGGCTCCGGCGATGACGTCGAGCGAACGGTCGCGCGTCCCCTCCGCGTCCACGAACACGTGTCCCGCGCGGATTCCGTCGAGGATGCCTTCCATGGAAAGCGCCTTCGCGTGCACCACGGTGGTTGGCGTGCCGATCGTGCCGGCGAACCGGTCCCGCGGGTCGTCGGCGCCGATGTGGCTGTCGCTGCCGCCGATGGCCGTGATGCGCAAGCCGTCGTTCAACTGCTTCTCCCAGAACGGGATACCCGTGTCGGCGCGTTGCACGTCCGTCCCGTTGATCGCCTCGATCGCCTGGAAACCGCGCATGTCCACCGGCTTCTTCGGCGTGAACCCGCAACCCATGCAGGTCTCGTCGTTCGGCCGGTTCGGGTGGTTGATCGAGATCACGCCGTGGGCGCGGGCAACGTCGGCGAGCAGGGCGTTCCAGTCCGGCACCGCTTTCGTGCCCACGCGGAAATCCACGGTGCGCGACACGCCGAACAGGTTGGCGTGACCCTCGAACGTGGTGATCTCGCGCGCGGGAATGAGCAGCATCGTGTCGAAGTAAGGCTGCATTTCCCGCAGATCGGAAACCTGCGACATCGTGTTGTGATCGGACACCGCGATGAAATCGAGGCCGCGCCTCGCCGCCGAACCGACGGTGAGGAACAGCGGGCAAGGCACCTTCTTCGTCTTCGAGAGGTTCAGGCAGCCACCGTCGCTGTGCGCGGTATGCATGTGCAGGTCGCCGCGGTACCAGCGCTCGTCCGTGGAAAGCGCGTCGCCGAGTCCATGTTCCGGACCGAAGCCCTCGTCGTCGCGCGAAAGCCAGATCTTGGCGGTGTACGCGGCCTTCGCGGCGGGCCGGATGTTCGGTATGCCGAGCAGCAGCCGCCATCTGCCGGGTTCGATCGCGCCGGGCAGGTAGGAGGCGGTGGCATCCGTGGCCGACACCGTGAAACGCCGCTTGGTGCCCCCGCTCCAGCCGCGGAATCCGTCCTGGGCCTCGAACCCGCCGGGGCCGAGCAGGCCGAGGTCGATCGTGGTCCGCTCCTCCCGGCCGGTGTAGTCGACGTCGACGGTGATCCGCGACGTGCCCTTGGGCACGTCGAATGGAACCTCGCGATACGTATGCTGGTCCGCGCCGGACAGCCGGCCCCGAAGGACCAGGTCCGGCGCCCGCTCCGCCGCCATGCCGGCGGCGGCGAAGCAGGCGAGCGCGATGCCGAGGAGGGCGCGCATCAGAAGCGATACATCGCGGCAAGGCGGAACGAGCGGCCGAGCAAGGGACGGGCGATGAACGTGTTGGCCCCCGCGTCCGAGCTCAACAGTTCGCCGGCGCGTGGGTTGCCTTCGGTCAGGCCCAGCGAGTTGGTGATGTTGTCGGCGTAGAGGAACAGCGACAGCTGCTGCGTGGCGTCGTAGCGGGCGCTTGCGCCGACCACGTGGTACGACGGCAACACCACCGAGTTCGCGGTGTCGACATAACGCTTGCCTTCGTGCTCGTACGACACCTGCAGGCGCAGGCGGCCCTGGAGAAGGTTCACGCCCGGCACGATGCGATAGCTGACCTTCGGTACGCGGATGAGCTGGTTGTCGTCGTAATCGCGCAGCACCGGCGCGTTGGCGACGACGTCGGTATAGCTCAGGCCTTTGTACTTCGGATCCTGCAGCGTGGCGTTGAACTGCACGTCGAACCACTTGGTCGGGTACAGCGTGCCTTCCAGCTCGAGACCATAGGTCTTCGTGCTGGCGAAGCCGGTCTGCGGCGTGGACGTGTTGCCGTTGCGATCGAAGACGTTGTTGGTGAAGCTGACGTTGTCGTACTTGGTGTAGAAGGCCGTGGCGTAAAGGTCCACGAAGCGGTCGCTGTACTTCCAGCCGGTCTCGGCCAGGTCCATCGTCTGCAGCAGCGGCGTGGCGGTCGGGTTGGTGATGTAGGTGCTGAGGTTCGGCAGGCGGAAGGCCGAGGTCCAGCGCGCGAACAGCCCCTGGCGCGGCGAGAATTGCCAGTTGGCGCCGAGCGTCCAACCGGTCTTGTCGAAGGACTGGTCGTAGTGCGTGAGCACGCCGTTGCCCGTGATGACCGAGGTCGCTGCCGGCGAACCGCCGATGTCGATGGTCTTCTTGCCCTCGGTGAAGCCCTTCACGTTCACCTTCTCGTAGCGCAGGCCGCCGTCGATGCGCAGTTCCGGCGTCACCTGCCATTCGTCGGAGGCATAGAAGGCGTTGGTGTCGGACTTTCCGCTGGCGTGTTCCCACTCATAGCCGTAACGGTAGATGCCGTGGTCGGTCAGCGAGCCGAGCACATTGCCGTTCGCGTCCACGCCCACCAGGTCGAGCGCGCGGGCGTTGTCGGTGGCGTCGGTCAGCATCGTCGACGAATAGCGGCCGAAGTCCTGGTTGAAGTTCGCGTGGTAGTAGCCGAACGTGACGTCGTGGCTCTGGTCGCCGAACTCGAACTTGCGCAGCACGCGCGTGTCGTTGATGAACTCGTTGACTGGCATCGTCACGCCGCGCAGGCCCTCGGTCACCACCAGGCCATTGCCGTTCTGGTTGGCCACGTTGAACACCTGCGAGGGATTGTCGACGTAGCGGAACTGCAGGCCGGTCGCGCCGGGGATGGCGGACAGGCGCTTGGTGTCCTGCGCGATGAACGAGCTGGCGCTCTGCAGGGCGTTCGGGAACACGCCGTTACGCTGCGTGTCGGTGGTGCTGTAACGCATCGACTCGGCCAGCTTCCAGTCGTCGCCAAGGTCGTGGTCGAACTTGAACGACACCTGCGTGCGCTTCACGTGGGTGCCTTCGTCGTTGTCGAAATTGTAGAGGCTGCCGTCACCCTCGCGCATGAGCACGTGCTCGGTGTCCGGGCCGGCCAGTGTGCCGTAGTTGCCGTTGAAGCCCGGCACCGGGCGGATGTCGCCGTTGGCGTTCGTGCGCATGGGGATGCCGAGGTAGAGGGCCACCTTGTCGTCCATGTGCTTCACGTCGAAGCTGATGTCGCCATGCTCCAGTTCCTTCGACAGCGTGGCGCGCAGCTGGCCGCCGTCGTCGGCGTGGAACTGCGGGCGGCGGATGCCGTCGTCCACGCGCCAGAATCCGCCCACGCCAAGCTTCCAGCCGCTGCCGACCGGCGTGCCATACCAGAAGTCCAGGCGATTCAGCGAGTAATTGCCGACCGTATACTTGACCAGGCCTTCCGGCGTGTCGCCGACCTTGCGCGGAATGAAGTTGATCGCGCCGGCGGGAGCGTTCGAGTAGAAGATCGACGAGGGGCCGCCGCGGACGACTTCGACGCGCTCGATGGTCTCGTCGAGGCGGAATGCCTGGTCGGCGTTGAGGTAACCCAGCGCCGGGTCGTGCTGCACGGGAATGCCATCCTCGAGCAGCGTGACCGACCCGTAACCGTCCACGGGGATGCCGCGCGCGCGAATGTTGCCCGACGCTTCGCCGCCCGACGACTCCACCCAGAAGCCCGGCACCGACTTCACCGCCTCGGTGACGCTGGTGGGCGCCTGCATGCGCAGGCGGTCCTCGTCGATCGTGGTGATCGAATAGCTGGTTTCCGCCTTGGTGCGGGTTTCCACACCCGAACGCGCGGTGACCACGACATTGTCGAGGTCCGTCGTCTTCTTCTCGGGACTGCTGTCCTGGGCATGGGTCGCGGCGGAAACGAGAAGCGCGCCGACGAGCGCCGTGCGCACGGCGCGGCTGAGCAGGGTATTACGCATGTTGGATGTCTTCCGGGGATAGAGGCTGCGCGCACCCTCCCCCCGGACCGCGCATTCGTGCGCCGGCCCGCGGCCACTCCGTGGGTCCGCGTCCCGGAGGAACTTATGCGTCAGTGATGACGGGACCGCTGAACTTTCGTGACGGCCCTATTTCAATCGAGATAAATGGTCATCGGCGCCTCACACCGTGATCACGGTCACAGTGCGAGCGCGATCACGATACCGAGCCACAGGGCCAGTCCCACCCAGTTGTTGTTGCGGAAGGCGGTGAGGCAGGCGCCGCGTTCGCGGTCGCGCATGATCCACTGCTGGTAGCCGAACAGGCCGGTTGTCGCGGCCAGCCCGATCCAGTACGGCCAGGCCAGTCCGGCGCGCGTGCCGACGAGCAGCATGGTGAGCAGGAAGGTGCCCATCAGCACACCGATGATGACGAGGTCGGCGTCGGCGAAAAGGATGGCCGTGGACTTGGCGCCCGCCTTGATGTCTTCGTCGCGGTCGACCATCGCGTATTCGGTGTCGTAGATCACCGACCAGAGGATGTTGCCGATGAATAGCAACCAGGCGAGCGGCGGCACCGTGTTCGTCACCGCGGCGAACGCCATCGGGATCGACCACCCGAACGCCGCGCCGAGTACCACCTGCGGCAGGTTCGTATAGCGCTTGCTGAAGGGATAGACGGCGGCCAGCGCCGCGCCCGCGAAGGAAAGCAGGATGGTGAGCCGATTGGTGAAGAGCACCAGCACGAAGGAGAAGACGAGGAGGCCGGCGAACACATAGAGCGCTTCGCGCGGCGTGACCCTTCCGCTGGCGATGGGGCGCCCCGCCGTGCGAGCCACCTGCGGATCGAGCTTGCGGTCGGCGTAGTCGTTGATGGCGCAGCCGGCGGACCGCATGGCGAACACGCCCAGGGTGAAGATCGCCAGGGGGCCGACGGGCGGAAAGTCCCTGGCGGCAAGCCACAGCGCCCACCATGTCGGCCACATGAGCAGCAAGGCCCCGATGGGCCGGTCCATGCGGGTGAGCACGAGGTAGGCGTGGATCTTCTCGCGTCGCGCGGCCGGCAGGCCTTTGAGCAACATGGCGAGCACACGCTCGGCGGTGCTCGAGGCATCGGCGGGGCGGGCGACCGGTGCGGCAGGCTTGCGCGCACCGGGTGCCGTCTTGCGGCGGACAGGAGTCTTGCGGGAGGTGGGGCTCATCCGCGAAGTCTAGCCGACCACCGTTTGCAGGCGTCAGCGTTCGAGGGGCTCGATCGGATCGTCGTCCGCCGGCGGCTCCGGATCGGCATCCCGCTCGGGCTTGTAGTGGCCGGGCTTGCGGATTTCGTCTTCGGGACGGTTCTTGCCGGGTTCGGCGAACGGCGGCTGGGGATTGGTGGGAGTGTAAGGCATGGGCACGGCACCTTCGGGGGGGGAGGCGTCCAAGCTAGGTGCCGGCCGGTGAAACAGCTGGATACGCACCGTAAAGCCAGGGTAGAGACGACTCGGTCGAGGGGCGGCAGACGGGGCAGGTCTACACGGTCTGGTAGGTGACGTCGCCTCACGCGCGTTCCACGATTTCCCCGGCGAGCCAGAGCGCTGTCCGGAAGGCGACGAGCAACTCGTGCTCCGCCTTGCCGGAGCCGCCAAGGTCCGCGATCTCGATCACGTCGACGAGCTTCGCGGACTGCTTCACGATCTGCGCGACCGCGGCGTCGTCGACATCGACCACCAGCGTGAGCCGGGAGACGTCCGCTTCCGGCATCGCCGTCACGACCAGGGATTCGATGTTGTAGCCGCGCGACGCGAACAGGCCCGCGACGCGGGCCAGCGCGCCTGCTTCGTTCTGCAGCAGCATGGAGATCAGGTGGCGCATCGTCAGAACATTCCCGTCGGTTCGGCGGCGAGGGCCACCGGTCGTTCGCGGCTCGGTATCCAGTCCCCGGTGATCATTTCCGCATAGGTCGCGCCCGGTCCCACCATGGGGTAGACACCGGCGTCCGGATCGATCACGACCTCGAGGAAGGCGGGGCCGTCGAAGGCGAGGAAGTCGGCGATGGTGGTATCGATCGCCGCCGGGTCGTCGAGCCGGCGGGCCCACTCGAAGCCGTCGGCCTGGGCGGCAAGGACGAAGTCCTTCTTGTGCAGGCTCTTGTCCGAGGCGGAGAAGCGCCCCTTGAAAAAGAGCTTCTGCCACTGGCGCACCATGCCGTCGCCGCTGTTGTTCAGGACCACGATCTTCACCGGGAGGTTGTATGTGGTCACCGTCTCCAGTTCGCCGATGTTCATGCGGATGCTGGCGTCGCCGTCCACGTCGATCACGATGCGGTCGCGGCGGGCGAACTGCGCACCGATCGCCGCGGGGAGGCCGAAGCCCATCGTGCCCATGGCGCCGGACGTGAGCCAGTGACGGGGCTCGCGGAAATCGAAATACTGCGCGGCCCACATCTGGTGCTGGCCGACCCCGGTGCTGATGATCGCGCGGCCGTCGGTGATGCGGTTGATGGCTTCGATCACGGCGCAGGGCTGGATGCTCGCGCTCTCCCGGCAGAAGTCCATCGCGTGGCGGGTCTTCAGCGCCGCGACGTGCGCGTGCCACGGTCCGTAATCGCCGCGTATGCCCTTGTCCCGGCCATACGACGTAAGGCGCGCGAGCGACTGGTCGAGCGTGCCCACGTGGTGCCAGTCCACCGTCTTCACCTTGCCGATCTCGGCGGGATCGATGTCGATCTGGGCGATCGCCCGCGCCCGCGGCGCGAACTTCGCGGGGACGCCTACGACGCGATCGTCGAAGCGGGCGCCGAGGGCGAACACGAAATCGCAGTCGTCCATCGCGTAGTTGGCATAAGCCGCACCATGCATGCCGAGCATGTCCAGCGCGAGCGGATCGGTGGTGTCGAATCCGCCGATGCCCATGAGGGTGGTGACGACGGGG
Source organism: Luteibacter yeojuensis (assembly GCF_011742875.1). NCBI lineage: Bacteria > Pseudomonadati > Pseudomonadota > Gammaproteobacteria > Lysobacterales > Rhodanobacteraceae > Luteibacter > Luteibacter yeojuensis. The sequence goes on from NZ_JAAQTL010000003.1 coordinate 44,026, forward strand.
ATGCCGTGCTCGTGTGCGAAGTCGCGCAACGCGTCGGCCGCGCCGGCCGACACCACGCCGCCGCCGGCATAGATGAGGGGACGCCGCGCCTGGCCGAGGAGGGTGAAGAACCGTGCGCATTCCTCGTCGGGAATCGTCGCCGACTGCACGGCATGCAGCCGCGAGCGATAGCCGCGCACCGGCAGTTCGCGGCTGCCGTGGAACACGACGGGGGCGTTCTGCACGTCCTTCGGGATGTCGATGACGACCGGACCCGGACGTCCGCTGCGGGCGATATGGAAGGCGGTGCGAAGCGTGGCCTCCAGGGTGGCCGGATCGGTCGCGAGGAAGACATGCTTCGCGCACGAACCCATGATGGTGCTGACGGGGGCCTCCTGGAACGCGTCCGTGCCGATCGCCGCCGTGGGAACCTGTCCGCAGATCACCACCAGCGGGATGGAATCGGCCATGCAATCGCGTACGGGCGTGACGGCATTCGTCGCACCCGGTCCGGATGTGACCAGGGCCACGCCCACGCGGCCCGATGCCCGCGCATAACCCGCGGCCATGAAACACGCCCCTTGCTCGTTGGCCGGCACGATGAGCGGCATGGGCTCGCCGCCACCCTCGCGCGGATGCGCGCCGTTGTAGCGGAATACCGCATCGTAAACGGGAAGGATGGCGCCGCCGGAATAGCCGAAGAGGACATCGAGACCTTCGTCGGCAAGTACCTGCACGACGACATCCGCACCGGTAAGGGTCCGGCCGGCCAGGGAATGAATCGGGTCGGGGCGAACATCGTCGACGGTGTCCAGTTGGGCGTTCACGGCAACTCTTTCCTATTCAGCTGATGGATCGACGGTGAAGCCACTTCATGTAGGAGCCGCTATAGCGGCGAGAAGCCGACGGAGCGGTGAAGCGACGCGGTCACTCCCTCGCCGCTATAGCGGCTCCTACAAATCAGCGGCGGGTCACGGTGTTTTGGCCGCTTCGGTCTCGCGTTGGGCTTTCGGCTGGTTGGCAGCCAGCCACGGCATCCGCGCACGCAACCGCGCGCCGACCTTCTCGATCGGGTGCTCTAGGTCGCGCTGCTTGAACGCCTTGTAGTTCGGCAGGCCCGCCTTGTATTCCGCCGTCCATTCGCGGGCGAAGGTGCCGTCCTGGATCTCTTTCAACACGGCTTTCATGCGCTCCTTCGTGCCCTCGTCGACCACGCGCGGACCGCGGGTGTAGTCGCCGTACTGCGCCGTCTCCGAGATGAACTCGAGCATGCGGGCGATGCCGCCTTCGTAGAACAGGTCAACGATGAGCTTCAACTCGTGCATCACTTCGTAATAGGCGATCTCGGGGCGATAGCCCGCCTCGACGAGCGTTTCGAAACCCTTGATGACCAGTTCGGACGCGCCACCGCAGAGCACGGCCTGCTCGCCGAAAAGATCGGTTTCGGTTTCTTCCTTGAAGTCGGTCTCGATGAGCATGGCTCGTGCGCCGCCGATACCCGCCGCATAGGCCGTGGCGCGTTCGGTGGCCTTGCCGGTGACGTCCTGGTGCACGGCATAGAGGCAGGGCACGCCGCGGCCGATCTCGTATTCGCGACGCACGAGCGCGCCCGGGCCTTTCGGTGCGACGAGCACCACGTCGATGTCGGCGCGCGGTGCGATCTGGCCGAAGTGCACATTGAAGCCGTGGGCGAAGAGCAGCGTGGCGCCGGGTTTCATGTTCGCCTCGATGGCGTCCTTGTAGATGCCCGGCTGGGTCATGTCCGGCGTGAGCACGGCGACGAGGTCGGCGCCGCGCACGGCGTCCGCCGGTTCCGCCACGGCGAAGCCGTCGACATAGGCGCGGCTCCACGAGGGACCGCCGGGGCGCAGGCCGACCACGACGTCGAGGCCGGAATCCTTCAGGTTGAGCGCATGGGCACGCCCCTGGCTGCCGTAGCCGAGCACGGCGATGCGGGCGTTCTGCAGGGGAGCGGTGGTGGCTTGGGTGTCGGTCATGGTGTTCTCCGAAAGTAAGGGTGCGGGCGTCTGTTGCAGGAGCCGCTATAGCGGCTCCTGCAGGAGGGTCAGTTGCCGATCAGTTCCTGGGTGAGGTTTTCCTCTTCGAGTTGGCGCTGCGCATGTGTCGCGACGACCGGCGCATCGTCGAATGCCTGGGTGACGGCACCTTCCGCGGCGGAGCCGACGAGGCGGGCGTACTTCGCGAGCACGCCACGCGTCACCTTCGGTGCCGTCGGCCGCCATGCGGCGCGTCGCGAGGCGAGGTCGGCATCGGTTCGCAGTTCGCGCGACGCGGCGTCGATGAACACCGCATCGCCCTCGCGAAGCAGGCCGATGGGGCCGCCACGGGCGGCCTCGGGGGCGACGTGTCCGACCATGAAGCCATGCGTGGCTCCGCTGAAGCGTCCGTCGGTGATGAGCGCCACGTCGTTGCCAAGCCCGCGCCCGACGAGCGCCGCCGTGACCGCGAGCATTTCGCGCATGCCGGGGCCGCCGGCCGGACCCTCGTTGCGGATCACCATGACGTCCCCGGCACGGATGCGTCCGGCCTGCACCGCCGCGAAGGCGGCTTCCTCGCTCTCGAACACGCGCGCGGGGCCGGCGTGACTGGTACGGCCATGCCCGGCAAGCTTGAGGATGCAACCTTCGGGCGAGAGATTGCCGTAGAGGATGCTGTAGCCGCCGCGCGGCTTGAACGCATTGTCGACGGGACGGACCACCTGTTGGCCTTCGGTGGCGGGCGGTGCCGCATCCAGTTCGGCGAAGAGGCTGCGTCCGGTGACGGTCTGCGTGTCCGCGATCAGCCCTGCTTCGCGCAGCTCGCGGGCGACGACAGCCGTGCCGCCCGCGGCGGTGAGTTCGACGGCGCTGAAGCGCCCGCCGGGTTTGAGATCGGCGATGACCGGCGTGCGCGCGGACGCGGGCTCGAAGTCCTCGATGGAGAGCGGTACGCGTGCCTCGTTGGCGATCGCCAGCAGGTGCAGCACGGCATTGGTGGAGCCCGCGGTGGCGGCAACCATGCGTGCCGCATTGTCGAACGCGGCACGGGTCATGACGTCGCGCGGACGGCGATTCGCTTCGAGACAGCCCATGGCGAGCTCGCCGCAGCGGTACGCGGCATCGCGCTTCGCCGGATCGGTCGCGGGAATGTCGTTGAGACCCACCGGCGACAGCCCGAGCGTGGTCAGCACCATCGCCATGGTATTGGCGGTGAACTGGCCGCCGCAGGCACCCGCGCCCGGACAGGCGTGGCGCTCGACATCGTCGAGTTCGGCATCGCCGATCTTGCCTGCGCCGTGCGCCCCCACGGCTTCGAACACTTCCTGCACGGTGATGGGGCACCCGTTATGGCTGCCATGCGCGATGCTGCCGCCATAAAGCGCCACGCCGGGAATGTTCAGGCGGGCCAGGGCCATCGCGGCGGCCGGGATCGTCTTGTCGCAACCGCACAGCACCACCATCGCGTCGAGGCAGTGACCGTCGACGGCCAGCTCGATGGAATCGGCGATCAGCTCCCGGCTCACCAGCGACGAGCGCATGCCCGGCGTGCCCATGGCGATGCCGTCGGTGACGGCGATGGTATTGAATTCCACCGGCGTGCCGCCCGCCGCGCGCACACCCTCGGCGGCGGCTTCCGCCAGTTCGCGCAGGTTGAGGTTGCACGGCGACACGTTCGACCAGCTGTGCACGATGGCGACCATCGGCCTGGCGATGGCGTCGTCGTCCAGGCCGGTAGCGCGGAGCATCGCGCGGGCGGGTGCGCGGTCGGGACCGGTCTTGATGGCATCGCTGCGCAGCGTGCGCAGTGGAATCTTCTTCGTGCTCATGCGGCCTCCGCTTTGGCGGTGAAAGCATCGAGGACGGCGCGGGTCACGGCGTGCGTGGTGGCGCTGCCGCCGAGATCGCGGGTGAGATTGGCGTGTTCGAGCACCTGGTCCACCGCGGCTTCCACCACGGCGGCTTCCTGCGCGAGGCCGAGCGAATGGCGAAGAAGCATGGCGGCCGAAAGGATCGTGCCGAGCGGGTTGGCCAGGGACTGACCGGCAATGTCCGGCGCCGAGCCGTGGATGGGTTCGTAGACGCCCGCTCCCGGGCCGCCGATGGACGCCGACGGCGACAAGCCCAGCGATCCGGCCAGCACCGAGGCCTCGTCGGTGAGGATGTCGCCGAACATGTTCTCGGTGACGATCACGTCGTAGTCGGCGGGGCGGGTGAGCAGGTGCATCGCCATGGAATCGACCAGCTGGTGTTCCAGCTCGACATCCGGATAGTCGGCGGCGACCCGCGTGGCGACGGCCCGCCAGAGGCGCGAGGTTTCCAGCACATTGGCCTTGTCCACGGAGGTGACCTTGCGGCGCCGGGAACGGGCCAGGTCGAACGCATGGCGAAGCACGCGCTCGATCTCCTCCACGCTGTAGCGGCATTCGTCGGTGGCATCGGTGTCGCTGCGCGTCTTCGCGCCGAAGTAGATGCCGCCGGTGAGTTCGCGGATGAAGACGAGGTCCACGCCCTTCGTGCGCTCCGCCTTCAGCGGCGACAGCGCCGCGGTACGCGGATGCAGTTTCAGCGGCCGCACGTTCGCGAACACGCCGAGGAGCTTGCGCATCGCCAGCAGGCCCTGCTCCGGCCGGATACTGGCATTGGGATCGGACCACTTCGGTCCGCCGACCGCCCCCAGGAGGACGGCGTCCGCCGCGAGCAGCGCCTCGCGCGTTTCCGGCGGCAGCGGATCGCCGAAGCGGTCGATGGCATCGCCGCCAATGGCGTGTTCGGTGAACGCGAACTCGTGCCCGAAGCGCTGCGCCACCTGGCGCAGTACGGCGACGCCGGCGGATGCGACCTCGGGGCCGATGCCGTCGCCGGGGAGAACGACGATCGAGGCCTTCATGCGGCTTCCTCCATGCGCTGTTCGTATCGGGCGATGTCGGTTTCCTGCTGCAAGAGGAAACCCAGCTGGTCCACGCCGTTCAGCAGGCAATGACGCGAGAAGGCGTCGAGGTCGAAGCGGACCACGCCGCCGTCGGGGAGACGGATGGTGCCCTCGGCGATGTCGATGCGCAGTTCGACGCCGGGGTTGTCCAGCAGCCAGCGATGCTCGGCGTCGCTGACGACGATCGCCACCAGGCCGTTCTTCAGTGCGTTGCCGCGGAAGATGTCCGCGATCTCGCTGGAGACGACGGCCTTGATGCCGTAATCGAGCAGGGCCCATGGCGCGTGCTCGCGCGACGAGCCGCAGCCGAAGTTGCGTCCGGCGACGAGGATGCTGCAGCCGCGCGCCTGCGGCTGGTTGAGCGGGAAGGCGGGGTCGTCGCTGCCGTCGGCGGCGTACCGCCAGTCCTCGAAGCAGTGCCTGCCGAGGCCGGTACGCTCGGTGGTGGTGAGGAACCGCGCCGGGATGATGCGGTCGGTATCGATGTTTTCGTTGCGCAGCACCGCCGTGCGGGAGTGCACGTAGGCGAGCGGGCGGGTGGTCGGGCTCATGCGGCGGCTTCCTTGTTCATGTATTCGCGTGGATCGGTGACGCGGCCGGCCACGGCGGACGCCGCGGCGACCAGCGGGCTGGCGAGCACGGTGCGCGCACCCTTGCCCTGGCGGCCCTCGAAGTTGCGGTTGCTGGTGGCGACCACGAGCTGGCCCGGCTGGGCGAGATCGCCGTTCATGGCGATGCACATGGAGCACCCCGGTTCGCGCCACTCGGCGCCGGCGGCGCGGAAGACCTCGTGCAGGCCTTCCCGCTCGGCGTCGCGGCGTACCTGCTCCGAGCCGGGGACCACGAGCATGCGCACGCCCGCGGCCACGCGCCGGCCGCGCAGGATCTGCGCCGCGGCACGCAGGTCGGAGAGGCGGCCGTTGGTGCAGCTGCCGATGAACACGACGTCCACGGGCTCGCCGGCGATCGGTTTGCCGGCGGTGACCTTCATGTAGTCGAGCGCTCTCTGTTCGAGCGCATCCGCCGCGGCGGGCACCGGCGCATGGATGGACACGACCATGCCGGGATGCGTGCCGTACGTCACCGACGGCTGGATGGAGGAGGCGTCGATGCGCACCTCGCGATCGTAAGTGGCTCCTTCGTCGCTGGGCAGCGTGCGCCAATGGGCCACCGCGCGCTCCCAGGCCTCGCCCTTCGGCGCGCGCGCGCGCCCGGCCAGCCAGGCGAAGGTCGTCTCGTCGGGAGCGATGAGACCGGCGCGCGCGCCCGCTTCGATGGACATGTTGCAGACCGTCATGCGCTCTTCCATCGACAGCGCGCGGATCGCCTCGCCGGTGTATTCGAGCACGTGCCCGGTGCCGCCGCCGATGCCGATCTTCCCGATGATGTGCAGGATGAGGTCCTTCGCGGTGACGCCTTCCTGCAGCGCGCCGTCGACATGGATGGCGAACGAGCGCGGCTTGCGCTGGAGCAGGCACTGCGTGGCGAGCACGTGGCCGACCTCGGTGGTGCCGATACCGAAGGCAAGCGCGCCGAACGCGCCGTGGGTGGCGGTGTGGCTGTCGCCGCAGACGATGGTCATGCCGGGCTGCGTGGCGCCGACTTCGGGTCCGGCCACGTGCACGATGCCGCGCTGCGGACTGTCCCAGCCCATGAGGTCGATGCCGAACTCGCGCACATTGGCTTCCAGCGTGGCGACCTGGGTTTCGGCTTCCTTCGTGTAGTAAGGCCGCCTGCCGTCGGCATCCGGCGGCAGCGTGGGCGTGGAGTGGTCGAGCGTGGCCAGCGTGCGGTCGGGGCGACGCACCTTCAGTCCACGGCCGCGCAGTTCGTCGAACGCCTGTGGCGAGGTGACCTCGTGGACCATGTGCAGGTCGACGTAGAGCACACCTGGCGTGTTCTCCGTTTCGGCCTTTACCTGGTGGGCGTCCCACAGCTTGTCGAAGAGGGTGCGCGGGCTCATGCGGCGACCCTCCCGGCGGTGGCGTCCTCGACCGGTGTGAGCCAGCCCCAGCGGTCCTCGGTGCGTCCGTCGAACAGGCCGAAGAAATCCTGTTGCAGTTGTCGCGTGATCGGACCGGGCCTCGCGCTGCCCACCGGCTTGCGGTCCACCGAGCGGACGGCGGTGACTTCCGCCGCCGTGCCGGTCATGAAGACCTCGTCGGCGAAATACAGCATTTCGCGCGGCAGCGACTGCTCCACCACCTCGTAACCGCGTTCGCGCGCCAGCGTCAGCACGGTGTCGCGGGTGATGCCGCAGAGGATCGCCGAGGCGGCGGGCGGGGTGTAGATCGTGCCCTTGCGGACGACGAAGAGGTTTTCGCCCGCGCCTTCGCTCAAGAGCCCGTCGGTACCCAGCGCGATGCCCTCGGCGTAGCCGCCGTTCACCGCCTCGCGGGCGATCAGCTGGCTGTTGAGGTAGTTGCCGCCGGCCTTGGCCCCGCTGGGATAGGTGTTCGGCGCGGCGCGGTTCCACGACGACACGCAGACGTCGACGCCCTTCTCGATGGCATCGGCCCCGTGGTAGGCATCCCAGGGAAGGGCGATGACGGCGACGTCCACCGGCGTGTCCAGCGATGGCGCCAGGCTGAAGGTGAAGCCGCTGCGGAAGACGATCGGCCGCACATAGGCGGAGCGCAAGCCGTTCGCGACGATGACCTCGCGGCAGGCGCGATTGACCGTCGCCGCGTCGTAGGGCATCGCGAGGTCGTAGACGCGTGCCGAGTGGAACAGCCGCTCGGTATGTTCCTCCAGCCGGAAATAGCGCGGGCCGTCGGGCGTGGCGTAGACGCGTACGCCTTCGAAAACGGAGGAGCCGTAATGCAGCGCATGCGCGCCCACGTGGACGGTGGCATCGGCCCAGCTCTTGATGCGACCGTTGTGCCAGAGGTGTGTCGGGGCTTCCATGGATCCTCCTTCAGGACTGGACCGCGACGGCGGCGGTCGGGTGGTGGTTCTGGTGCTTGTCCATCAGCGCAACCAGGTCATCGTTGGTGATCGAACGCTGTCTGTCTGTAAGGTTCTTGAAACTTTCGAAGACGGCATCGAGCGTGGCCTCGTCGACGGCGAACTCGAGCTCCACGAGCCGCTGGCGCAGCGCATGCCGGCCCGAGTGCTTGCCGAGGACGAGGGAGGTCTTCGCGCCGACGTCCTGCGGCCGCATGATTTCGTAGGTCCCACGGTGCTTGAGCATCCCGTGCTGGTGGATGCCCGATTCGTGCGCGAAGGCGTTGTCGCCGACGATGGCCTTGTTCCTCGGTACGGCTTGTCCGGTCAGCTCCGCGAGCAGGCGCGACGTGGGGAACAGGCGCTGGGTAACGATGCCGGTGTCCACGCGGAACAGCGGCTGGCGCGTACGCAAGGCCATTACCACCTCCTCGAGCGCCGCGTTGCCCGCGCGCTCGCCGATGCCGTTGATCGTGCATTCGACCTGTCGCGCGCCGGCCCCGATGGCGGCCAGGCTGTTGGCCACCGCCATGCCCAGGTCGTCGTGGCAATGCGCCGAGAACACGACGCTCTCCGCCCCGCGCACGTGCTCGCGCAGGTAGGTGAACATGGCGTGGATCTCGGAAGGGGTGACATAACCGACGGTGTCGGGAGCGTTGAGCACGCTGGCGCCGGCTTCGACGGCGACCGAGAAGACCTCGGCGAGGAAGTCGGGCTCGGTGCGGAGGGCGTCCTCGGCGGAGAATTCGACTTCGTGGGCCAGCGTCCTTGCGCGCCGGATGGCCGTGGCGGCGATATCGATGACTTCCTGTCTGCTCTTGCCGAGCTTGTGTTCGCGATGCAGGGGGGAGGTGGAGAGGAACAGGTGGATCCGCGATTGCCTGGCGCCTTGCAGCGCCTTGCCCGCACTGTCGATGTCGGCCTCCTGACATCGTGCCAGTGCGGCGATCGTAGGTGCTTTCAGCGTCCTCGCGATCTCCGCCACGGCGGCGAAATCGTCGGGCGACGCTTGCGGGAAGCCCGCCTCGATGATGTCGACGCCCAGATCCTCCAGGGCGTGCGCCATGCGCAGTTTCGCGCGCCGGTCCATCGAGAAGCCGGGGGCCTGCTCGCCGTCGCGCAAGGTGGTATCGAAGATGCGCACGCGCCCGCCTACGTCGCTCTCGACGGCGTCGGTGTTGCCCTGGTGTGCTGGATTCATGTGTGGCTCCGCTCGTTGTCGAGGCGGGCCGGGCAATAAAAAACCCCGCATCCGTTACCGGGTGCGGGGTTCTTTGGGAGTCTTCAGGTTTCGCTTCTTATTTCACCTGGACACTTGCCCTCAGCCCGCACCTCCGCAGGTAATAAGTACAAGGTTAATAAGAAGGAGGCCGCTGCCGAGACGCAGCTCACCGCTGACCGACGTAAGTCGGTTCAGGGCAAAGCGGCCATGGGTGTTGCGCTGCGTCATGTGGTCGACCGTATGCCAGTCCGTTGGCGGGTGTCAACACTTTCCTTGGAAACCTTATTCCTAGGACGTCTGGACGGCTAAACGCGAAACCGGGTGGTTTGCCGCGCACGTCGGCCTGTATACCGGGTGTCGCGCAAGTGGTATGGCGTCACCAGGCGCGCAGCCATTCGGCGAAAAGCCGGGCGTCCGCCGCCATGGGTTCGGCCGAGGCTTCGCGTGCGAGCATCGTTTCGAGAGCCTCCGGCACGTCCACGCGGCGTCCGACGAGCGGCTCGACGATCGTGTCGAACTTCGCGGGGTGTGCCGTGGCGGCGACGGTCCACTCGCGGCGGTCGCCGGCGAGGCGGCGGCGTTCGAACAGGCGGATGCCGGTGGCCGTATGCGGGCAGAACACCTCGCCGTCGCTGGCCGCGTAGCGGCGGATGGTGGCGCGGATCTCGGCATCGTCCACGCTTTCCGCATGGCCGGCCCGCCGGGTGGCCTCCTCGCCGCCGTACAGGTGGACAAGGCGCTCGAAGTTGCTCGGTGCGCCCACGTCCATGGCGTTGGCGATCGTAGGAATCGCATCGCGCGGCCGGTAGGGCATGCCCGCGAAGAACTCGGGCAGGGTCTCGTTGGCGTTGCAGGCGAAGATCACATCGCCGATGGGCAACCCGATCGCGCGCGCCCAGAGGCAGGCCACGGCATTGCCGAGGTTGCCCGTGGGCACGATGGTGTTCATGCGGCCCTCCGCATGCAGGGACGCGTGACCGAAATAGGCCATCTGCGGAAGCAGACGACCGACGCTGATGCTGTTCGCGGAGGACATCGCCACGTCCTCCTGGAGGGCGGTGTCTGCGAGGGCCCCTTTCACCAGGCGCTGGCAGTCGTCGAAGCTGCCCGCGACGCGCAGCGCGCGCACGTTGTCGCCGAAGCTGCCGAGCTGGTGGGCCTGCCGGGGCGATACCCGCTTGTCCGGGTAGAGGATCGCCACGCGCACGCCGGGCATGCCGTCGAATGCGGCACCGACGGCCGCACCGGTGTCGCCCGAGGTGGCGACGAGGATCGTCAGCGGCCGCTCGGCCTCGCGGCGCAGGCGGCCGAGGCAGGCGGCGAGAAAGCGTGCGCCGAAGTCCTTGAACGCGGCGGTCGGGCCGTGGAAGAGCTCGAGCAGGTGCGCGCCGTCGATGCGCAGCTCGCGCCGCGGCGTGGGGTATGCGAAGGCCTCGGCACAGATCGCAGGCAACTCGGGGGCGAGCGGGTCGCCCTCGAAGAAGGGCTCCAGCATGCGCAGCGCCGTGCCGGCCAGGTAACCGCTGTGCGGCGGTGCGCCGATTCGCGGCATGCGCTCCGGCACGTAGAGGCCCCCGTCGGGCGCCAGTCCGGCGGCGATGGCGGCGGAGAGGCCCACGGGCGCGGCACCGCCGCGCGTGCTGACGTAACGCATGCTCACAGGATCCGCGCGGCGGGGCCGTCGATCGGCGCGACGAGGGCGTCGCTTTCGTGGCCGGCGTCCGCGAACGCCTCGCGCATGGCGCATGCGGCCGCCTCGGCCGAGGCGCGATCCTCGAACCAGCCGAAGACGCTCGGGCCGGCGCCCGAGATGCTGGCACCGAAGGCGCCGTGATCCAGCGCGGCCTGCTTCACGCGGGCGAAAGCGGGTATCAGCGGCGCGCGTCGCGGCTCCACCAGAACATCCGACAGTCCTTCGCGAACCAGGGCGGCGTCGCCGCTGTAACAGCCGGCAAGCACGAGCGCGAGGTTCGTGCTCTGGGCGACGAATTCGCTCAGGGCGTAATGACCGGCCAGCGCCGCCCGTGCCCGCCGTGTTTCCAGCACCACGTGCGGATGCACGAGCGCGCAATGCCAGTCCGGCGGCACCGGAATGCGCACGAGGCGCGACGAGGTGGCGAGTACGAGGCCGCCGATCAGCATCGGACCGAGGTTGTCGCCGTGGCGGCTGCCGCTGGCGACCACTTCGCCATCCAGGGCGAACGGATACAGCGCCTCGCGCGGCAGCGGTTCGTCGAGCAACGCGTTGGCGGCGACGACGGCGGCGACGACCGATGCCGCCGAACCGCCCATGCCGGAGCCGAGCGCGATGCCCTTGTGCAGGGTGAGTTCGAAACCGAAGGGCAGGTCGAGTCCGTGCAGCATCGACAGCAGGGCCGCGCCCGCGGTATTGCCGGGCGCGTCGTGCGGCAGATCGGTCACCACGCCGTGGATGGCGGCGATGCGGACTTCCCGCGTGTCGATGCGGCGCACTTCGGCGCGATCGCCGGCGCCCTCGACGGTATGGCCGAGGATGTCGAAACCGATGCCGACATTGCCGACACTGGCGTAAGCCTCGGCGACGGCGACATCCGCACGGACCAGGGGCGAGGATTCTTCTTTCAGCATGCGCACCGTTTTACTCCCATCGCGCCCGCCACGCGCAGCAGGTCCGCGAAGACCGCCGCCGCCGTGACCTCGGGACCGGCACCCGGCCCCTGGACGACCAGCGCATTGTCGCAGTATCGACGGGTCGCGAAGCGGATCACGTTGTCGGTGAGGCGCGCATGGGCGAAGGCGTGGTCGGGCTCGATCGTCTCGACACCCACGGCCGCGCGGCGTCCGTCCAGCCGCGCGACATGGCGGAGCACGCCACCGGCCGCGCGCGCCGCCGCCAGCCGCGCCGCCATGGGAGCGTCCAGGGCATCCAGGCTTTCCATGAACGCATCGGGGGAACACGCCGCGAGGTCGTCGGGCACCAGGCCGCGTACCTCGACGTCTTCCAGCGAGAGGGCCACGCCCGCCTCGCGCGCCAGGATCACGAGCTTGCGCGCCACGTCCATGCCGGACAGGTCGTCGCGCGGGTCGGGCTCCGTGTAACCCAGCGCATGGGCCTCGCGGACGAGGGCCGAAAACGGCGTCGAGCCGTCGAAGCGGTTGAACAGCCAGGCGAGCGTGCCCGAGAGCATGCCCTCGACGGCGACGAGTTCGTCGCCGGTGTCCAGGAGATCGCGCAGTGTCTGCACCACGGGAAGTCCGGCGCCGACGGTGCCTTCGTAGTGCAGCCGCGCGCCGCTGGCTCCCGCCGCCACGCCGATCCGCCGCCAGCGTTCCAGCGGGCCGCTGGCGGCGCGCTTGTTCGGGGTGACCACATGGATGCCGGCGGCGAGCCATCCGGCATAGCGGTCGGCGACGACGTCGCTGGCGCTGCAGTCGGCCAGCACGGCGGGTTCGCCCCCGTCCCCGGCGACGTACGCGGCGAATTCGTCGAGGTCCGCCGGACGCCACGTCTGCGCGCCATGGCTGCGGCCGTTGAGCGCCTCGTCGTCGCAGTCGAGCCACATGTGCCGGCTGTCGCTGACCGCGCGCAGGCGCAGTTCGAGGTTGCAGTGGCTTGCCAATCTCGGCGCCATGAGTCGCAGTTGGGTCAGCAGGGCGGTACCGACCTTGCCCGGGCCGACGACACCCACGTGCACGACGAGGGGAGCGACGGCGCGGCGTGGTGCGGCGCGCAGGGGCGAATGAGGTGGTGCGATGGCGATGGACACGACGAAAGCCTCCGGGTGAGAGGCCCTTCACGTCACGTCAGGCGGGAGTCGGCTGGAGATTCGGCACCGTTCCCGTCCTGCGGGAGGTCGGGGCCGGCAGCGACAAGGGAACTAGGCGCGCGCGAACTCCGATCCTCCGACCAGGGTAGTGGTCGTGGTAGTCGTCGTCGCGGAGGTGGACAGGGACGCGAGCGCGCCGGCCGGGAGGGCCGTGAAGGAAACCAGCGCTGGCGTGTCGGGATGCATGGCTCGACGTTATTCCTACGTGGCACGGGGTGTCAACGGGGAGCGCGTTAGGCCAGAAGACAGAGGCTCCCACATAAGCTCAGTGCTTCGACAGGTCGATGGCGTAGACCGCCGTGCCGTCGCCGTTATTGCGCAGCTGGCGGATCGGGAGGCCCAGGGCTCGGGCGACGTCTTCCTTGCCCGCGGCCGAGGTGAACGTGACCGGACCCTTGGTCTTCACGGGAGCGAATCGCCACGATCGCTTTTCCACGTCCTTGCTGGTGAGCGTCTTCTTGCGCTCGACCCAGCGGATCACGACTTCCCGGTTGCCGTCCGGCGCGCTGAGCACGACATGGTCGCCCGTCATGCCGGGGAATTCGCCACCGCCGTTGGCGCGGTAATTGTTGGTCACCACGATGAAGGGTTGCGAGGGTTTCACCGGCTTGCCGGCGTAGCGCAGGTCGACGATCCGCTCGCCTTCGGGTTTGGACACGTCGATGGTGTACGTGATGCCACCCTGCATCTGATCGAAGTTATAGCCCGGCATCTTGCCGATGAGGTCTTGCTCACCATCTTTCGCCGGATCGATGCGGTTGAAGCGTGTGGCGGCCTTCTCCAGCCAGGCCTTCACGCCTGCGCCGTCGGTCTTCACCGCGGCGAGCGTGTTCGGATAGAAGTAGAGGTCCGCGGCGTTGCGGATCGTCATCGGACCCTTGGGCACGTCGGTGAAATCGTCCGGTCCGCCGAAGCCGGTGCGGAAAGCGGAGGCCGAGGAGATGACCGGCACGTCTTTCAGTTCGGGATGCGTTCGCCCGAGTTCCTCGCGGGTGTAGTCGATCTGCGCGGCGTTCACCACCGCGAGCGCGGACATGTTGCCCTCGTCGGCGAAGTAGCTCGTGAGGTCGTGGTCGGTGGCGCCGATCGGCGTGTTCACGTAGGCGACGGCCGCTTCGTGCGCCTCGTGCACGATCGGGGCGATCGCCGGATCCGGCGCGACGCACGCGTTCTTCTTCGGGCAGATCGGACGCACCTCGCTCCGGCTCTTGTCCTTCTCCACTGTCCAGCGCCCGTCGTCGCGGCGCAGGGTCAGCCGGATCACGCCGAGGTCCTTGCCGAAGAAGCCGCCCATCACGGCGGGTACGCCGCGCACGGTACCGCGCTTCGCGTCGACGTCCTTCATGCCGGCATAGTGCGGCCCCGGGAACTCGGTATGCGAATGGCCGAGCAGCAGTGCGTCGATCCCCGGCACGCCCGCCAGGTACCAGCCCCCGTTCTCCATCTGCGGCGTGTAAGGCGCCGTGTTGAGGCCGCCATGCAGGATGGCGACGACGAGGTCGGGCTTCTGCGCGAGCACCTCCGGCATGTAGCGGTTCGCCGCTTCCACGACACCGTCGACGGTGACCTTGCCGGCGAGGTTGCGCTTGTCCCAGTCCATGATCGGCGGCGGCGTGAAGCCGATGATGCCGATCTTCAGCGTCGCGGGTACCGGCTTGCCGTCCATGCCGAGGGCGCTGACCGTCTTGGTCACGATCGTCCACGGCTTGAAGATCGGCTTGCCGTCGCGCGCGCTGTAGACGTTCGACAGTACGAGCGGGAACGTCGGTCCGGCGCACTTCCGCGCCTCGACCCCGTCCACGTTCATCGCGGTGCCGGTGACCTGGGCGAGGAAGGGCAGGCCGTAATTGAATTCATGGTTGCCGGCGGTGCCGCCGTCGTAGCCCATGGCGTCCATGGCCTTGTAGATCGCCAGTTCCGAATCGCAGCCCAGCGGCTTCACGAGCGCCTGGTAATCTGCGAGCACGCTACCCTGGATGGTGTCGCCGCTGTCGAACAGCACGGTGTTCGGGAACTCGGCGCGCGCCTGCCGGATCAGCGTGGCGACACGCTCGTAACCGAGCGTGGGATCGTCCTTCTGCTTGTAATAGTCGTAGGACAGGATGTTCGAATGAACGTCGGTGGTTTCCAGGATGGCAAGATCCAGCGTCGCGCCATCCTTCACGCCGGCGGAGGCGGCGGACTTTCCGGCGGGCGCGCCGGTGCAGGCGGCGAGCAGGGCGACCGAAAGCGTGGCGAGGGCGAGGGGCTTGAGCATCGTGGGGATCCGGCGGAAACGAGGTTCGGAGCGGGAAACTAGCAGAAACACCATGACCTTACCCACCCTGCCATGAAAGCGTTTGCCCTATCCTCCTGTGTCCTGATCCTGGCCCTTGGAGCGCTCCCGGTGCATATGTCCACCGCCACCACGACGCCCATCGCGTCGAAAGTCCTCGTCATCGGCCATCGCGGCGCGAGCGCGTTGCGGCCCGAGCACACGCTGGCCTCCTATGCGGTGGCGATCGAGGATGGCGCCGACGTCGTCGAACCCGACCTGGTGTCGACGAAGGACGGCGTGCTGCTGGTTCGTCACGAGAACGAGATCGGCGACACCACGGACGTCGCCGCGCATCCGGAATTCGCCTCTCGGCGCACGACGAAGACCATCGACGGGGAGGCGGTGACGGGCTGGTTCACCGAGGACTTCACCCTGGCGGAGCTGAAGACGCTGCGTGCCCGCGAGCGGCTGGGCGAGGTGCGCAAGGCCAGCGCCGCCTACGACGGCCAGTTCGCCGTGCCGACCTTCGACGAGATGATCGAGTTCGTGGCCGCCGAGGCGTCCGCGCGTCGCCGCGTCATCGGCATCATCCCGGAGATCAAGCACGCCACGTATTTCCGCGGGTTGGGTCTTCCCCTGGAAGACAAGCTGCTGTCGACGCTCGCCGCACACGCCTATACGCGCACGGCACCGGTGGAGATCCAGTCCTTCGAGGTCGGGAACCTGAAATACCTGCATGGCAGGCTCGGCAAGGATCACCCGAACGTGCGCCTGCTCCAGCTCATGGGGTCGGCCGGCGAGCATCCGGCCGACCTGCCCTCGACCACCTATGGGCAGATGATGACGCCGGCCGGCCTGAAGGACGTCGCCGGATATGCGGGCGCCATCGGTCCGTCCATGCGGAGCGTGATTCCCCTGGACGAGGACGGCCGGCTGGCCGCGCCCACGTCGCTGGTGCGGGACGCGCACGCGGCGGGACTCGAAGTGCATCCGTATACCTTCCGGCCCGAGAATCGCTTCCTCGCCAGGGAATTCCGCGGCGAGGGAGGCGATGCGGCGCGCAACGACGCCGGCTCGATAGCCGAGATCCGGACCTATCTCGCCGCGGGCATCGACGCGTTCTTCACCGACGACCCGGCGTTGGGGCGCAAAGCCGTGGACGGACGCTGAGTCGAAACCCCCGCGGATTCGGAGCATTCCCTGACGACACCCCGGGGCTGCCCCGCTATGATCGCCCGTCAGCCAGTCCCAGGGGTCTCCCGATGTCGTTAGCGAAATTCCTCCGCCACAAGTCCGTCGAACAGCTCCAGGCCGAGGTCGGCCAGCGCAAGGACTTCCGGCGGGTGCTGGGCCTCTGGCAACTCACCGCCATCGGCATCGGCGGCATCATCGGCGTGGGCATCTTCGTGCTGGCCGGCCAGCAGGCGGCCCTCAACGCGGGCCCGGCCGTGGCGCTCAGCTTCATCATCGCCGGCTTCGGCAGCGCCTGCGCCGCGCTCTGCTACGCCGAGTTCGCCGGACTGATCCCGGTCACCGGCAGCGCCTATACCTACGGTTACGCGGTGCTGGGCGAAGGAGCGGCCTGGATCATCGGCTGGGACCTCCTGCTCGAATACGCACTGGTGGTCGCGGTGGTGGCGATCGGCTGGTCGGGTTATGTGCAAGTGCTGCTCGCGAGCGCCGGTGTGCACCTGCCGGAGTGGGCGCAGAAGAGCATGAGCGCCGACACCATGAAGTACTACTGGCAGCAAGGCCTCGGCTCGCTCGGCGTACACTTCGCGAATCCGGTCGCCGGCCCCACCGACGCGCATCGCTTCAATATCATCGCCGCGGGCGTTTCGCTGCTGGTCGCGATCCTCCTGTCGGTGAAGACCGAGTGGGGCGCGCGGCTGAACACGCTGATCGTCGGCATCAAGGTGCTCGGCGTGGCGCTGGTCATCGGTGTCGGCGCGTTCTTCATCAACACGGCCAACTGGCACCCCTTCATTCCCGAGCGCATCTTCGACGACAAGGGCGTCGGCCATTTCGGTTGGCACGGCGTGCTCACGGGCGCCAGCGTGGTGTTCTTCGCCGTGTTCGGCTACGACACGCTCACTACCGCGGCAGAGGAAGCGCGCAATCCGCAGCGCGACCTGCCGCGCGCGGTGCTCCTGTCGCTCGCCGTGGCGATGGTCCTCTACATCGCGGTGTCGCTGGTGCTCACCGGCATCGTGCCGTACTCCACCCTGAGCGGCGAAGCCTCCGTCTCCGATGCGTTCAACGCGATCGGCCTGCCCTGGATCAGCAACGTGATCGCCATCGCCGCCGTCATCGGCGTGATCAGCGTCCTCTTCGCCTTCATGCTCGGGGCGGCGCGTATCTGGTTCGCGCTCTCCCGCGACGGCCTGCTGCCGGCATGGTTCGCCCGCGTGCATCCGCGTTACGGCACGCCGGCACGTCCGACGATGATCCTCGGCATCTTCACCGCCGTCGTCGCCGGCCTGCTGCCGATCGGTGAAGTGGCCGAACTCGTGAACATCGGCACGCTGAGCGCCTTCATCCTCATCTGTGCCTCGGTACTGGTGCTGCGCGTGCGCAAGCCGGGGCTGGAGCGCAAGTTCCGCACCCCGGCCGTGTGGTTCATCGCGCCGCTGGGCATCCTGTTCTCGCTGGCGCTGATCTGGGGCCTGCCCTGGATCACCTTCGAGCGCTTCGCGATCTGGATGGCGATTGGCCTGATCGTTTACTTCGCCTACGGCGTCCGCCACAGCAAGCTCAATCGGGGCGGCTGACCTTAGCCGCCGCGCTGCTCGGCTCGGCTCCGCCATCGCGTCTGGTTCGTACACTATGGCGCTTGACGGGGAGGCGCCGGGCTGTGCCCCTCAGCGCTCAAACAGCGGTCGCAAGCGACCGAACTCGCTCTGAGGGGCACAGCCCGACACCTCTCCGATCACCGAGGTAGTCCGACGGGCGAGCAAAGGCGAGGCACTACGGTGCTGCGCCGAGCGCTCACGCTCTTGCTGTGGGAGCCGCTATAGCGGCTCCTGCGCCTGGGTGGCAGTCGCCGCGCGGGATTGTTCCCACACCATGCGTCCGTGCGCTTCCGCTGCGCAACGCATGCCGATGCTCATCATCCGCTTACCGTCCACGCCACCCGCTTCGCGAACGAGGTCGATCAGCAGACGGTTGAGTCTTCGCGTGTGCTACTGCAACGATGAATGCGTCGTTCTGAGGGAGCTCAAGACGGTCGGTGTGTGCGATCGTGGAGGTGGGTATTGGGTCCAATGCAGGAATGGTCAGACGATCGAAGGCCGCTTGCGTGTATGGGACGCGACAGGCAAGGGCAGCGGCAGGTTTGTCGTACGATCGACGTCAACTAACTCGCCGTATAGGACCATGTCCAAGTCCCTTTCCATCTGGTGAGGGAAGCTTTGCCTGAGCAGGATATAGAAGGGCCGGAGTCGTTCGTCGGGTGACGAATCCGGCCCTCCTCGCGGCGGCGTCGCTCGCAGGCATCCGGCCCGCCGCGTGTCCATCGCGTCAGAAGCGATATTCGACACCCGCATTGAACGTGTTGGCGGACCAGTCGCGGACACCGCCGTTCTTGTACTGCGCCCGAACGGATCGCGCATCGTAGCGGGTGGCCTGTACGGTCAGGTCGAGTTCGCGGGTAAGGGCGTAGCCGAGCCCCACGCCGAAGTAGGGAGTGTTCCGCGACACGGTGCCCAGGGTCGCGGAGGCCGACGTGGCGAGATTCTCGGTCGCGAGACGGCTGCGCACGCGGGCGATGCCGGTGCGTCCGATCAACGACAGGTCGTCGCTCATGTTCCACCTTGTGTTCAGGCCGGCGAGCCAGGCGCCCGTGAACAAGCTGTTCCGTGTCCCAGCCGGCGAAGCGTCGTCGTAGACGCGCTGGCGGATGCTGCCGAGATAGGCGAACCCGCCTTCGGCACCCAGGGCGAGGTTGCTGCCCAGGCCCCAGCGGTATCCGGCCATGATGTCGTAGCTGTTGGGCCTTCTCTGGTCGGGCGTCTTGCCGTCGACTATTTCGATATGGCTGTTGTGCCGCGCTTTACCCGCACCGAGGTGCACGAATGCCCCGTCGGAGCCATTGGCGGCGACTGCCGCGAAAGACGCGAGGGAGACGGAGGCCGCGACGGCAGTCGCAAGAAGCAGCTTTTGCATGACATGTCCTTGTGTCGGGAATATGCCCGCGGCGAGTGGGCGCGGACGGAAAGAGTCTACGTGTGCAAATTGCCGAAGAGGGAACGGCGGGAGAGGGCGGGGCATTCCCCTACAAAACACCAAGGCACATTCCTACCGCGATGTCGGCCGCGTTGAGCATTTACCTTCCCAGGGAGCGTAGAGGTGGCGCGTGGCGCCTCCACGCCCTGCGAGCGGCATCGGTATTCCAGTCCGGCGTCGTATGTCTACGCTCGTGGCCGAGCTGCGCCATAATGTGCCGCCGGCGGATGGTCGGCAGGAACACATCAGGGGGAAGATAGTGAGGAAATGGACCTATACCGCGTTGCTCATGCTGGCCGCCGCGCCGGCGGTGTTCGCCTCGGACAGCGTGACCGTGCAGAAGCCCGTGAGCATCGATGACGACGCCGACGTGCCGCAGGCGGTGCTCGACGAGTGCAAGCTCGATAGCGAGTTGCCCGATGCCGTGGCCGCCAAGGCCAAGGAGTCCGGCATCGCCATCGCCTTCGCCGACAAGGTGAGCGGCAGCGAAGCGGGGAAGACCTTGCAGATGGAGATCACCGCCGTCGTTTCGGATGGCAACGCCTTCCTGGGCCACCACAAGTCGATGACCGTAAAGGGCAAGCTGTACCAGGACGGCGCGGTGGTCGCTACGTTCAGGGATCGGCGCAACTCCATGGGCGGTGCCTTCGGGGGCTTCAAGGGCAATTGCGCCGTACTCGCGCGCACCGCCAAGGCCATCGGCGAGGACATCGGCGAATGGCTTGCCGCGCCAAAGATGGACGCCCGCTTGGGCGACCTGGAATAACGGCGTAAGTCGCCGGGTTCCCGCTTTCACGGGAGCGACTTTCCGGAGACCGGCCGGTGGAGGGTTCCGCCGGTCAGGTCGGCACATTGAATACAGGGATGGCACGCCTTACCTTCGAAGCTTTCAGGCCCAGGAATACGCGCCATGTCCGATCTATCCGCCTTTCCGATCACCAAGCGCTGGCCCGCCGCGCACCCGGACCGCATCCAGCTCTACTCGCTTCCGACACCCAATGGCGTGAAGGCCTCGATCATGCTCGAGGAAGTGGGCATCCCTTACGAAGTTCACCTCGTCGACATCGGCAAGAACGAAAGCAAGCTGCCCGAGTTCGAATCGCTGAACCCGAACGGCAAGATCCCCGCGATGATCGACCCGAATGGCCCGGACGGAAAACCGCTCGGCCTCTTCGAATCCGGCGCCATCCTGCTCTATCTCGCGGAGAAGACCGGCAAGTTCCTCCCGAAGGACCCCGCGAAGCGCTGGGAAGCCATCCAGTGGGTGTTCTTCCAGGTGGGCGGCATCGGCCCGATGTTCGGACAGGTCGGCTTCTTCCATAAATTCGCCGGCCGCGAATGGGAAGACAAGCGGCCGCTGGAGCGCTACGTCAACGAGTCGAAGCGCCTGCTCGGCGTGCTCGACCGGCAGCTTGCCAGCCGCACCTGGATCGTCGGCGACGAATACACCGTCGCGGATATCGCCACGCTGGGGTGGGTCAACAACCTGGTGACCTTCTACGGCGCACGCGAACTCGTCGGTTTCGACGACTTCCCGAATGTCATCGCCTGGCTCGAGCGCGGCATGTCGCGTCCGGGCGTCGAACGGGGACTGAAGATTCCGTCCCGGACCTGATCGTCGCGACCGATCGGAGGGAAAGGGCAGCCGCAGGGCTGCCTTTTCGTTTCCGGGAGGGGCTGCGGGGGAGGGCGGGGCGTTATTTCTTGCGGGGCGCGGTGGCGCGTTTGCCCGGTCGCCCGTGACCTCTGGCATAGGGCGCCCCGAACGGTGGCGATTAGCATCGAGTGCTTGCGCGGACCACAGGGGACCGTGCCGACCCGCTCGCAGGGATGGCCGGGCGACCTACCCGTTTCTCGGAGACTTACCAGTGAAATCCACCCTTCTCGCCTCCGCGCTGCTGGCCGCCCTGGCCGGCATCGGCGCTTCGGCCGTACATGCCGACGAAGCTTCCATCGTCCCGCCGCCGAAGGATGTCGCGTTTAACGGCACCCTGAAGCTCACCGTGGATGCGACCGACACCGACCGTCGCATCTTCCGCGTCAAGGAAACCGTCCCCGCTCAGCCCGGCCCGCTGGTCCTCCTCTTCCCGGAATGGATTCCCGGCCACCATTCGCCGACCGGCCCGATCGACCAGTTCGCGGGTCTCGTCGTGCATGCGGGCGGGAAGCGCCTCGAGTGGACGCGCGACAAGTACAACGTCTATGCCTTCAGCGTCGAGGTGCCGGCCGGCGCGACGTCGGTGGACGTCGAGTTCCAGACGCTGACGCCGCAGGATGCACGCCAGGGCCGCATCGTCATGACGCCCGACATCGTCAACGTGCAGTGGAACCAGGTCTCGCTGTATCCGGCGGGCTATGACGCCGACCGCATCCCCGTCGATGCGTCGTTGAAGCTCCCGGCCGGTTTCCAGTACGGCAGCGCCCTCGAGCAGGCGAGCAAGAGCGGCGACACCGTCACGTTCAAGACGATCGACTACGACGACCTCGTGGATTCGCCGGTGTTCGCGGGCCGCTACTTCAAGCGCGTGGACCTCGATCCGAACGGCCGCTCGCCCGTGCACCTGAACATCGTGGCCGACAGCGCCAAGTCGCTGGAAATCAAGCCGGAAGCGCTCGAGATCCATCGCAACCTCGTCAAGCAGATGGACAGGCTCTACGGCGCCCGTCACTACAACCACTACGACTTCCTCCTCGCCCTCACCGACAAGCTCGGCGGGATCGGCCTGGAGCACCATCGCTCGTCCGAGAACAGCGCAGCACCCAACTACTTCACCGAGTGGGACAAGAGCTGGCTCGGCCGCGACCTGCTGTCGCACGAGTACAACCATTCCTGGGACGGCAAGTACCGCCGTGGCGCCGACCTCGCCACGCCGAACTTCAACGTGCCGATGGGCGACAGCCTTCTGTGGGTGTACGAAGGCCAGACGCAGTTCTGGGGCAACGTCGTCGCCGCGCGCTCGGGCCTCGTGTCGCAGGAGCAGGCACGCGACCTGCTCGCCTTCGTCGCCGCCACATACGACAAGGGCCGCCCGGGCCTCTCCTGGCGCAACATCCAGGACACCACCAACGACCCGACCATCGCCCAGCGCCGTC
Source organism: Luteibacter yeojuensis (assembly GCF_011742875.1). Classification (NCBI taxonomy): domain Bacteria; kingdom Pseudomonadati; phylum Pseudomonadota; class Gammaproteobacteria; order Lysobacterales; family Rhodanobacteraceae; genus Luteibacter; species Luteibacter yeojuensis. Next base: position 66,482 of record NZ_JAAQTL010000003.1, read on the forward strand.
CGCTCTCGTACCGCAACTACCAGATGAGCGAGGACTACTATTCGGGCGGCCAGATGGTGTGGCTCGACGTCGATACCAAGCTGCGCGAGCTGACCAAGAACAAGCGCTCGCTGGACGATTTCGCCAAGGCCTTCTTCGGCATGAAGGACGGCGACTGGAAGGTCAATCCGTACACGTTCGAGGACGTGGCATCGACCCTCAACGGCATTGCGCCGTATGACTGGGCCACCTATCTGCGCGAGCGCATCGACGGCCACAAGGGCGACCTGGAAGGCATCGAGCGCGGCGGTTGGAAGCTGGTCTACAACGACAAGCCGTCCGACGTGGTGAAGGCCGCCGAAGGTCGCCGTCATTACACCGACCTGACCTATTCGGCCGGCTTCGCTGTGTCTTCGAAGGGCGACATCTCCGACGTCCGCTGGGACGGCCCGGCCTTCAACGCCGGCCTCTCGCCGGGCATGACGATCGTCGCGGTGAACAACAAGGAATTCGACGGCGACACGCTGAAGGATGCCGTCACCGCCGCGAAGACCGACAAGTCGCCGATCGAACTGCTGGTGAAGAACTTCGACACCTACAAGACGATCAAGATCGACTACCACGAAGGCCTGAAGTACCCGCACCTCGAGCGGGACAAGAGCAAGCCCGACTGGCTGGGCGAGCTGTACAAGGCGAAGTAAGCAGACGAGGGCGCCGCAAGGCGCCCTCTCTTTTTCCGCCTGTAGGAGCCGCTATAGCGGCGAGGAAAGCCTGGCGACAGTCCCGCAAGATTCCCTTCGCCGCTATAGCGGCTCCTACAGGCGCAGTCCTGCCGCTACTATCGCCGTATGACCCGGCAACCCGCGCCTCCCGGCCTAGAACTCGACCGCGCCCACCGCCGCCGCCGGCTGTTCATGCTCGTCTTCTGGGTGCTCGCCTTCGGCAGCGCGGCCGTCAGCAATATCCTCACGCTGCGCATCGACGCGCATCGCTATGGCCTCGACGCCGGAACCTGGCAGATCGTCACCAACGAATTCACCAGCATGGCGGTGTCGCTGCTCATGTTGCCGTTCCTGCTGCGCGCCTGCGATCGCTGGCCACTGCACGCGGACACCTGGAAGCGCCGCCTCCCGCTCTATGTCCTCGGCAGCATCGTCTGGTGCCTGCTGCACATCGCCGGCATGGACCTGCTGCGCCTGGCCGTCTTCAGCCTCATGGGAGTACGGTTCGAGCCAGGCTCGCTCCGGCTGCAGCTCATCTACGAATACCTGAAGGACGTGCGCACGTTCTTTATCGTCGTGGCGGTCTGGCACCTCGTCGAATGGTTCGGTCGCCACGCCAGGGGGGAGGCCAGCCTGCTGGACGCTCCGGACGAAGGGCCGCCGGTCGAGCCGGTCGATCGTCCCGGGCGTTTCCTCGTCCGCAAGCTGGGCCGCGACTTCCTCGTCGCGACAGCGGATATCGAATGGGCGCAGGCGTCCGGCAACTACGTGAACCTGCGCGTGCGCGGCCGCGACTACCCGTTGCGCAGCACGCTGGCCGCGCTGGAAGCCCGCCTCGATCCCACCGTGTTCGTCCGGGCCCATCGCAGCTACCTTGTCCGGCTGGCCCAGGTGAGCGCGATCGAGCCGCTGGATGCCGGAGATGCGCGTCTGCACATGGCCGATGGCACCGTCTTGCCATGTAGCCGTCGCTACCGGGAAAGCCTGCGTTCGCTGGCGGCAGGGACCGATCCGGCTCCCGGCAGGACCTGACAGCCGAGGCTAGGCCACGGTGGGCAATCCCGCTACAATGCCCGTCCGCTGTTTACGCGCCCGTAGCTCAGCCGGATAGAGTAGTGGCTTCCGAAGCCATTGGTCGGGGGTTCGAATCCCTCCGGGCGCGCCATTCTTCCCCTCGCTCGCCTCCCGGTGCCGTCATACGGGGCTGGCGTGCTCGCCAGGCATCGCGTTCGGTCCCGGTCCCGCCCTGCGTCAAAGCCGGGTTAGAATGATCCCTGTCATGCGCACACCTTTCCGCCTTCCTCGCCGTCGCCGAGTCCTGTGCATCGGACTGGTGATGTTCTGCCTGCTGTTCCAGCAGCTGGCGATGGCGGCATACGTGTGCGCCGTGCCGTCCACGGATACGGTCATGACAGGCGCTTGCGCGGCCATGCCCACGCATCACCTGCCGGCCAAGCATATCGTCGATGCACGCTGCGCCGAGCACTGCGCCGACCATACGCCCGCCATGTCCGATGCGCGGGTGCCGACGCCGCCCCCGCTGCTCCTTCCCATGGATTGGCCGGTCTTGACGGCGACACTGATGGATCGCCCCGAGCGTGTGGCGCTGCCCGATTCGTCCTTGCTCCCTCCCGACCCGCCGCCTTCGCTGCGGTTCTGCTCGCTCCTGATCTAGCCCCCGATCGCGCGTTCCTCGTCGGCCGTGTCCGCACGGCCACGCGTGCTTGCGATCGGAGATCACCATGCCTTTGTTCATCAACCGTGCCCGATGGGTACGGCGTACCCGGCGGCTTGTCGCCGCCCTCCTTCTCGCGCCCTCCCTTGCGATGGCTTCCGGCGCATCGGCCATGCTCACGCTGCAGGCCGCCACCGACCAGGCGGTTGCAGAGGCACCGCTCATGGCGGCGAGGCGCGCGCAGGCGGAATCCGCTCGTCAGGAGGCGGCCCGTGCGGGCGCCTTGCCGGACCCGCAGTTGACGTTTGGCATCGACAACCTGGCGACACAAGGCCCCGGCGCCTTCACCGCGGGCGGCGACAACATGACGATGCGTAGCGTGGGCATCAGCCAGTCGCTGCCTTCGCGCGGCAAACGCGAGGCCGAGCGCGCCATGGGCCAGGCAGAGGCGATGGCGGCCGGCGCCATCGAAGTGGCCACGTCGACGTCCATCCGACAGACGGCAGCCGATGCCTGGATCCGCGCATGGGGGGCGCACCACGAAATCGGGATCCTGCGCGCCTTGCGCTCGGCCTGGTCGCAGGATGTCGATGCCGCGACCGCGCGCTTTCGCGGTGGGTCCGGCAGTGCGGCGGACGTGCTCGCGGCACGCATGGAAGCGCTGGACCTGGACAACCGTCTCGATGAAGCGACGGCGCGGGAAGCGCAGGCACGCGCAAGCTTGTCGCGCTGGGTCGACACGGCCACCGATACCCCCCTGGCAGACCCACCGGATTTCGCCACGCTTCCGTTCGACGAGCAGGGCTTGCTCGCCCATGTGGATGTACAGGGCGCGCTACTCGCATGGCCGGCGCGCGAAGACGCCGCGGCGGCCGCCTTGAGGGCCGCGCAGGCGGACAAGCGCCCGGCGTGGAACCTGGGCGTCAGTTATGGCTCCCGCATGCGCGGCCTGTCCGACATGGTCTCGTTGCAAGTGGGTGTGAGCTTGCCGCTATTCACCCGCAACCGGCAGGACCGCGGCATTTCCGCCCGGGCCGCCGACCTGGACGCCGTGCGTGCCGAGCATGCCGATGCCAGGCGCGCGCAGATCGAGGCCATCCGTGGTGCCTGGTCGCGGTGGTTGGCGTGGGGTGAACAGGTCCGCCGTCATCGCGACATCTTGCTTCCGCTGGCCCACGATCGCGTTGCCCTGGCCTTGGCCGCCTATCGCGGCGGCGGCGACATCGCACCGTTGCTCGCCGCCCGTCGCGACGAACTCGCCCACCACGCCGATTACGCGCGCGTGCAGACCGAATACGGCCGCGCATGGGCTGCCCTCGCTTACCTGATCCCCACCGGAGCCGACCGATGAACCGTTCCGTACGTATCTCGCTGGTCGCCCTCGTCCTGCTGGCGGTGGCGACCGTCGCTTATTTCATCGGCCGTCATGGCGCGACATCGTCCGCACCCGGCTTCCGCCAGGGCGCCGCCAAGCCCTCGGCGAAGGCGCCGCTCTACTGGTACGACCCGATGGTCCCGGAACAGCATTTCGATCACCCGGGTCTCTCGCCCATGGGCATGGAGATGATTCCCAAGGTCGCCGACGAGGGCGCGTCGGGAGGCGTCCGCATCGACGCCGCGACACGCCAGAGCCTGGGACTGCGAACCGCCCTCGTGGAACGACGGGTGATGGCATCGACCGTGGATGTGCCCGGAAACGTGACGTGGGATGCACGCCAGGCCGTGACGGTCAGCGCGCGTGTCGACGGTGTCGTCCAGCGGCTGGATGTGCGGGCGCCTTTCACCGCGGTGACCCAAGGAGCGCCCCTGCTTTCGCTGCTGGCACCGCAGTGGCGCAGTGCGCTGGCCGAGGCCGAAGCCCTGCGCCATGTGCAATCGCCGGACGCCCGGGCACTGCGCGAGGCCTCGCAGGCCAGGCTGCGCGTGCTCGGTCTGCCCCCCGGTGACCGCCTCACGACAGGCGGCGACGGCGCCGCGATTCTCCTTCATGCGCCGCAAGCGGGCATCGTCACGACGCTGGACGTGCGGGAAGGCCAGCGCGTGAGCGCGGGACAGACGCTGATGACCATCAACGGCATCGACACGGTATGGGTCGAGGCTGCCATTCCGCAGGGACAGCTGGCCGTCGTCCATCCGGGTATGCCGGTGAGCGTACGCACCGATGCGTGGCCTGGTCGGGCTTTCGCCGGCAAGGTAGAGACGTTGTTGCCCGATATCGATGCCACCACACGCGCGCAACGCGCTCGCATCGTGCTGGCCAATCCCGATGGGGCCCTCGTGCCAGGCATGTTCGCGCATATCGCGCTGACGGGGTCCGAGGCGGCGCCGACTCTCGTCGTACCCGACGAGGCCTTGATCGCCGACGGCCGCGGTACGCGCGTGATCGTGGCCGGGCAGGGGGAGCGATTCCATCCGACGCCGGTCGTCACGGGGCGGACGGCCGCAGGCATGACGGAAATCCGCGATGGGCTTTCGGCAGGCCAACGCATCGTCGTCTCGGGTCAGTTCCTCATCGACTCGGAAGCCAACCTGTCCGGTGCGTTGGGTCGACTCGAAGGGGCCAGCCATCCGTCGTCCGCGCCGCCGCCCGTTGCCGGTGAGGGCGACATGTCGGGCATGCGGGGCACGCAACCGGAGCGTCGCCCATGATCGCGCGCGTGATTCGTGCCGCCATCGCCCACCGTGTGTGGGTGTTGATCGCCTCGGCGGTTCTCGCGGTCGTCGGCGTCTTCTCGGTAGCGCGAACGCCGATCGATGCCCTGCCCGATCTGTCGGATACCCAGGTGATTATCCGTACCAGCTGGGCGGGTCAGTCGCCGCAGGTCATCGAAGACCAGGTGACTTATCCGCTGGTCACCACGATGCTTTCCGTGCCTGGGGCGACCAGCGTGCGCGGCTATTCCTTCTTCGGCGATTCCTACGTCACCGTGCTGTTCGACGAGAAGACCGACCTGTACTGGGCGCGCTCGCGCGTGCTCGAGTACCTGAGTCAGGTTCGCGATCGCCTGCCATCCGGCGTATCGCCCGCGCTCGGAGCCGATGCGACGGGACTGGGCTGGATCTACGAATACGCCCTGGTGGATCGCACCGGAAAACACGATCTCGGTCAATTGCGGAGCCTGCAGGACTGGTTCCTTCGCTACCAGCTGAAGACCGTGCCCGATGTGGCCGAGGTGGCCACCATCGGCGGCATGGAAAGAGCATGGCAGATCGTGCCCGATCCCGCTGCGCTCGCCGCGCGCGGCATCACCGTCGATCGTCTCGTCGCGGCGGTGGGTGCGGCCAACGGCGCGAGTGGCGGTTCGGTCATCGAGCAGGGCGAGGCGGAGTTCATGGTCCGCAGCGAGGGCTACCTGCGTACCGCCGCCGACTTCGAAGGCATTCCGATCGCGACATCGACCGACGGCACGCCCGTGCTCCTTCGCGACATCGCTTCCGTGCGGCGCGGCCCCACGTTTCGCCGCGGCATCGCCGAACTCGACGGCGAAGGCGAGGTAGTCGGCGGCGTGATCGTGCTGCGCTCAGGCAAGAACGCGAAAGCCGCCATCGCCGCGGTGAAGGAGAAACTGCGCGTCTTGCAGCGCAGCCTGCCCGAAGGTGTCCGGATCGTGCCGACGTACGACCGCTCGACCTTGATCGATGCGGCCGTGGAAAACCTCCGCGACAAGCTGGTCGAGGAATTCCTCGTCGTGGCGCTGGTCTGCGTACTCTTTCTCGGTCACCTGCGGTCCGCCCTCGTGGCGGTGATCACCCTGCCTCTGGGGGTGCTTTCCGCCTTCGTGGTGATGCACCTGCAAGGCGTCTCGGCCAACCTGATGTCGCTGGGCGGTATCGCGATCGCCATTGGCGCGATGGTGGATGCCGCGGTGGTGATGATCGAGAACGTGCACAAGCACCTGGAGCACTGGCGGGACGCCCACGACGGCGACGAACCCGTCGGTACCGCGCGTTGGGCGCTCATCGGCGAGGCATCGATCGAAGTCGGTCCGGCCTTGTTCGTCAGCCTGCTGATCATCGCGTTGTCGTTCATGCCGGTCTTTGCGCTGGAAGCTCAGGAGGGCCGGCTGTTCAAGCCCCTCGCGTTCACGAAGACCTATGCGATGGCCTCGGCCGCGGGACTCGCGGTGACGCTGGTGCCGGTGCTGATGGGCTACCTGGTCCGCGGCCATATCCGCGCCGAGGGCGACAATCCGCTCAACCGCGCGCTTATCGCCATGTACCGGCCCCTACTCGATACGGTGCTTCGTTTCCCGAAGACGACATTGGCGCTCGCCGCCCTCCTGTTCGCGAGCGCGGTCTTTCCATGGAGCCGGCTGGGCAGCGAGTTCATGCCGCCGATGGACGAGGGCACGCTGCTGTACATGCCGACGGCTCTGCCTGGCCTGTCGGCGGGCAAGGCGGCGCAGTTGCTGCAGCTGACCGACCGGATGATCAAGACGGTGCCCGAGGTCGATCACGTCTTCGGCAAGGCCGGCCGCGCGGATACCGCGACCGACCCGGCGCCGCTGGAGATGTTCGAGACCACGATCACCTTCAAGCCGATGAACCAATGGCGCCCGGGCATGACGATGGCGAAGCTCAAGGACGAACTGAATCGTGCCGTCCATGTACCGGGCCTCACCAATCTCTTCGTTCCCCCGATACGCAATCGTATCGACATGCTGGCGACGGGCATCAAGAGCCCGATCGGCATCAAGATACTCGGCGGCGACCCGGCCAGCCTCCAGGCTGTGGCGGATAGCGTCGAAGCCGTGGCGCGGACGGTTCCCGGAGTCGCTTCCGCCGTTGCCGAACGTAGCGCGAGCGGGCGGTACGTGGATGTGCGGGTGCGCCGCGCCGACGCCGCGCGTTATGGGCTGACTCAATCCCAGGTGCAGTCCATCATCGGAACGGTGGTCGGTGGGGATCCGGTCGGGCAGACGGTCGAGAGACGCGAGCGCTATCCCATCGTGGTGCGCTATCCACACGCGGACCGCGATTCCATCGCCGCGCTGAGACAGCTTCCGCTGATCGCGGCGGGGGGCGCGCAGATCACTCTCGGCCAGGTCGCCGACGTCACCGTCGCCGCCGGTCCGCCGATGCTGAAGAGCGAGGACGGGGCGCTTGCCACCTACGTGTACGTCGATACGTCCGGCCGCTCCCTGAGTGCGGTGGTTGCCGATCTGCAGCGCAGCATCGGGGCGCACGTCTCCTTACCTGCCGGTACGACGCTTGCGTGGTCGGGTCAGTTCGAATACCTCGCCCGAGCCATGAACCGGTTGGTCTGGGTCGTGCCTGCCGTTCTCGCGATCATCTTCGCGCTGATCGCGGCGGTATTCCGCCGCTTGAGCGAAGCAGCGATCATCATGGCCAGCATTCCCCTCGCCCTTGTCGGAGGGCTCTGGCTCATCTGGGCGATGGGACATGCGATATCGGTTGCGACGATCATCGGCTTCATCGCCCTGGGCGGGGTCGCCGCGGAATTCGGCGTGGTGATGCTGCTTTACCTTCGTCATGCGTGGGATCGCGCGCTGGCCGCGCATCCCGACGCAGGAGACGCCGAACTCGATGAGGCCATCCGCGAGGGCGCCGTGCAACGCGTCAGGCCCAAGGCCATGACGGTAGGCGTCATCCTGGCCGGCCTGCTGCCGATTCTGCTCGGCCATGGCGCCGGCTCCGAGGTGATGCAGCGTATCGCCGCGCCGATGGTGGGTGGCATGGTCACGGCGCCGTTGTTGTCCATGCTCGTCTTGCCCGCGGCGTTCCGGATACTCGTGCGCAGACGTCTCCGTCATGGCGAGGGGCGGTGCGGGCTCGTGGACGTCGAGTCACGCGCCAGACCGTGTCGACGCAATACATCCGAGATGTCGTGACGCCAGAGGTCGCGCGAGCCGTTCCCCGGTCCCGACAGGCGGCGCTGCAGCGCCCCTGCGTCGTCGCGCGTCTTGGGGAAAGTCACCTCGGACTGGCGATTGCTCGCGACGTACAGTTCGCCGAAGCCGGGGCCCAGGGATGGCGCGTTGTCCAGGTCATCGCTGTTCACGTCCCCGTCCAGGTGCTCGGGCTTGCTCCAGCGCCCGTCCGGCTGGCGGAAGGCGATGTAGATGTCCGCGCGGCCCAGCGAATCGCCTTCGTCGCCGGCGAACAGGATGAAGCGTTCCTGCGGGTCGATCGCGGGATCCATGCGATTGCGTGCGATATCGCCGAGGTCCACCCGTTCCGGAGGTGCCAGGCCCTGCGCTGTGCGGCGCGCGACATAAACCTGGTAGAACTTGCCCGAATCGGCGCGGTGGGCGGAGAAGTAGACATCGCCGTTCGCGGCGATGGAGGGGTTGTAGATCATCGCGCCGTCGTTGAGGGAGCCTTCGACGTGCACGGGTGCGTTCCAGCGCCCGTCGCCGCCGCGTTCCACGTACCAGAGGTGGGTGCCGGGAAAGCGGTGGCCATTCATTTCCGCCATGAGCGGCGGTTCGCCGGCATGGGGTGGACGGTTGGAAACGAAATACAGGCGCTTTCCATCGGGAGAGAGCGCCGGTTCCGAGTCGTGCCACTGACCGGAGAACGGCGCGACCTCGGGCGTCGCCCAGCGGCCGCCCTGCTTGTGCGAGACAAGGATCGTGTCGTCCTTCTCGCCGAGGTCGGAACGCATGAAGTAGAGCGTGGCACCGTCGGGCGACAGGGCAACGGAGGTTTCCTGCATGCCCGTGGAAACGACTCCCGGACCGAGCAGCTCTCCGGCGCCGGCGGTGGTGCAGGTCAGGGCCAGCAGCAGGGCCAGGGTGGAACGGTGCGTTGCCATGGGTCTCTTCCTCGCGACGGGAGCCGGAAGCCTGCAACGTTCCCACCCTGGATGCCGTGGCTTTGTGACCAGCGGTCGCCCCGGCGAGGCGAGCGGTCTCAGGCGAAGCCCAACGCGCGCCGCGCATGCGGCCTGAAGCGACGGCTCAGGCTGAGTTGGGTGCCGTCGTGAAGCAGCACTTCGGCGTTGCCCTGGAAGAGCGGATGCACTTCGCGGATGCGGTCGATGTTGACCAGCGTGCCACGATGGATGCGCAGGAAGCGTTGCGGGTCCAGCGTGGCCAGCAAGCCACGCAACGTCTCGCGGTGCAGATAGGATTGCTTGCCGACGTGGATCTGCACGTAGTTGCCGTCGGCCTCGATCCAGTCGATGGCCTCGGTGGCGATCACGCGGATGTGTTCGCCGACGCGCACGCTGATGCGTTGCAACGGTTCGGCCGATGCCGCCGGCGGCGACATGGCGGGCTTGTCCGCATGCAGGCCACGCCAGTGCTTGCGCACGCGCGCCATGGCCTGATCGAAGCGCGCCTGGTCGATCGGTTTCAATACATAGTCCAGCGCATTGGCGTCGAAGGCTCGCAAGGCATGCTGGCCGTAGGCGGTGGCGAACACCACCATGGGCAGGGTGTCCGGCTTCAGTTCACGCAACAGCTTGAACCCGTCGAGCCCCGGCATGCGGATGTCCAGGAACAGCAGGTCCGGCTTGAGCGCGCCATACGCCTGCAAGGCTTCGGCGGCGTTGCCGCATTCGCCCACGATGTCCACGTCGGCATGCGTGGCCAACGCCTGGCGCAATGCCAGGCGCGCCAGCACCTCGTCGTCGACCAGCAGGGTGCGTATCGGTTTCATGCCACATGCTCGCGAAAGGGAAAGCACAGTTCCACGCGCGTGCCGCCGCCCGCGTTACGGGTGAGTTCCATGCTGGCGGCCGCGCCGAACAACACGTCGAGTCGAGCCCGTGTATTGCCCAGTCCGAGGCCTTCCGTGGGCCCTTCCGGCGGCAGGCCCAGGCCGTCGTCGTCCACGCGCAGGCGAAGAAGCTGGCCTTCGCGGTGGCTGGCGATATGGAGACTGCCCGGCTCGGTCTTGGCCAGCAGGCCATGGCGCAGCGCGTTCTCGACGAGCGGCTGGAGGATCATGCTGGGTACGGCGGCGTGCAGCGTGTCCTCGGCCATGTCCAGCCGGGTCGACAAGCGGTCCTGGAAGCGCACCTGCTGGATGTCCAGGTAACAGCGCAGGAACTCCACCTCGCGCGACAGCGGCACCTGTTGCGCGTGGCGCTGCTCGAGCGTCATGCGCAGGAAGTCGCTGAGGCGGGCGATCATCAGCCGTGCCCGCAGCGGCTCGGCCAGGGCCAGCGCGGAGATGGCATTGAGCGTGTTGAACAGGAAATGCGGTTGCAACTGCATGCGCAGGGCCTGCAATTGCGACTGGGCGAGCTGGACTTCCAGCTGGGAGCTGCGCCATTGCTCGTCGCGCAGTCGTCGCCGCGACTCGAGTCCGCGCAGCACGACGAGGATAAGCCAGTAGGTGAGCAGCGACAGATGGTAGTTATATGCGAACTGCATACCCACGAAACCGGCGAAGGTATGCACCGGCGCATGGCCGGGACCGCACAGCGTCCAGAACACGAACAGCTGGGCCATCATCTGCGTGAGCGCCACCAGCAGGCCGGCGGGCACGTGCACCGCGCAGAAGCGTTGCCAGCCCGCACCGGCGGCCTGGCGCCCCAGCCACGCGATGAGGGGCACGAACGCCATCCACAGCCAGAAATTGGCCAGGTTCCAGGCGAGCGCCCGTGGCCAGTCGGGCGACCGGCCTTCGCTGAGGGACGACAGGCCCGCGCTGAGTGCATACGACAAAGCCAGCAGCGTCCAGAAGACGAATGCCAGCGCATGCCGCACCGCCCGGGTCCGACGGGTCGTGTCCACCTCGCGTTCTCCTCGAAAGCCAGGGCGCAGTGTGCGACTGCCGACGGGCGGGGGGAAGTGACGTGAGGACCAGCGGCCGGATGCCGGTGACGAGCGGTCGGTCGCCCACGCCGCCGATCCAGCCGGCAGCGAACCCGTCCGGCAGGAGGACACGCTGCCGCCGTCCCTGCACGGACAGGAGATGGTGATGCCCGCTCAGCCGGCCAGATCGGCCCGATAGGCATACAGCCCCGGCGCACCGCCGGTCGCGACGAAGAGCACCTGCTCTCCGTCGCGCACGATGCCGTGGCGAAGATCGTGCAGAAGTCCGGCAAACGCCTTGCCCGAATATACCGGGTCGAGCAGCAGGCCTTCGCGGCTGGCGGCAAGGCGCACGGCGTCCTTCATCCCTTGCGTCGGTATGCCGTAGCCGTCGCCGAGCTGCGCATCGTCGATCCGCACGTCATCGACGTCCAGCGTCGCGTCGGAACCAAGGAGGGCGAGGGCGCCTCTCGCCAGTTCAAGCGTCGTGCGCCGTGCCACGTCCGCCGGAGCGAGCACGGTGTATGCCGTGACCTTGGCCGGCGACTGGCCCATGGCGGCGAAACCGGCGACGAGCCCCGCATGCGTGCCGCTGCTGCCGTTGGGTATCGCGATCCGGTCGAAGCGTTGGCCGCTTGTTTCTTCCTGCATGGCGATCTCGCGGGCGCAGCGCACGTAGCCGAGCGCGCCAAGCGGCGTCGATCCGCCGGTCGGCAGCACGAGCACCGTGTGCCCGGCGGCGCGCAACGCGTCGGCGCGGGCCTCGGCTTGCGCCAGCCCGTTCGTCCCGCGCGGAAGCAGCGTGGGGCGGGCGCCGAAGAGGTCGTCGAGCAGGACGTTGCCGTTCGTCTCGTAGTCGGTGTCGTCCTTCGGCACGAGCCGCGAGAGGATCAACTCGCAGGCAAAGCCGTGCCTTGCCGCCGCCGCCGCCGTGAGCCGCGCGTGGTTCGACTGCACGCCGCCGACACTGACGATGGTATCCACGCCCGCCGCACGCGCATGCCCCAGGTGGTACTCGAGCTTGCGCAGTTTGTTGCCGCCCCCGCCGAGCGACATGACGTCGTCGCGCTTCGCGAAGAGCGCGATCCCGCGCGAGGCGAGCCCCAGTTCCTCCTCGATGCGTGCCAGTCGTTGGATAGGCGTCGGTCCGTCGAGCAGGTCGAGGCGGGGAAAGCTGTCGAATACGTGCTGGATAAGGGGCATCGGTTGTCTCCGGCGATGCACGATGATAATCCCCGGGCGCCACTGTGTTACACGGCGATTCGTGCCGGCGCCGCTGAAGCGGCTCCCATGAAGACGGCTGCCGCAGTGACGATGGGGTTCCCGCCGCTGGAGCGCTTCCTGTCCGCGCCGTGAAAAAAAAGCCCCGGTCTGGGGCCGGGGCTTCGTGCGCTGTCGAGGTACCGCTGCCTATATCCTCGGGCCGCGACGCAAGCCGCCGAACAGCAGCGAAAGGATGAACAGGATCAGGAACACCACGAAAAGGATCTTCGCGATGCTGGCGGCACCAGCGGCGATGCCGGTGAAACCGAAGACCGCGGCGATAAGCGCGATCACGAAAAAGATGACGGCCCAATGAAGCATGGCGTTCTCCTCGGCAAGCAGGTGGAGGTCAATAGTTGCGATCGATGTGTTTACGGAATTCCTTCACCTGCGCTTCCGCTTCGTCCTTCGCCACGCCATAGCGCTCCTGGACTTTGCCCGCGAGGTATTCGCTGCTCCCCTCGGCGGCCTTCAGGTCGTCGTCGGTGAGCTTTCCCCACTTTTCCTTCATTTTGCCGGCCAGCTGCTTCCACTGGCCCTTGATGGTGTCTTCGTTCATGGCGGATCCTCGATCGTCTGTGCCCGCACGACGTCCATCGCCGCGCCAGGTCGGGGCATTCGAGCATCGGCGTGTTGAAAGCCGCGTCTGTGAGCGGTGAGGCGCCGGCTCACCGGTCCTTGGCATCCCGTACACGGAATGGCGGCCCGGAAGGCAGTTGCGGGAGCGCCCGGCATCGTGGATCGTGGCGGTTCCACCCCATCAGGATCACGCGGCATGAATGCGCAACGCTTCCGAGAGCTCCACGACGGTCCGGCCCTGCTCGTGCTTCCCAACGCGTGGGACGCCGCGAGCGCGGCCGTCGTCTGTCACGCCGGTGCCAGCGCCGTGGCCACGACCAGCGCGGGCGTGGCCTGGTCCTGCGGCTGGCCGGACGGCGACTGCCTGCCGGCGAACGAGATGCTTGCCGCGGTCCGCCGCATCGTCAGGACGATCGACGTGCCGCTCAGCGTGGATGCCGAAGAAGGGTGTTCGGACGATCCCGCCGAGGTGGCCGCCTTCGTCTCGGCACTGGTAGACGCCGGCGTGGCCGGGATCAACATCGAGGACGGCACCCATGCCCCCGACCTGCTGGCGGCGAAGCTGCGCGCGATCCGTGCGGCGCTGGGCGGCCGCGACCTCTACATCAATGCGCGCACCGACGTATTCCTGCGCGGCATGGCCTCCGGCGACGCGGGCGTGGAAGAAGTGCTGCGCCGGGCGGCACTGTACCGGGAGGCCGGCGCGGACGGGTTCTTCGTTCCGGGCATCAAGGCGGTCGACGATGTACGCCGGGTAGCCGCGGGTATCGCGCCGATGCCGCTGAACGTCATGCTGGTGCCGGGGCTGCCGTCGCGCGAAGCGCTGTACGAGGCGGGTGCCCGCCGCTTGAGCGCGGGCATCGCATTGTCGGTGGAGGCGTATGCCACCGCGGGACGGATGGCGGCCGAGTTGCTCGAGCGCGAGGCGCCGGAGATCGGCTACGCCACGCTCAACAAGCTGCTCGACCGCTGATTTGCAAAGGACACAAAAAAGGCGCGATGTCTCGCGCCTTCTTCGTTCGACCGGCTAACGGTCTTACTTCTTCTTCACCTCGAACGACTCGTTACCCGCGGCCTCGCCATTGAGCGAAACGGTGAGCTTGTACTTGCCTTCCGGCCATTCGTTCGGGTTCTGGATCTTGAACGTGGTGACCGCCGGGCCGTCGGTGCTGATCGACTGGCTGATGTCGCTGACGGTCGTGGTCGTGTCGCCGTCCTGGTAGGTCCACTTCGCGTTCAGGGTGGCGCCGGCGGTGGTCCCTTCGGTGGCGACCGAGGCGTAGATGGTCTTGTCGTTCGGCGAGAACGTGGTCTTCTCCTTCGACACCTTCTTGTCGGCGCCCACGGCGCTGCCCAGCGTGACCGAGCCGACCTTGATCGTGTCGACGGCGGCGGGCGTGGCGGCGGGCTGTGCGGCCGCTGCCGGGACGCTGGCGGCGGTGGTCGCGGCGGCCGGGGCGGTGGCCGACGGTGCCGGTGCCGCGGCCGGTGCCGTGGAAACGGCGGCCGGGGCGGCGTTCTGCTGCTCTTCCTTCTTGCCGCAGGCGGTGAGGACCAGCAGGCCGGCGACGGTGGCCGTGCAGAGGGCGGACGTGCGGAAGGAAAGCTTCATGTTCTGGATTCCGGAATGGCTTGTCGGGTTCTAACGAGGCATGGAAGGGGCAATCCCCTCGGCTGCCGCAGGGTACAGGCTACACAACTAAAGGCAAGACCAATGAAGAGCGCATGAATGCACCACGGCATCACTGGCGGGCGCCGCGTGGATTCCCCGGTACGGCGGCCGGGTCGGTGCTGCGGAACGGGTTGATGTCCAGGCCGCCGCGACGCGTGTAGCGCGCATACACCGAGAGCGCTTCCGGCACGCAGCGGATGCTGAGGTCCATGAAGATCCGTTCCACGCACTGCTCGTGGAATTCCGTGTGGTTGCGGAAGGAGACCAGGTAACGCAGAAGACCCGCACGGTCGATGGGCGCCCCGGTATACGAGATCTGGACGCTTCCCCAGTCCGGCTGCCCCGTCACCGGGCAGTTCGAGCGCAGCAGGTGGGACACCAGGACCTCGCGCACATGGCCTTCGTGCGTGCCGAGGAATTCGGCCCGCGGCGGCCCATAACTGTCGAAATCCAGGTCCTGCGCATCGAGGAGGATGCCTTCCGGCTCGCCCAGCGGGGTGCCGTCCAGTGCCTCCGGCGTGCGAAGGACGACGGTCACCGGCCCGCCCGCGGCGGTGGAGAGGTCGCGGACCAGGGTGTCGCGCACGAGCGAGGCATCCGCCATCCGCTCCTGCGCGAACCCGTTCAGGTACAGCTTGAAGGACTTCGATTCGACGATGTTCGGCGTCGTGGCGGGGAAACGGAATTCCGCCACGGCCACCACCGGCTTGCCCCGCGCGTCCAGCCAGGACAGCTCGTAGCCGTTCCAGATATCCACCCCGTGGAAGGGCAGGTCGGCGTCGGAGACACCGATCTCGTCCCGTTTTTCCTGGCGCGGGATGGGGAAGAGCAGTCCGGCGTCGTAGCGGTCGGCGTAGACGGTGGACTTGCCCAGCGGCGAGTGTTCGGGGGACGACATGGCGGTTTGCTGCTGCGAACAAACCGCCATTATAAGCCCTTAGGGGGACAAGGACTTACGCGTTCACGGAGCCCATCATGTTGGAGGCGTAGCGGTCGCCCGCCGCGGCGTCCGCCGGGAACACGGCGTCGATCTCGGCGACCTCGGGGGCGCTCAGCTTCACGTCCACCGCGCCGGCATTTTCCTCCAGGTACCGGACCCGCCGGGTGCCCGGTATGGGCACGATGTCGTCGCCCTTGGCGATCGTCCAGGCGAGGGCCAGCTGGCTGGGTGTGCAGCCCTTGTCGGCGGCGATTTTCTTCACCTTGTCGACGATGGCAAGGTTCTTCGCGAAGTTCTCGCCGATGAAGCGTGGATTGACGCGGCGGTAATCGTCCTCGGCGAAGTCGTCCGGCGACGCGATCGCGCCGGTGAGAAAGCCGCGGCCGAGCGGGCTGTAGGCTACGAGGGCGATGCCGTTTTCACGACAGGCCGCCAGCGCGCCCGTGGTTTCCGGATCGCGCGTCCACAGCGAATATTCGCTCTGCAGCGCGGCGATCGGATGGACCTTCACGGCCTTGCGGATCGATTCGGCGGAGGCCTCGGACAGGCCGAGGTAGCGCACCTTCCCTTCCTCCACCAGCCGCGACATCTCGCCGACGGTCTCCTCGATCGGCACCGTGCGATCCACGCGGTGCTGGTAGTAAAGGTCGATGTGATCGGTCTTCAGGCGGCGCAGGCTACCTTCCACCGATTCGCGAACGTAGGCCGGGCGGCCGCTGATACCGCGCTTCATCGGATCGTTCGGATCGCGGACGATGCCGAACTTGGTCGCCAGGAATACTTTCTCGCGCCGGCCCGCGAGGGTGCGGCCGAGCAGCTCTTCGTTCGTATGCGGGCCATAGGCGTCGGACGTGTCCCAGAAGGTGATGCCCAGTTCCAGGGCGCGTTCCAGCGTGGCGATCGATTCCTTTTCGTCGCTCGCGCCGTAGAACTCGCTCATGCCCATGCAGCCGAGGCCGAGGATGGAGACCTCCGGGCCGTGCTTGCCGAGTTTGCGGGTGATCATGCGTGTCTCCTTCGATTCGAGGGGGCTTTCGCCGCTGCCGCCGGGGTGGGCGGTTCGGCGGGGGAGGGATGGGGAACGGGCTCGTCCGGGTAGATCGAGCGGTAGAGGGCGATCTTCTCGTCCAGGCGCGCGATCGTCTCGGTCAGGTCGGCCAACTGATCGCGCAGCTTCGCGGCGTGCCGGGCGAGCAGGTCGCCGCGCTCGCGGATACTCTCCGGCGTCTCGCCAAGACGGCGCAGGCGCACGTATTCCTGGATGTCGCGCATGGACATGCCGGTGCAGCGCAGTTTCAGGACGAAGCGGATGAGCCGCATCTCGGCGTCGCCGTAGACGCGCTGGCCGCTCCGTCGCGGCACGGGCTCGATCAGGCCGATCTGCTCGTAATAACGAAGCGTATGCGTGGTCAGGCCGGTCGCGAGAGCGGCCTCGGCGATGGTCATGGTGTCGGGCATACGGAAAGCGTACGCCTTCGAGTGCGCTCTAAGTCAACACCGGGCCCACACCGAGCGCGTCGCGGGTCAGGCCTGCGGGGGATCGACCGGCGTCGGCTTCAGGTCGTTGTCCAGCGCGATCATCGTGAAGGTGCCGCGGGTGCAGAGCTCCCTCGCGCCGGTGAGGAGTTCTTCCGTGAACATCGCAACGTCCACCTTCATCGACGTGCGGCCGACCGAGACCACCGTGGCGACCAGTTCCACCATCTGCCCCTTGCGGACGGGGACGTGGAAGTCCACCTGCTCCGAGCGGGCGGTCACCACCACCTTGCGCGAATAGCGCGAGGCGGCGAGGAAGGCCGCCTTGTCCATCCACGCCAGCGCCTGGCCGCCGAACAGCGTGCCGAGGTGGTTCGTGTGGTCCGGGAAGACGATCTCGAGGACACGGGTCTCGGTCGGTCGGGCGATGGGAAGCATGGCGGGGTCTTCGGTCATGATGCCCTGCATTCTACGCGCACATCAGAAGGCCTGGTCGAAGGCAACTTCGCCCTGTACGCCCACCTGGTAGGACGACACCCGCCGTTCGAAGAAGTTGGTCAGTTCCTGCACGTCTTGCAGATCCATGAAGTCGAACGGATTCTTCGCGCCGTACTTCTTCGGCATGTCCAGTTGCGTCAGGCGCTGGTCGGCGCAGTACTCGAGGTACTGGCGCATGTCGGCCACCGAGAGGCCGGCGACGCCGCCGGAGAGCACGTCCTGGGCGAACTGCGTCTCGCAGGCGATGGCTTCCTCGAGCATCGCTTCCACCTGCTCGCGCATCCTGTCGTCGAACAGGTCGGGTTCCTGCTCGCGCACGGTGCGCACCACGTCGAAGGCGAACGCCATGTGGCCGGATTCGTCGCGGAAGACCCAGTTGGTGCCCGAAGCCAGGCCGTGCAGAAGGCCGCGCGAACGCAGGTAATACACATAGGCGAAAGCCGCGAAGAAGAACAGGCCTTCGATGCATGCGGCGAAGCAGATCAGGTTGAGCAGGAACTGGCGACGGTGCTCCCGCGTCTCGAGGCGGCCGAGGTCCTGGATCGAGTCGATCCACTTGAAGCAGAACTCGCCCTTCTGCCGGATCGAGGGGATGCTCTCGATGGCGGCGAAGGCCTTGTTGCGCTCCGCCGGCTCCGGGATGTAGGTGTCCAGCAGGGTGAGGTAGAACTGCACGTGCAGCGCTTCCTCGTAAAGCTGTCGCGAGAGGAACATGCGCGCCTCGGGCGAGTTCACGTGCCGGTAGAGGTTCAGCACGAGGTTGTTCGACACGATGGTGTCGCCGGTGGCGAAGAACGCCACGAGGCGATGGATCAGGTGGCGGTCCGCGTCGGACATCTTCGCCGAGAGGTCGGTGACGTCGAGCGAGAAATCCACCTCCTCCACCGTCCAGGTGTTGCGGATGGCGGCGCGGTACATCTCGTAGAACCGCGGGTACTTCATCGGGCGCAGGGTCAGTTCGAAACCCGGGTCGAGGATGTGGGCGTCGCGGGCGATCGGGGAAGCGGACATGGAATCTCCGGGTAATACGTGTAGGAGCCGCTATAGCGGCGAGGGGAATCCGCCTCGCCGCTTCGCCGCTCCATGGGTTTCTCGCCGCTATGGCGGCTCCTGCAGGGAGTGGAGCTACTGGCAGGCTTCGCAGTATTCGGGGTTTTCCAGCGAGCAGAAGACGGCGGCTTCCGCCTGCTCCTGCGCATCGGCGACGACCGGTGCCGGCGCGACGGCAGCCGCGCTGACCGTCGTCTTGGCGATGCGCGTGGCAGGCCGCGAGCGCAGGTAGTACGTCGTCTTGATCCCGGCCTTCCATGCGTACATGTACATGGAGGAAAGCTGGCCGATGTTCGGATTCTCCATGAACAGGTTCAGCGACTGGCTTTGGTCGATGTATGCGCCGCGCGCGGCGGCCAGGTCGATCAGCGCCTTCTGCGGCAATTCCCAGGTGGTGCGGTACACGGCGCGCAGCTCGCCGGGAATCGCGGCGATACCCTGCACCGACCCCTCGGCCAGCTTGATCTGGTCGCGGATCTCCGCGGTCCACAGGCCCAGCGTCTTCAGTTCTTCCACGAGGTAGCGATTCACCACGAGGAAGTCGCCCGAGAGCGTCTCGCGCTTGAACAGGTTGGACACCTGCGGCTCGATGCACTCGTAGCAACCGGCGATGGACGCGATGGTCGCCGTGGGGGCGATGGCGATCAGCAGCGAGTTGCGCAGGCCGTTCGCCTTGATCTTGGCGCGCAGTTCGGCCCAGCGCGTGTCCTTGCCGGAAGGCGACGACGCCGGCCAGTAGTCGAACTGCAGCTCGCCGTTCGCGGCGCGGCTTTCCTCGAAGCCCGGATGCGCGCCCTCGTTCTCCGCGATCTCGTTGGACATCGACAGCGCGTGGAAGTAGATCTCCTCGGCGATGCGGGTGGAAAGCGCGCGCGCCTCTTCCGAGTCGAACGGCAGGCGCAGCTTGAAGAAGACGTCCTGCAGGCCCATCACGCCGAGGCCGACCGGGCGCCATTTCATGTTCGCCGTCTTCGCCGTGGCGATCGGGTAGAAGTTGAGGTCGATCACGCGGTTGAGCTGGCGCACCGCGGTGCGGACCGTCGTGGCGAGCTTGTCGTAGTCGAACCGTCCGTCCGTCACGTGGCGGGCGAGGTTGATCGAGCCGAGGTTGCACACCGCGGTCTCGTTCTCGTTCGTCACCTCGAGGATCTCGGTGCACAGGTTCGAAAGGTGGATCACGTTCTGCGGCAGCGCCGTCTGGTTGCTGGTGGCATTGGAACGGTCCTTGAAGGTCATCCAGCCGTTGCCGGTCTGCGCCAGCGAGCGGAGCATGCGCGCATAGAGCTCCCGGGCCTTGACCGTCTTCGCGGCCAGGCCGTCCGCCTCGGCCTTTTCGTAGGCGGCATCGAAGGCGGCGCCCCATGTGTCGACGAAGTGCGGCACGATCTTCGGGTCGAACAGCGACCAGTCGCCGTCGGCTTCCACTCGGCGCATGAACAGGTCCGGCACCCAGTTCGCGAGGTTGAGGTTGTGCGTGCGGCGCGCGTCGTCGCCGGTGTTCTCGCGCAGCTCGAGGAATTCCTCGATGTCGGCGTGCCACGATTCCAGGTAGACGCAGGCCGCGCCCTTGCGCTTGCCGCCCTGGTTCACCGCGGCCACCGACGCGTCGAGCGTCTTCAGCCACGGCACCAGGCCGTTGGAATGCCCGTTGGTACCCTTGATGAGCGAGCCGCGCGAGCGGATGCGCGAATAGGCGAGGCCGATGCCCCCCGCGAACTTCGACAGCTGCGCCACGTCGCCATATTTGGCATAGATGGATTCCAGCGCGTCCTGCGGCGAATCGAGCAGGAAGCACGAGGACAGTTGTTCGTGCGCGGTACCCGCGTTGAACAGCGTCGGCGAGCTGGCCAGGTACTCCAGCGACGAGAGCATGCGGTACAGCTCGAGCGTCTCCGCCACGTCGTTGCCGCCGAGCGCGCACGCGATGCGCATGAAGAAGTACTGCGGCGTCTCGATCACGAAGCGCCTGGTCGGGTGGCGCAGCAGGTAGCGGTCGTACACCGTGCGCAGGCCGAAGTACTCGAAGCGGCGCGAGGCGCCCGTGTCGACCGCGTCGTTGAGCTTGCGCGCGTTCGCCTGCACGAAGTCGCGCAGCCGCTCGTTGAGGATGCCCAGCTCGAAGCCGCTGGCGATCGACTGCGAGAAGGAATGGATGTCCTGTCCGGACACTTCCTTGTCGACGAAGGCGGCGAGCAGGCGCGCGGCGAGCTGGCCGTATTCCGGCTCTTCGGCGGTGAGCGCCGCGGCCGTGCGGATCGAGAGCTGGTCGAGTTCCTGCGTGGTGGCGCCGTCGTAGAGACCGCCGATCGTCTTCAGCGCCACGCGCATCGGATCGACGGCGTACAGCCCGTCGGCGGTGCGCGTCACCGCGCGGACGATCTTGTTCACGTCGACCGCTTCCTGGCCGCCGTTGCGCTTGGTGACGCGCATCTGTCCCGGATTGTGCGGAGGCGTCAGGACGAAGGCGGGGGGCGCATCGTGGCGGTAGCCCGCGGCGGGTGCCTTTTCGGCGGTCGCGGTGGGGGTGACGGCAGCGTCGGCCGTCTCGGTGCGCTCGCGCGCGGCGGAATCCATCGTGGTCATGTGTGGCGTGCCCCAGGGCCAGGTTCAAACTCCCGTTCCCTCGGACGGGGCTCGAAGTGGCGGCGACACGGGACAGGCCGTGGACGGACGCCGCAGGGCGGCTCCGGTCCTCGACGTGCTTCCCCGCGGAAGCCGTCACTGAGATCGGCACCGATCAGGTACCGATTGCTGGCAGGTCTTCGGACTCGTGGACGGGGCCCGGAGGCCTTGCCTACCCGTCGCTTCCCAGTCACGGAGGACCAGTGCAATGAAACGGGGTCGTTTCCACTTACCGCTGCGGGGCAGTTCCGGATTCGCACCGGATTCCCTCAAGTCCGGCACGGCGATTGTCGCCACCCCGGACACCAGCGAGACACACGATATAGACACCGGTGCTGGCGGTCAACACAAGATATAGTGCTGCGCCGTGGTGTGAAGACCGTCTACACAAAGCGCACGAAGCTCCGACGCTAGAATCGGCGCCCGACCGGACACCCCGCCCAGAGGCCGATGCTGCCACCATCCACCGAGGAACCCGCCTCCTTCACCCACGACCAGCTGCGC
The DNA here is from genome assembly GCF_011742875.1 of Luteibacter yeojuensis. NCBI lineage: Bacteria > Pseudomonadati > Pseudomonadota > Gammaproteobacteria > Lysobacterales > Rhodanobacteraceae > Luteibacter > Luteibacter yeojuensis. The sequence goes on from NZ_JAAQTL010000003.1 coordinate 88,191, forward strand.
CAGGCGCAGAAGATGGATGCCATCGGCAAGCTCACGGGTGGCGTCGCACACGATTTCAACAACCTGCTGCAGGTCATCAGCGGCAACCTCCAGCTGCTCGCGTCCGACGTGGCCGGCAATCCCCGTGCCGAGAGACGCCTCGCGAACGCGATGGCCGGCGTCAATCGCGGCACCAAGCTCGCGGCGCAGCTGCTGGCCTTCGGCCGCCGCCAGCCGCTGGCGCCCAAGGTCGTCAACATCGGGCGCTTCGTCCGCGACATGGACGACCTGTTGCGCCGCACGCTGGGCGAGGAGATCGAGGTCGAGACCGTGGTCGCCGGCGGGCTCTGGAACACGCTGGTCGATCCGGGCAACGTGGAAAACGCGTTGCTGAACCTGGCGATCAACGCCCGCGACGCGATGGAGGGCAGGGGGCGGCTCACCATCGAGGCCGGCAACGCCCTGCTGGATGCCTCCTACGCGTCCGCGCACGGCGACCTTCGCGCGGGGCAGTACGTGATGATCGCCGTCACCGACACCGGCAGCGGCATCGCCCCGGAAATCATCGAGCAGGTCTTCGAGCCGTTCTTCACCACGAAGCCGGAGGGACAGGGCACGGGCCTCGGCCTCTCGATGGTTTACGGCTTCGTGAAACAGTCCGGCGGCCACGTGAAGATCTACAGCGAGCCGGGACACGGCACCACGGTCAAGATCTACCTTCCGCGGTCCACCCAGAGCGAGGATCGCGTGGTGGATATCGAGGAAGACCATCCTCGCGGCGGCGACGAGACCATCCTCGTGGTGGAAGACGACGACGCCGTGCGCGACACCGTCGTGGCCATGCTGGGCGACCTGGGCTACCGCGTGCTGAAGGCGCGCGATGCGCAAAGCGCGCTGTCTATCGTCGAGAGCGGCATCGCCGTCGACCTGTTATTCACCGACGTGGTGATGCCCGGCGCGCTGCGCAGTCCGGAACTCGCGCGCAAGGCCGCCGAGCGACAGCCCGGCATCGCCGTGCTGTTCACCTCCGGCTACACCGAGAACGCCATCGTCCACGGTGGCCGACTGGACGAGGGCGTGGAGCTGCTGAGCAAGCCGTATTCGCGCGACCAGCTGGCTCGCCGCGTGCGCCACCTGCTCGCGGACAGGGCACGGAAGGCGGCGGTGGCCGACGGCCTCTCTCATGTCGCAGTGGTGCCGGAGAAGGCCCTGCGCGTGCTCGTCGTGGAAGACGACGCCCTGATCCGCATGTCGATCACGGAGATGCTGGAAAGCCGCGGCCACATCGCCTTCGAGGCAGGCGACGGCAACGAGGCCCTGCGTCTGCACGGCGCGCAGCCGATCGACGTGCTGCTCGCGGACGTGGGCCTGCCCGGCATGAACGGCGTGGAAGTGGCGGAGAAGCTGCGCGAGACGCAGCCCGACCTGCCCGTGCTCTACGCCACCGGCGACCACACGGCGAACGGCGTGCAGCGCGACGACCGCACGGCGATCATCGTGAAGCCGTACGGCGTGGCGGACCTGATGGACGCGATCGGGCGCATCGCCGGCCGTTAGGCTCGTGGCGCCGCCGCTCGCGCTCAGGGCAGCATGTGCCCGCCGGTGACGCCATAGGTCTCGCCGGTCACGAAACTCGCTTCCTGGCTCGCCAGCAGCACGTACACCGGCGCGCATTCCACCGGCTGTCCGGGGCGGCCAAGCGGCACGTTCTTGCCGAATTCCACCAGCTTGTCCTGCGGCTGGCCGCCGCTCGGTTGCAGTGGCGTCCACACGGGACCGGGCGCCACGGCGTTCACGCGGATACCTTTCTCCGCCGCCTGCTTCGCCAGCGACTTCGTGAACGCGACGATGGCCGCCTTGGTCGGGGCATAGTCGAGGAGGATGTCCGACGGCTCATAGGCCTGGATGGACGCGGTATTCACGATCGCCGCACCCGGCGGCATGTGCGGCATGGCCGCCTTGGTCAGCCAGAACAGCGCGAAGACGTTGGTGCGGAAGGTGGCCTCGAACGCTTCGGTATCCAGTTCCTCGATCGACTTCGCGAACTGCTGGCGACCGGCGACGTTGGCGAGGATGTCGAGTCCACCCAGTTCCTTCACCGCCTTCGCGACCAGCTCCTTGCAGAATGCCTCGTCCTTGAGGTCGCCGGGAACGCCGGCGACCTTGCAGCCTTCGCCCCTCAGCAAGGCGATGACCTCGTCGGCATCCTTCTGTTCCGAGGGGAGGTAGTTGATCACCACGTCCGCGCCCTCGCGCGCGAACGCGATCGCGGCGGCACGTCCGATGCCGGAATCGCCGCCGGTCACGAGCGCCTTGCGGCCACGCAGGCGGCCGTTGCCCCGATAGCTGGCTTCGCCATGGTCCGGCTTCGGCACCATGTCCTTTGCCAGGCCAGGCGCGGGCTGCGGCTGCTTGGCGAATGCAGGGCGGGGATACTGCGTGCGCGGATCGCGCATGGCGTAAGGGTCTTTGCGGGCGGCGTCGGCCATGGGGAAGGTTCTCGCATCGGGGGAGGGGCCTTCCTGTTTACGGAGCGGGACGTCCATGTCCCGTCCACGTCATGTCACGTCACGAGCCCATACCGATCATCTTCTTGCCCTGCTTCAGCACGGCGTCGCATACCTTGCGCGCGAGCTGGGCCTTCATGTCGCCGGCCCCGGCGCCGTCGGCACCGGAGATGTCCAGGGTCTTGCCGCTGCTGGATTTCAGGAGGCCCTTGGCGCCGTCCAGGTAGCCCGGATCCTTGGTGGCCGTTTCCCGCGACTTGCCGCCGAGGCTGCCGAGGAGCTGGTCTTTCACGCCCGCGGCGCCACTGTCGCCGCCAAGATAGTTGTTGCTCATGCAGTACTGGAGGATGCCCGCGGCGTTACCCGCCGTCCCGGAGGTGAGCGAACCGCTGCCGCCGCCCATGAGGCCCTTGAGGCTGTCGAGCTGTACGGCCGATGCGGGCGTGGCGGTCACGGACGCGGAGAGGGCGATACCGGCGAGGAAAGTCTTCATGACGTGGCTCCAGGGATTCGAGGTGGGGCAGGCATAAACCCTCGCGCGTTAGGGAGATGTAAGGGCGGCCGCGCGCTATCCTCGGGATAGTCATGCCCGGAGCAAAGGTCGTTCCCTTGCAAGCACGTTGCCTTCTCGCCAGCGCATGGCTGTGTGCCGCCCCGCTCGCCCACGCGACGGCCGCCGTTTCCTCTCTCCGCGTCGAGCGCAGCGATGCGCCCACCTATGTGGACGTGGCCGCGCCGCGTTTCTCGTGGATCGTCCACGACGATACCAACGGCACCGTGCAGAAGGGTTACCGTATCGTGGTGTCGCGCGGCGACCGTGTCGTCTGGGACAGCGGATTCGTCGACAGCGCCCGCTCTTTCGACATTCCGTACGGCGGTACCCCGCTGGCTGCCGGCGAGCGCTACGCGTGGCGGGTGGACGTGCGTACGTCCGACGGCGACGCCTCGTCCTCGTCGCGGTTCGCCACGGCACTCGACGAAGCAGGCTGGCACGGTGCCCGCTGGATCGGGAAGGGCGACGACACGCTTCCCGCGCCCTTGCTGCGCAAGACGTTCCGTGTCGACGGCGATGTCGAGAGCGCCATGCTCTACGTCGCCGCCGGGGGGTACGCCGATCTCTCGGTGGACGGTAAGCCGGTCAGCGACGCGGTGCTCTCGCCCGGCTTCACCGATTACGACAAGCGGGTGGAAGTCGTCGCGACCGAGGTGAAGCTCGGTGCCGGCGAACACATGCTCGGCGCCGAATTGGGGCGTGGTTTCTACGGCCTGACGAACCGGGACGTCTGGCATTGGGAGCGCGCGCCATGGCACGGCCGGCCGCGCATGCGCGCGTTGCTGCGCATCCGGTATGCGGACGGCCGCACGCAGGATGTCGTCAGCGACGCGAGCTGGCAGGTGGCGGACGGTCCCACGCGCCGGGACGACCTCTATGGCGGCGAGACCTACGACGCACGCCTCTCGCAACCCCGCGACTGGAAGGCGGCGGCCCAGCTTCCCGCGCCGCGCGGCACGCTGGTGGCGCAGATCGAGCAGCCGATCCGCGTCGTCGAAACGCTCGCCGCCACGGCGGTTACCGAACCGCGGCCGGGCACCTACGTGTTCGTGTTTCCGCGGGTGATCGCCGGCTGGGCGGATTTCGACGTGACCGGTCCGGCGGGGACCGCGATCGTCGCGCATTACGGAGAGAAACGGCTTCCCGACGGCACCGTCGATGCACGCGACGAACACCACTACTTCAAGGACGGCTTCCAGACCGACACCCTGATCCTCGCGGGCGGCCGGGTGCGCTGGCATCCGCGCTTCTCGTACAAGGGATTCCGTTACGTGCAGGTGGATGGCTGGCCGGGCGACAAGCCATCCGCCGACGCCGTGCGGGCGCAGGTGGTCCATACCGACGTCGCCGTCACCGGGCGCTTCGACAGCTCGAACGCGCTGCTCGACTGGATCCATCGCGCCGCCGTGGACACCATGCTCAACAACCTTTACGGCATTCCCACCGACACGCCGATGTACGAGAAGAACGGCTGGACGGGCGACGGCATGCTCGGTGCGGACATGTTCCTGCGCAACGTCGATGCCGGCCGGCTGTTCGCGAAATGGCTACGCGATATCGCCGATACGCGCCAGGCCGACGGTGCGCCCCTGCTGATCGCGCCGAATCCCGGCTGGGGCAAGGTACGGGCGCCGACCTGGCACTCGGCCTACGTGTTCATTCCCTGGTCGTTGTGGATGTTCACGGGCGACAGGCAGCCGATCGAGGAGCACATCGCCGGCATCGACCGTTACGTGGCGATGGAGGATGCCCGTTCGCCCGACGGTATCGCCGATACGGAGCTCGGGGACTGGGTGAGTCCCGAAACCGATCCGGGCGGCGAGAACGCACCGGAGGACAAGCGCATCGCGGCCACCGCCTACCTTTATGGCATGCAGCGCAGGACGGCCGACATGTGGCGCCTCATCGGGAACGACGCGCGCGCGGCATGGTTCGACCGGCGCGCCGGGGCGGTGCGGGACGCGTTCAATGCGCGCTTCCTCGATCGCGCGGCCGCCCGTTACCGCGGTGAAGGCGACCAGGGTTACCGGCAGGCGCACAACCTGCTGGCGCTGTCCTTCGGGCTGGTGCCGGACGACCTGGTCGCGAAGGTGGCCGCCGGTGTGGCGGCCGACGCGAAGGCCCGCGGCGACCATCTGGATACCGGCGCGCTGGCGACAAAGGTCATCCTGCCGGTGCTCACCGCCACCGGCCATGCCGGGGAGGCCTGGGCCATCGCCACGCAAACGACCTTCCCCAGCTGGGGCTTCTGGCGCGCCAACGGTGCCACCAGCCTGTGGGAGCACTGGAAGCTGGCATCGCGCTCGCGTGGCCACTACTTCCTTGGCACGATCGACGACTGGCTCTTCGAGGACGTCGCCGGCCTGCGTCCTCTGGCACCGGGCTGGCGGCGTTTCGAGGTGCGGCCAATGCTTACGGGGTTCCTCGATCGGGCTTCGGCGTCCGTCATGACGCCGTATGGCGAGGCCTCGGTGGCATGGCGCAAGGCAGCGGGTAAGGTGGAAGCCGAGGTCGCCGTACCCGTAGGAACCGAGGCCGTGGTCCGCCTGCCGGGCGCACCGTCCCGGACGCTGGGTCCCGGCCGGCACCGGATTTCCTCATCCCGCCAACCCAGTCCCAGGGCGGCGGGGGATTCGTAAAGTCTTGCCCGATCTTGCCGTTACAGCCTCACGGGGGATAACACCGAGGGTGATGGCGATGTCGGCGGTAATGAACTGGTTTGGGCGCACGCGGCTCAATACGCGCGTGTGGATGGTGATGACGGTGGTCGTGCTGGGCCTGGTGGCGCAGACGGTCATGTCGGGCATCGAAAGCCGACGCGTGCAGATGGACAGGCTGGAAGAGACGCTCGCGCAGCATGTGACGGCGGCCGCGGCCGTCGCCGAAAGCTTTCGCGTGCGCGCGGAGAATGGCGAGATGAGCGTCGAGCAGGCGAAGGTCGAGGCGTTCCGGGACATCGAGGCGATGCGCTGGGCCGACGGCTCGGGTTATGTGTTCGCCTTCGATTCGTCGCTGAAGATGCGCATGCATCCGCTGCGTCGCGTCGACATCGGCAAGGACATCCGCAACGATGTCGATGGCAAGGGCTTCCATCACTACGAAGCGATGCAGGCCGTCGATCGCAAGGACGGCCACGGCATGACCCGCTATACGCAGATCATGCCCAAGACGAAAGAGCTGCGCGACAAGATCAGCTACTCGACCTGGTACAAGCCCTGGGACATTCACTTCGTCTCCGGCGCGTATTTCAACGACATCGACGCCAACTTCGCTGCACAGTTGGAAAGCAACCTCGTAAAGTCGGGCATCATCGCTTTGCTGGCGCTCTTCATCGTGTGGTTCTCGATGAGCAGCATCCGCGCGACCGTCGGCGGCGAACCGCGCGATGCCGTGGATATCGCCGGCCGCATCGCCGGTGGCGATCTCCGTGACGACGCCTCCGCGGACTATGCGCCGCAGAGCCTGCTGGGCGCGCTCGAGCGCATGCGCGGCACGCTCGCCTCGATCGTCGTGGAAGTGCAGGAAGGCGCGCACGTCGTCTCCACGACCTCCGGCGAGATCGCTCGCGGGAACGACGATCTTTCGCATCGTACGCAGGAGCAGGCATCGAGCCTGGAAGAGACCGCGGCGTCGATGGAAGAAATGACCGCGACGGTCCGCCAGAATGCCGACAACGCCCTGGCTGCCGACAGGCTGTCGCGCCATGCGCGCGGCGAGGCGGAGAAGGGCGGATCGGTGGTTGCCCAGGCGATGGGCGCCATGCAGCAGATCGGCGATTCCAGCCGGCGCATCGGCGACATCGTCGGCCTCATCGACGACATCGCCTTCCAGACCAACCTGCTGGCGCTCAACGCGGCGGTGGAAGCGGCGCGCGCCGGTGAGCAGGGCCGCGGCTTCGCGGTCGTGGCCGCGGAAGTGCGCCGCCTGGCGCAGTCGAGCGCCGCGGCGTCGCGCGAGATCAAGGGGCTCATCGCCGAGAGCAGCGAGCGCGTCGAGGCAGGTACCGCGCTGGTGGAGCAGTCGTCGCTGGCATTGCGCGACATCGTCGACAGCGTGAAGAAGGTGACCGACATCGTCGCGGAAATCGCCGCGGCGAGCGCCGAGCAGTCGTCCGGCGTCGACCAGGTGAACCTTGCCATCGCGCAGATCGACCAGGTGACGCAGGAAAACGCCGCGCTGGTGGAGGAAGCCGCCGCCGCCGCGAAGTCGATGCAGGACCAGGCGAAGTCGCTGCGCGAGCAGGTGGCGTTCTTCACCGTCGACGACCATGGCAAGGCACCCGCCGCCGCGGATCGCACCGCGCACGACCTGAAGTTCGGCCAGCAGTCCGTCGTCGGAGCCGAATCGGCATGGGCCGAATTCGCCTGATGTCTTTACTGTAGGAGCCGCTACAGCGGCGAGGGAACGTGCCTCGCCGCTTCGTCGCTTCGTTGGCCTTTCGCCGCTATGGCGGCTCCTGCGGACTCAGCGAGTGGCCAGCCGCTTCGGATCCGGCAGCAACGCCGCCAGCAAGCCGATCGCCGGAAGGAATGCGCAGATGCGGTATACGGCCTCGATGCCGATGTGGTCGGCCAGCTCGCCGAGCACCGCGGCCCCGAGGCCGCCCATGCCGAACGAAAAGCCGAAGAACAACCCGGAGATCATCCCGACCTTCCCCGGTACCAGTTCCTGCGCGAAGACCACGATCGCGGGGAACGCCGAGGCCAGGATCAATCCGATGACGATCGCGAGCGGCGCCGTCCAGAACAGGTTCGCGTGCGGGAGCAGCAGCGTGAACGGCAGCGCGCCCAGGATCGAGAACCAGATGACGTGCTTGCGGCCGAAGCGGTCGCCCAACGGTCCGCCGAGGATGGTGCCGACCGCCACCGCGCCGAGGAAGGCAAAGAGGTAGTACTGCGCGCTCTCCACCGATACGCCGAAGCGGTGGATCAGGTAGAAGGTGAAGTAGCTCGTGAGACTGGCGAGGTAGACGTACTTCGAGAAGATCAGTGCGAGCAGCACCGCGATGCCGCGACGCGCCTCGGCACTCGCCGGTACGGCGTCGTGGTGGATACCGGCGCCGGTCTTAAGGCGCGGCAGGCCGTGATGGCGGTACCACTGGCTGACATTCCACAACACCGCGCACGAAAGCAGCGCCAGCAGCGCGAAGAACGCCAGGCTCGACTGGCCCCAGCGGACGACGACGAGGGCGGCGGCAAGAGGACCGAGCGCCTGGCCGGCATTGCCGCCCACCTGGAACAGCGACTGCGCGAGACCGTGCCGACCGCCCGAGGCCATGCGCGCCACGCGCGAGGATTCGGGATGGAACACCGACGAGCCCATGCCGAGCAGGGCGGCGCCGACCAGCAGGACCGGATACGCATGCGCCTCCGAGAGCACGAGCAGGCCCGCGAGGGAAAACAGCGTGCCGGCGGGCAAGGCCAGCGGCGTCGGTCGGCGATCCGCGTACAGGCCCACGAGGGGTTGCAGGATCGACGCCGTGATCTGGTAGGTGAGGGTGATGAGACCGATCTGGCCGAAGTCGAGCTGGAAGTCCGTTTTCAGGCCCGGATAGATCGCCGGGAGCAGCGACTGCATCATGTCGTTGAGGAGGTGGCAGAAGCTGATCGCGAAGATCACGCCGAAGACGGTCGTGTCCGCGCGCCGACTGTCCAGCGCCGCGTCGACGGGGGCTTGCATGGGCGTTTCCTGGGTGTGGGGAAGCGATATGAGAGCACGAGGCGAGCCGCGGGACTACTGCCCGGCCTTGCCCATCGCCGTGGAATCGCCGGCCAGGCCGGTGCCGGCAGTCAGTTTCTCAAGGCCTGTGTTCGTCGTCGGTCCGGTGACACCCGTCCCGGATGATGCATTCCACGATCTCGGCCGGCGGCGGCCCGACGTCCACCCTCAGTGCTTCTTCCGCCGCCGGCTCCTCCAGCGTCTCCAGCTGGCTGTCCAGGAGCTTCGGATCGAAGAAATGCCCCGCGCGGCGACCGAGCCGTTCGGACAGCAGTTCACGCGTGCCGCGCAGGTAGACGAAGCGCACATCCTCATGCCCCGACCGCAGGAAATCGCGATAGCGTCGCTTGAGCGCGGAACAGGCGAGCACCAGCGATTCGCCGGACGCGCGGTACCTGTCCATCTCGGCCACGATGGCCTCCAGCCAGGGACGACGATCGTCGTCGTCAAGCGGCAGGCCGCGGGCCATCTTCGCGAGGTTCGCCGGCGGGTGCAGGTCGTCGCCATCCAGGAAGGCCTGACCCAGCCGCGTGGCGAGCGCCTCGCCGATGCGACTCTTTCCGCTGCCGGAGACGCCCATGAGGATCGTGATCATGGCACCGAGCTTAGCCGCGGCACAGTCGCTAGGGAACCGTGAACGGCATCGATTACCATCGTCGTTCGCCACCACCGAGGAAGCGGCATCCCCATGGAAACGATCGACCTGCGCAGCGACACGGTAACCCGGCCCACCGATGCCATGCGCGAAGCCATGCTCCGTGCGCCGGTTGGCGACGACGTGTATGGCGAAGACCCCACGGTCAACGCCTTGCAGGATCGCCTGGCCGCGGACCTGGGTTTCGCCGCCGGTTTGTTCGTGCCCACGGGCACGCAAAGCAACCTGCTGGCGCTCATGAGCCACTGCGAGCGCGGCGACGAATACATCGTGGGCGCCGACGCGCATACTTATCGCTTCGAAGGCGGCGGCGCGGCCGTGCTGGGCTCGATCCAGCCGCAGCCGATCGTGCAGGATGCCGACGGCACGCTTCCGCTGGACAAGGTGGAGGCGTCGATCAAGCCGGTGGACCCGCATTTCGCGCGTACGCGGCTACTGACGCTGGAAAACACGTGGCATGGTCGCCCGCTGCCGTTCGAATACCTGGGGAAGGCGCGCGACCTCGCGACCCGTCGCGGTCTCGGGTTCCACCTCGACGGTGCCCGTCTCTATAACGCGGCGGTGGCGTACGGGCGTCCGGCCCGGGACGTGGCGGCGCCGTTCGACAGCGTATCGGTATGCCTGTCCAAGGGGCTGGGCGCGCCGGTCGGTTCCGTGCTGCTGGGCGACGCCGCGCTGATCGAGCGCGCGCGGCGCTGGCGCAAGGTAGCCGGCGGCGGCTGGCGCCAGGCCGGGATGCTCGCCGCGGCGGCGATGCATGCTCTGGATCATCACGTGGAACGCCTTGCCGACGATCACGCGCGTGCCGCGCGCCTCGCGGACGGCCTGCGCAGGGTCGAGGGGCTGGAGGTCAAGGGCTGCCATACGAACATGGTCTTCGTGGACGTGCCGGCGGCGCGCCTCAAGGATCTCGCCACGCACATGGACACGCACGGCGTGAAGCTCAGTATCGGTTACCTGCCGTCGATCCGCATGGTGACCCATCTGGATGTGGACGATGAAGGGATCGAAAGGACCATCGCCGCGTTCGCATCGTTCGCCTGCTAAAGCGATGTGGGAGCCGCTATAGCGGCGAGAAGCCAACGAGGCGATGAAGCGGCGAGGCAGGTGCCCTCGCCGCTATAGCGGCTCCTACGGGGTGGCGCGCGGCGCCATCAGCTTGCGCTGCAGGGAGTAGAGGATCGCCGCATCCGTCGTGTCGAGGGGCGCGTCGTTTTCCATCGCGCGGTAGTGGCGATGGAACGCCGCGATGGCCGCACGCGGATCGGACACGTCGTAGCCGACGAGGCGCATGGCCGCGAGGCTGTCGAAACCGGGCGGGGCGGGGATCAGGACGGCATCCGGCCAGAGGCCGAAACCATGGCTGGCCAGTGTGGCCCAGGGAAACAGTGCGCTGGGATCGTTCTTGCGGCCCGGGGCGATGTCGCCGTGACCGACCACGGCCTCGCGAGGAATGCCCAGGCGCGAGGTGAGATCCGCGAGCAGCGTCACCAGGGACTGGATCTGTGGCTGGCTGAAGGGCGATTCGCCGTCGTTGTCGATCTCGATGCCGATGGACGACGAGTTGAGATCGGTCATGCCACCCCAGCTGGACGCGCCGGCGTGCCACGCGCGATCGCCGTCGTCCACCAACTGGTCGATGCGGCCGTCGGCTTCCACGAGATAGTGGGCGCTGACCTGGCCTTCGCTGTTGTGCGTGCTGAGGACGCGCAGCGATTCCTTCGCGTCGCCGATCGAGGTGTGGTGAAGCACGATGATCTGGGCCTTGCGCGCGTTGTAGTTCGGCGAAGGCGTCCAGTGCGCGAGAGGGCTGCGCTGCGGCGGAACGCGCGGCGTGGCGCAGCCGGCGAGGGCGGACAGCGCCACCACGGCGGCCGCGACGCCCAGGCGGCGCACGACGGCGAGGGGCCGCGTCATTCGACGCGGAAGTCGCTGCTGGTGATGACCCAGGCGATCTCGGCGCCCACCTCGCCGCTGTCCTCGCGCGAGGCCACCACGATCTGGAGGTCGACGCAGTCGTGGCCTTCGGAAAGCCACTCGGTTTTCTCGAGGGCCATGCCGCCGCGCCCCAGGTCGTTGCGCAGCGTGTGGATGTCGGTGGCGAGAAGCTCGATGCCTTCGTGGATGAGGCTCCCGCCGAGGACCTCGATGTCGCAGAGCTTGTCGTCGAGGAAACGCAGGCGTAGCCAATCGCCCCCCTCGGCGTCGGTGTATTCGTCCTCGTCGTCCCACATGGAGTCGCCACCGGGCTTCTCGTTCCGGAGGGCCTGGCGCAGCTTCGTGCGCGGCATGCCGAAGAAGATGTCGATATCGTCGCGACGAATGCCGCGACCGGGGATCAGCTCGCAATGTTCCATGGCGTACCTCGTCAGATGGCGCGGGAGACCCGCCCATGAAGCATGCGGGTTGGGGGATGCGACGGAACAGCCGTTTCCGTCCACGTCGGGTCAGGGTTTATGGTCACGGCCAAGGTAGTCCTCGCTCTGCATTTCGATGAGACGCGATTCGGTGCGGCCGAACTCCGCGCGGACCTTGTTGCCGTCGTACAGCTCGGTGATCGGCGCGGCCGCCGACAATACCAGCTTCACGTTCCGGTCGTAGAACTCGTCGACGAGGAGGACGAAGCGTTTCGCCTCGTTTTCGGTGTAGACGGTGAACTGCGGCACGTTGGACATGATCACCATCGGATAGGCCTTCGCCAGCTCGATGTAATCCGCGACGGCGCGTGGACCCTCGCACAGCGCGGCGAAGTCGAACCACACGATGTTGTCGGCGCGCTTGCGCAAGGTCACGTCCCGGCCCTGCACGTGGATGCTGCCGTTCTCGACGACGGGGCCCTGGGCCTGGTCCGCGAAGATCCGGGCGAGCGAGCGTTCCGCTTCCGCGCCCGGCGGCACCAGGTAGACGGGTGCCTGGCTGAGCGCGCGCAGGCGCCAGTCGCGCGGCGAGACCATCTCGTGGACCACGCAGTGCTTCTCGATGGCCGCGATGGCCGGGAGGAAGCGCGCCCGCTGCAGACCTTCCTTGTAGAGGCCTCCAGGGGGCGTGTTCGAGGTCGTCACGAGGCTGACTCCTCGCGAGAACAGCCCTTCGAGCAGGCCGGCGAGGATCATGGCGTCGCCGATGTCGGAGACGAGGAATTCGTCGAGGCAGAGCACGCGGCATTTCGCGGCGAGTCGCTCGGCCACTTCGTCGAGCGGGCTCTGCCGGTCGCCGAGTTCGCGCAGCGTCGCGTGCACTTCGAGCATGAAACGGTGGAAATGCCGGCGCAGGGCGAGGCCGGGGGACAGGCTCGAGACGAAGAGGTCCATGAGGAACGTCTTGCCGCGTCCGACGCTGCCCCAGAGGTACAGTCCCGGCACGCTCCGGCGCGGCTCGTTGCCGAGCATGTTGCGCAGGCGGCCGAAGAGGCCGCCGTTGCCCGGGTCGGGCGCGCACAGCGCGGCATGCAGGCGGTCGAATTCCACGATCACCGGCAGCTGGGCCGGGTCGGATTCCCAGCGGTGGCCCGCGATGCCGTCCCGGTAACGTTCCCCGGGCGTCGCTTCCATGCAGGTCATGCCTTTCGCAGCCCCGGCAGCCAGTCCTTCACGGCGTTCTTGATCACGCCACGCAGGTCCATGAGGCGGCGATGGAAGAAATGACTGGTCTCTTCCATCCTCACCAGATGGGGGCGGTTCGTTTCGGGCAGGCTGTCCACCCAGTCGTACACGGCCTGCGGCTCCACGATCTCGTCGGCGTCGCCCATGACCACAAGCCATTGGCACGAGGGGAGTTCCACCTGGGAGAAATCCCAGCCGCGTCCCGCCGCGGGCGGCGCGATGCTCACCAGCGCGTCCGCTCCGAGTTTCGCCGCATTGCGCAGGGTCACGTAGCTGCCGAAGGAGAATCCCGCCAGCCACAGGGCGGCGCCCGGCCGGACCCTGCGCACCCACGCGACGACGGCGGCGAGGTCGTCGCTTTCACCCTGGCCGCTGTCGAAGTCGCCTTCGGACCGGCCCACGCCCCGGAAGTTGAAGATGACGGTGTCCAGGCCCGACTCGCGCAGCGCGCGCTCGACCATGGTCACCACCTTGTTATGCATGGTGCCGCCCTCGGTGGAAAGCGGATGGCAGATCACGGCCACGCCGTCGCGTGCGACATCGGCGGATGCGGCCTTGCTCTCGCATTCCAGCTTGCCCACGGGGCCGGCGAGCGCGAAGCTCATGGTATCGGCCGGAAACTGATCCGGCGCTGCAGGTAGAAGATCGCTCATGTCCGCCATGATACCCGCTGCCCGCCACCCTCGCGGCGAGGCCATGCGATGAACGTGCTGGCGCACGCCCTCCTGGCGGGGAACGACGCGGCGCTCCGGCTCGGCGGAGCAATGGGCGATTTCGTCCACGGCACGCCGGATCCGTCGCTTCCCGAGCGGGTCCGCGAGGGCATCTACCTCCATCGCGCCATCGACACCTTCACCGACAGCCATCCGGAGGTGCGCGCGGCGCGCGAACGCATGCCGCCGCCGTTCCGCCGTTACGCGGGCATCCTGCTGGACGTGTGGTTCGACCACCTGCTGGCTCGCGACTTCGCGGCATGGAGCGAAACGCCGCTGGAGGAATTTTCCGCGGGCATCCGCGCGGAGCTGCATGCCGCCGAAGGCCTCCTGCCGGATGGGCTGAAGCGTTTCCTTGCCTACATGGACCGGCACGGCCTGCCGGCTGGCTACGTGCACATCGAGCGCGTGGCCGGCGCCTTTGCCGGCATCTCGAAGCGCCTGTCGCGAGCCAATCCGGTGGCCGACGGCGTCGAGGTGCTCCAGGCGCAGTCCGGCTCGCTCGAAAGAACTTTCGCCGCGTTCTTCCCGGACTTGCAGGCGTTCGCGGAAGAACGGATCGCCCGGCGCCCTCGATAACCCTACTCCCGAATGGCCCTCGCCCCTGCGAAGGCTTTCGGAACAAAAAAGCCGCGATCGCTCGCGGCTTTTTCCGTCATCGGGACCGGACCTTACTTCGCCTGGTCGGCCATCCACTTCACCGTATTGGTGACCTGCTCGTCGGTGAGGGCCGGATTGCCGCCCCTCGCCGGCATGTGGTTGCCGTCCGGACCGGTGTAGCCCTCGATCGCATGCTTGGCGAGCGTGGCGAAGCCCTGGGCGATACGCGCGGCCCACGCACCCTTGTCGCCCAGCTTGGGCGCACCGGCCACGCCGGCGGTATGGCAGCTATGGCAGAGGTTGTCGTAGATGGTCTTGCCGTCGGTGCTGCCGCCATAGGCGACCTGCGAGGCGGCTGCCTTGGCCGCGGCTTCCTGGGCGGCCAGCATCGCGGCGCGGCCCGTGTCGCCGGCGTAGACGCCGCCGACGGGGGCGATCCGGGCCTCGGTGCGCTTCGCTACCGCCGGATCCCGCTCTTTCGGGATGTTGCTATAGATGGCATACGCGATGACCATCAGGACGAGGGCCAGGACACTGAGGCCCGCGGTCAGCCACGAGAACTGACGCATGAAGTTCTGGTCGGACTTGCTCGGAGAACCGCTCACGCATTGACTCCACTGATTTTGGGTGTGCCGTCCCCCTCCCCGGGATCCGGCGTGCCTGCCGGCCGCTACGCGGCGTCGAACCCAGCGAGTATAGCGGAACCTCCGCGCGAGTCAGCGGTCCCGGTTTCGGCGGCCGTGGGGGGAAGTATCCGGGGACATGTCGTCAGTCATGCCATACCCCTGTCAACCGGCATTGTTCAATCCCGTTCCCGTACACCTATATTGGCGCCGTCTATCGTTAACCTTTTGGGGGTATAAACCCCCGTGGCGCAGGGCGCATCGGACGGAACTGTGAGGCCGTCCGGCTATTCATCTGGGAGTGTTGCATGTCGCGTTTTTGGAAGATCGCGCTGGCGGTCATCGTGGTTCTGGTGATAGCGGGCATTATTGTCGTTCCCCGCCTGGGCCACCACGCTGGCGCCGCCAATGCTCAGGGCAAGCCCAATGGCGAAGGCCAGGGCGAGCAGCCGCCGGTGCCCGTGACCGTCGTTCCGGTCGTGTCCCAGGACGTGCCGGTCTATCTCGTCGCCACCGGCACCGCCCAGGCGCGTAACTCCGTGGTCGTGCGCCCGCAGGTGGGCGGGCAGCTGATGAAGCTCAACTTCCAGGAAGGCCAGGAAGTGAAGGCCGGCGACGTGATCGCGGAAATCGACCCGCGTACCATCCAGTCGCAGTACGACCAGGCCGTGGCGAAGCTGCGCCAGGACCAGGCCGCGGCGGCCACCGCGAAGAACAACCTCGAGCGTTCGCAGAACCTCGTCAGCAAGGGCGGCCAGCAGTACGTCTCCAAGCAGGACCTGGACAACCTGAAGAACACGCTCGACCAGGCCAGCGCCACCGTGGTCGCCGACCAGGCCTCCATCCGGGCCTCGCAGGTGCAGCTGGGCTTCACCAAGGTGGTGGCGCCCATCGACGGCCTCGCCGGCATCCGCGCCGTGGACGTGGGCAACATCGTCTCGACGACCGATTCGATCGTGACCCTCACCGAAGTGCATCCGATCTACGTGTCCTTCAACCTGCCCGAGAAGAACCTCGACCTCGTCCGCAGCGCCATGCGCGCGGACCCGGCCACGCCGCTGCAGGTCGACGCGCTCGATCGCGTGGATGCCCACGTGATGGCTACCGGCAAGCTGGACGTGATCGACAACGCCATCGACACCACCACGGGCACGTTCCGCCTGCGCGCGCTGTTCGACAACCAGAAGACCGAGCTCTGGCCGGGCCAGTTCGTGAACGCCCGCGTGAGGGTCCGCACGGTGAAGGGTGGCCTCGTGGTGCCCGCGCAGGCGGTGCAGCGCGGCCCCGAGGGCGATTACGTGTACCTCGTGCAGGGCGACAACACGGTCAAGATGCAGGCCGTGGAAACCGCCAGCGAAGTCGGCGACAGCCACGTGCTGCTCAGCAAGGGCGTGAAGCTGGGCGAGAAGGTGGTGACCGAGGGCCAGTTCCGTCTCAAGCCGGGCTCGAAGGTGCAGCCTCTGGCGCCTGGCCAGGTGCCTGCCGCGCCGACGGCCGACGAACTGCAGAAGGCCGCCGCCAAGAAGGGCCAAGGCCGCCGCCGCGGCGGCTGATAGCGTGCGGCGCGCCCACGACGGGCGCGCCGACCACGGACCGCGAGGTCCCGACACCAGGAACACACAGTGGGTTTCTCGACACTCTTCATCCGCCGGCCGATCGCCACGTCACTGCTCATGGTGGCGGTGCTGCTGCTCGGCATCCTCGGCTATCGCCAGCTGCCGGTGTCGGCGCTGCCGGAGATCGACGCGCCGAGCCTGGTCGTCACCACACAGTACCCGGGTGCCAGCGCCACGACGATGGCGGCGCTTATCACCACGCCGCTGGAACGTAATTTCGGCCAGATCTCCGGCCTCAACATGATGAGCTCGGACTCGTCGGCGGGCCTGTCCACGATCATCCTGCAGTTCAACATGGACCGCGACATCGACATCGCGGCGCAGGACGTGCAGGCGGCGATCAACCAGGCGCGCGGCACGCTGCCCAACAACCTGCCCTATCCGCCGGTGTACAACCGGGTGAACCCGGCCGACGCGCCGATCATGACGCTGATGCTCACGTCGGACACCCGTCCGCTGCGCGACGTCAACAACTACGCGGATTCGATCCTGGCGCAGAAGCTCTCGCAGGTGCAGGGCGTGGGTCTCGTCTCCATCGCCGGCAACGTGCGCCCGGCCGTGCGGATCCAGGTGAACCCGGCGCAGCTGGCCAACCTCGGCCTGACCATGGAAGACGTGCGCAGCGCGCTCACCCAGGCCAACGTCAACGCGCCCAAGGGCACGCTGAACGGCAAGACCCAGTCCTACAGCATCGGCACGAACGACCAGCTCGCCGACGCCGCGGAGTACAAGGACACCATCATCAGCTACAAGAACGGCGCACCCGTGCGCCTGTCCGACGTGGCGAACGTGGTCGACGGCGTGGAGAACGACCAGCTCGCCGCCTGGGCCAACGGCAAGCCCGCCGTGCTGCTCGACATCCGCCGCCAGCCCGGCGCGAACATCGTGCAGACGGTGCAGCAGATCCGCCAGACCATCCCCGACCTGCAGAAAGTGCTGCCGGCCGACGTGCACCTGAAGGTGTTCTCGGACCGCACGATCACCATCCGCGCCTCGGTCGAGGACGTGCAGTTCACCCTCATCCTCACCATCTGCCTCGTGGTGGCGGTGATCTTCGTCTTCCTGCGCCGCCTGTGGGCCACGGTGATCCCCTCGGTGGCCGTGCCGCTGTCGCTCATGGGCACGTTCGGCGTCATGGCCTTCGCGGGGATGTCGCTGGACAACCTCTCGCTGATGGCGCTGGCGGTCGCGACCGGCTTCGTGGTCGACGACGCCATCGTGATGATCGAGAACATCGTCCGCTACATCGAGCAGGGCCAGGACGCGAAGACCGCGGCCGAGGTCGGCGCGAAGGAAATCGGCTTCACCGTGCTGTCGTTGACCGTGTCGCTGATCGCGGTGTTCCTGCCGCTGCTGCTGATGCCGGGCGTCACCGGTCGCCTGTTCCACGAGTTCGCCTGGGTGCTGACGATCGCCGTGGCGATCTCGATGCTGGTGTCGCTGACGCTCACGCCGATGATGTGCGCGTACCTGCTGCGTGCCGACCAGTTGCCCGACGCCGAGGATGCCCACGAGCACGCCGCCGCGGCGGGCAAGCACACCACGTGGTCGCGCATCGTCGAGGGCTACGGCCGCAGCCTGGACTGGGTGCTCGACCATCGCCCGCTGACGATGATCGTGGCGGGACTCACCGTGGCGCTCACCGTCGCGCTCTACGTGGTGATCCCGAAGGGACTCCTGCCCGAACAGGACACCGGCCTCATCACCGCCGTCGTGCAGGCCGACCAGAACGTGGCCTTCCCGCAGATGGAACAGCGCACGAAGGCCGTGGCCGACGCCCTCGCCAAGGACCCCGCCGTGGCCGGCGTGGCCGCGTTCATCGGCGCGGGTTCGATCAATCCCACGCTCAACCAGGGCCAGATCTCGCTGGTGCTGAAGGACCGCGGCGATCGCGACGGCCTCGACGAGGTGCTGCCGCGCCTGCAGCGGGCGGTGGCCAACGTGGCCGGGGTGGCCCTCTACCTGAAGCCCGTGCAGGACGTGACGCTGGACAGCCAGGTGTCGGCCACCGAGTACCAGTACTCGATGTCGGACGTGAACTCGAGCGAGCTTGCCGGCTACGCCCAGCAGATGACCTCGGCGCTGCGCAAGCGGCCCGAGCTGGCCGACGTCGACAACAACCTCGCCGACAAGGGCAACGCGCTGAAGCTCACCATCGACCGCGATAGCGCCAGCCGCCTCGGCGTGCCGGTGCAGACGATCGACGACACGCTCTATGACGCCTACGGACAGCGCCAGATCTCCACCATCTTCACCCAGCTCAACCAGTACCGCGTGGTGCTGGAGGTGTCGCCGGAATACCGCAACAGCACGGACCTGCTGAACAAGCTCACCGTGCGCGGCAATGGCAACGGCGCGCTCACCGGTTCCAACGCCACCAGCTTCGGCCAGCTGGCCTCGAGCAACTCGGCCACGCCGGCGGGCATCGGCAACACCGGCAACGTGGGTTTCCAGGTCGGTGCCGGCGGCACGATCCCGCTCGCGGCGCTGGCGAGCGCCAAGCTCACCAGCGCCCCGCTGGTGGTGAGCCACTTGCAGCAACTGCCATCGGTGACCATTTCGTTCAACCTCGCACCGGGCTATTCGCTGTCGACCGCGGTGGACGCGATCCACGAGGTGGAGCAGCAGATGAACTTCCCGCCGCAGGTGCGCGGCCAGTTCATCGGCAAGGCGGCGGAATTCTCCTCGTCCGTGGGCGACGAAGTCCTGCTGCTCCTGGCTTCCATCATCGTCATCTACATCGTGCTGGGCGTGCTCTACGAGAGCTACATCCATCCGCTGACGATCATCTCCACGCTGCCCCCCGCCGGCGTGGGCGCCCTCCTGGCGTTGCTGATGTGCGGCATGAGCCTGTCCGTGGACGGCATCGTGGGTATCGTGCTGCTGATCGGCATCGTGAAGAAGAACGCGATCATGATGATCGACTTCGCCATCGAGGCGAAGCGCACCGGGATGAACGCCACCGAGGCCATCCGCCGCGCCTGCCTCCTGCGTTTCCGCCCGATCATGATGACCACGGCGGCGGCGCTGCTCGGCGCCTTGCCGCTGGCGCTGGGCAACGGCATCGGCTCGGAACTGCGCAAGCCGCTGGGCGTGTCGATCGTCGGCGGCCTGCTGCTCTCGCAGCTGGTCACGCTCTACACCACGCCGGTGATCTACCTGTACATGGAGCGGTTCTCCGACTGGCTGGCCGAGCGCAAGCGACGACGCGCCCTGGCGCACGACGCCGAACCCCAAGCCGCGGGCGGATGACGGCCCGGCTTCGGGCCACCGAGCCACCCCCTTTTCGCCGGACGGTTCGCCGCCCGGCGAAACCTTTTTCCGGCTGGCGCGTTAGGGACCGGATGCCCCGAATTCCCACGCCTCCCAGAAGCCTGTCCGCGCAATGAATATCTCCGGTCCGTTCATCCGTCGCCCCATCGGTACGTCGCTGCTGGCGATCGGCATCTTCGCGATCGGCGTCATCTGCTATGCCCTGCTCGGGGTGGCCGCCCTCCCCAACATCCAGTTCCCCGCCATCTTCGTCCAGGCGTCCCAGTCGGGCGCGGACGCCAGCACGATGGCCTCGACCGTCGCGGCCCCGCTGGAGCGGCACCTCGGCCAGGTGCCGGGCGTGGAGACGATGCGCTCCAATAGCTCCGAGGGCAGTGCCTTCGTGCTGCTGTTCTTCCAGAACGGCGTCAATATCGATGCCGCGGCGCGCGATGTGCAGGCGGCGATCAACGCGGCACAGCCCGACCTGCCCTCCGGGTTGCTCAACCAGCCTTCCTATACGAAGGCCAACCCGAACGACGATCCGATCATCGTGCTGGCGCTCACCTCGGACAGCGTGGCGCCCACCGACCTCTACAACATCGCGGACTCGGTGCTCGCCCAGCGCCTGCGCCAGCAGGAAGGCATCGCCAGCGTCGACATCGCCGGCAGCGCCACGCCGGCGATCCGCGTGGACGTAAACCTGCGTGCGCTGAATTCCATGGGGCTCTCGCCCGACCAGCTGCGCAATGCGCTTACCGCGGCCAACGTGACGTCGCCGCAAGGTTTCCTGAGCGACGGTCACACGACCATGGCGGTCACCGCGACGGACTCGCTGCACAAGGCCGACGAATTCGCGAAGCTCATCATCGGCGTCAAGGACGGCGTGCCGATCCGCCTCTCGGACATCGCCAAGGTCTACGACGGCCAGCAGGACGCATACCAGGCCGCCTGGTTCAACGGCCGACCGGGTATCCTGATGTACGTCTACAAGAAGGCGGACGCCAACGTCATCGAGACGGTGGACCGGGTGAAGGCACTGATGCCGCAGATGCAGAGCTGGCTGCCTGCCGGCGTGCGGCTGCATTCGTTCTTCGACGGGACGCCGACCATCCGCGCCTCGCTGCACGAGGTGCAGGCCACGCTGCTGATCAGCCTCGCCATGGTCATCATGACGATGGCGCTGTTCCTTCGGCGCCTGGCGCCGACGCTGATCGCCGGCCTCGCCGTGCCGTTGTCCCTGGCCGGCGCGTTCATCGCGATGTACGCCTTCGGCTATACCCTCAACAACCTCACGCTGCTGGCGCTGGTGATCGCGATCGGCTTCGTGGTCGACGACGCCATCGTGGTGATCGAGAACGTGATCCGCCACATGGACGAGGGAATACCCCGTTTCGAGGCGGCGCTGCTCGGCGCGCGCGAGATCGGTTTCACGATCGTCTCGATCACCGGCTCGTTGGTCGCGGTGTTCATCCCGCTGCTGCTGGCGCCCGGCGTCATCGGCATGTTCTTCAAGGAATTCACCGTCACGCTGGTCTCGGCCATCGTCGTCTCGGCGCTGGTGTCGTTGACGCTCACGCCGTCGCTCTGCGCGCATTTCCTCACCGCGCACAAGGACGCCAAGCCGGAATCGCGGCTGGGCCACGTGTTGGAGCGCGCCCAGGCCCGCCTGCTCGGCGCATACCGCCGGGCGCTGGACTGGACGCTGCGCCACGCGTTGCTCATGGCCTTGACGCCGCTGGTCCTGGTCGGTGTCACCATCGTCCTCGCCGGCATGGTCAAGGGCGGTTTCTTCCCGCCGCAGGACACCGGCCTGATCGGTGCCCGCGCCACCTCCGGTTCCACCGTGTCCTTCGGCGAGATGAAGGAGCGCCAGGCGCGCATCACCGAGATGCTGCTGGCCGATCCCGCGGTGAAGGCCGTCGGCTCGCGACTGGGAACGAGCCGGACCGGCTCCAGCGGCTTTTTCAACATCGAGCTGAAGACGATGGACGAGGGGCGCAAGGAAAGCACCTTCGTGGTGCTCGACCGCCTCTCGGCCAAGGCGAACAAGTATCCCGACCTCAACCTGCGCCTGCGGCCCATCCAGGACCTGCCCACGGGCGGCGGCGGTGGCAGTTCGCAGGGCGGGCAGTACTCGGTCTCGCTGAAGGGCGACGACGTCGCCGAGCTGCAGGCGTGGATACCGAAGTTGGTGGACGCGCTGAAGAAGAACCCGATGCTCAAGGACGTCGGCAGCGACATCGACGCCGCGGGCCTTCGTCAGAACATGGTCATCGATCGCGACACGGCCGCGCGGCTGGGCGTGTCGATCGGCGACATCGACGGCGCCCTGTACAACGCCTTCGGCCAGCGCGCCGTGTCCACCATCTACTCGGACATCAACCAGTATCGCGTCATCGTCAACGCCTTGCCCCAGATGGCGGCCACTCCCGAGGCGCTGAACCAGATCTACGTGCGCGCGAAGTCCGGCGCGATGGTGCCGATCACCGCGGTGACGCGGCAGGAGCCGGGCCTCGCGCCTACCCAGATCGTGCACGAGGACCAGTACACGAGCATGGATGTCAGCTTCAACCTCGCGCCCAACGTGAGCATGGGCGAGGCCGTGGACATCATCCAGAAGACGGTCGAGGGCATGCGCATGCCCGGCGACATCCACCTGGATACCGGCAGCAGCTTCGGCCGGTTCCAGCAGGCGCAGAGGAACATGCCGCTGCTGATCCTCGCCGCGATCGTCGTCGTCTACCTGCTGATGGGCATGCTCTACGAGAGCCTCATCCACCCGGTGACGATCATCTCGACGCTGCCCGCCGCGGGCGTGGGCGCGCTGGCCGCGCTCGTCATCACCGATACCGAGCTGTCGGTGGTGGCGATGATCGCGCTGGTGCTGCTCATCGGCATCGTGAAGAAGAATGCGATCATGATGATCGACTTCGCCCTGGTAGCCCAGCGCGACCATGCGTTGACCTACAAGGAAGCCATCCGCGAGGCCTGCCTGGTCCGCTTCCGGCCGATCATGATGACCACGATGGTGGCGATCCTCGCCGCCACGCCGCTGGCGATCGGCCTGGGCGAGGGTGCGGAACTGCGCCGCCCGCTCGGTATCGCGATGATCGGCGGCCTGGTGATTTCGCAGAGCCTGACCCTGCTCTCCACCCCGGCCCTGTACGTGATCTTCGCCTGCCTGTCGGAGCGCTGGAAGGCGCGCAAGGTGCGGCGGAAAGAGCGGCGGAAAGAGCGGCGCCAGGCCCTGGCCAGGGCCTCCTGATCCTTGTAGGAGCCGCTATAGCGGCGAGAAGCCAACGAAGCAATGAAACGGCAAGCGAGGTCCCCCAGGCTTTGAAGCCCGAGGCGCGGCCCCTCGCCGCTATAGCGGCTCCTACAGGGCTTGCGCCACAATGGACAGGTTTTCCCCCCAAGGATTGCCGAACATGTCCAGCTCGCCCAAGATCATCTACACGCTCACCGACGAAGCGCCGTTCCTCGCCACCGCCTCCTTCCTGCCCATCGTCGAGGCCTTCGCCGGCACCGCGGGCGTGGCGGTGGAAACGCGCGACATCTCGCTGGCCGGCCGTATCCTGGCGCAGTTCCCGGACCGCCTCACCGACGCGCAGAAGATCGGCGACCACCTGGCCGAACTGGGCGAACTGGCCACCACGCCGGATGCGAACATCATCAAGCTGCCGAACATCAGCGCCTCCGTGCCGCAGATGAAGGCCGCCATCCGCGAGCTGCAGTCGCAGGGCTACCGGTTGCCCGACTATGTGGACGCACCCTCCACCGACGAAGAGAAGGACATCAACGCGCGCTACGGCAAGGCCATGGGCAGCGCGGTGAACCCGGTGCTGCGCGAAGGCAACTCAGACCGCCGCGCCCCGCTCTCGGTGAAGAATTACGCCCGCAAGCATCCGCACCGCATGGGCAAGTGGTCGCCGGAATCGAAGTCGCATGTCGCGCATATGGACGGCGGCGATTTCTACGGTAGCGAGAAGTCCGCCACGATGGACAAGGCCGGTAACCTGCGCATCGAATTCGTCGGCAGGGACGGCGCCACGAAGGTGCTGAAGGAAAAGGTCGCCGTGAAGGCGGGCGAGATCGTCGACGCCGCCGTGATGAGCCGCAAGGCGCTCGCGGCCTTCGTCGGCGCGCAGATCGCCGATGCGAAGGCGAAGGGCGTGCTCTTCTCGCTGCACCTGAAGGCCACGATGATGAAGGTTTCCGACCCCATCATGTTCGGCATCGTGGTGCGCGAGTTCTACAAGGACGTGCTGGCAAAGCACGCCGACACGCTGAAGCAGGTGGGTTTCGACGCCAACAACGGCATCGGCGACCTTTACGCGCGTCTGGACAGGATCGAAGCGGGCAAGCGTGCAGAGATCGAGGCCGACCTGAAGGCGGAGTACGCGCAGCGCCCGGGCCTGGCCATGGTGAACTCGGACAAGGGGATCACCAACCTGCACGTGCCCAGCGACGTCATCGTCGACGCGTCCATGCCGGCGATGATCCGCGACTCCGGCGGCATGTGGAACGCCGAGGGCAAGCTGCAGGACGCGAAGGCCCTGATTCCCGACCGCTCCTATGCGGGCGTATACCAGGCGGTGATCGAGGACTGCATTGCGCACGGCGCATTCGATCCGGCGACCATGGGCAGCGTGCCGAACGTGGGCCTCATGGCGCAGAAGGCCGAGGAATACGGCTCGCACGACAAGACCTTCCAGATGGTCGCGGACGGCAGCGTTCGCGTGGTGGCGGAAGACGGTACGGTGGTGTTCGAGCATGCCGTGGAGCAGGGCGACATCTGGCGCATGTGCCAGACCAAGGACGCGCCGATCCAGGACTGGGTGAAGCTCGCCGTGCAGCGTGCCCGCCTCTCGTCCACGCCGGCCGTGTTCTGGCTCGACAAGCGCCGCGCGCACGACGCGCAGGTGATCGCCAAGGTCGAGCGTTACCTCAAGGACCACGACACCGCCGGACTCGATATTCGCATCCTCCCGCCCGTGGAGGCCACGACGTTCTCGCTCGCTCGCATCCGCAAGGGCGAGGACACCATCTCGGTGACCGGCAATGTGCTGCGCGACTACCTCACCGACCTGTTCCCGATCATGGAACTGGGCACGTCCGCGAAGATGCTTTCCATCGTGCCGCTGATGGCCGGTGGCGGCCTCTTCGAGACGGGCGCGGGCGGCTCCGCGCCGAAGCACGTGCAGCAGTTCGTGGAAGAGGGCT
This sequence comes from Luteibacter yeojuensis, assembly GCF_011742875.1. NCBI lineage: Bacteria > Pseudomonadati > Pseudomonadota > Gammaproteobacteria > Lysobacterales > Rhodanobacteraceae > Luteibacter > Luteibacter yeojuensis. The sequence continues at coordinate 113,235 of NZ_JAAQTL010000003.1, forward strand.
ACCTGCGCTGGGATTCGCTGGGCGAATTCCTCGCCCTGGCCGCATCGCTGGAGCACCTCGCCGAGCGCTACGACAACCGGCAAGCACGCGTGCTCGCGAAGACGCTCGACCAGGCCAACGGCCGTTTCCTCGACAGCAACAAGTCCCCGGCGCGCAAGGTCGGCGAGATCGACAACCGCGGCAGCCACTTCTACCTCGCCCTGTATTGGGCGCAGGCGCTTGCCGCACAGTCGGACGATGCCGAGTTGAAGGCGAAGTTCGCCGGTGTGGCGAAGGCGCTGGAAGAGAACGAGGCGAAGATCGACGCCGAACTCATCGCCGCGCAGGGCAAGCCGCAGGAGATCGGCGGCTACTATCACCCGGACATGCGACGCGTCGACGCCGCCATGCGTCCGAGCGCCACGTTCAACGCGGCGATCGACGGACTCCGCGCTTCGGGCTGATGCTTGCATGTATGAGCCGGCATGCCGGCGAGGCAGGTCGCCTCGCCGCTTCGTTGGCCCTCGCCGCTATAGCGGCTCCTACAGGAGGTAGGAGCCGCTCATGAATCGCTGGCGGCTTTCAAGGTCGCCAATTCTTCGGCCGTAAGCACCAGCGACGCCGCCTTCGCGATGTCGTCCAGCTGCTCCACCGACGTCGCGCTCGCGATCGCGGCCGCGATCGCGGGCTGGGCCATCACCCAGGCCAGGGCGACTTGCGCGGGCGTGGCGTGCTGCGCCTCGGCGACCTGGTCGAGTGCGGCAAGTACCCGCGAGCCGCGCTCCCCGAGGTACGACTTCACCCTTCCGCCGCGCGCCTTGCTCTTCCCGAGATCGGCTTCGCTGCGATACTTGCCGCTCAGGAAACCGCTGGCCAGCGAGTAGTAGCTGATGACGCCGACCTGCTCCTTCACGCACAGTGGTTGCAGCGCTTCCTCGAAGCCCTTTCGATCCATGAGGTTGTATTCGGGCTGCATCGATTCGTAGCGCGCCAGCCCTTTTGCCGCGCTGGTATCGAGTGCGTCCTGGAGGCGCGTGGACGCGTAGTTGGACGCGCCGACGACGCGCACCTTGCCGGCCGTCACGAGGTCGTCGAACGCGCGCAACGTTTCCTCGAGGGGAACCTTGGGATCGTCCTCGTGGGATTGGTAAAGATCGATGCGGTCCGTGCGCAGGCGGCGCAGGGAGTCCTCGACGGCCTCGCGGATGTTGGTCGGCGACAGGCCGGGATAGCGGGCCCACTTGCCCACCTTCGTGGCGATCACCACCCGGTCGCGCTTGCCGCTCCGCGCGAGCCAGTTGCCGATGATCGTCTCGGATTCGCCACCTTCGTTGCCGGGCACCCAGGCTTCATAGACATCGGCGGTGTCGATGAGGTTGAAGCCGTGGTCCACGAAGGCGTCCAAAAGGTCGAACGAGCGTGGCTCGTCGACACTCCATCCGAACACGTTGCCCCCGAAGGCGAGCGGAGCCACATGCAGGGGCGAACGGCCGAGTTGGCGAAGCTTCATGCGTCATCTCCCTTGGGGCGGAAAACACCCATGATGACGCAAGCCAGGTTGAAGCGGCGTGTCTGCCTCAGCAGGTGGCGCAGGTCGGCTGGAGCGGGGCACGGAGGGACGGCGTGTCGCAGCAGGGCCGCGCGGGCGTCTCGGTCCGGCGGACGCCGGCCCCGCGATCCTGGTCGCCACGCCCCAGGCGGAGCACGAGTTCGCGATCGACGATATGGCCATGCATGAAGGCCAAGCCAGTGAAAATCGATGCCATGACAACCTCCAGCGGGAGCGCCGCAATGCCTTGCGACTACAGGGGAGCTAAAGGGTGCCCGTTCCGCGGGTTCGCAAAAAGCGATATGTTTGCAACCCGGTCTTGAGGATTTTTCACATGTCCCGGTTGCCGCTCGGTCAGCTTCAGGGGTTTGTCCTGGTCGCCCGCACGGGCAAGCTCTCGCGCGCCGCGGAACAGCTGAACCTGACCGTCAGCGCGCTCAGCCACCAGATCCGCAACCTGGAGGAACGCCTCGGACGTTCCCTGTTCGACCGCGGTCCGCGGGGTGTCACCCTGACCACGGAAGGGGCCAACCTCCTCGAGGCCATCGGCCACCATTACGAAGGCATCGAGCAAGCGCTCGGCCGCTACGAGGGGCGCCATCAGGACGCCGTGACGCTCAGCGTGCTTCCCTCGGTGGCCTCGAGCTGGCTCGTGCCGCGCCTGCCGCGCCTCGTCGGCAAGCATCCGGAGCTGGAGCTGAGCCTGCATTCGTCCGTATCGGTGGTCGATTTCGACCGCGAGCCCACCGTCGACGTGGCCTTCCGTTACGGTCTCGGCTCCTGGCCGCGCACGAAGGCCGACCGCCTGTTCGACGAATACATCGTGCCCATCGCCAGCCCGTCCCTGGTCCGTCGCATGGGCGGCCTCCCCGGGACGTCGCTCGAGGGCTGGCCGCTGCTCGGCGATCCCTCGGGTCGCTGGAACAACTGGGCCGAAGCCTTCGGCATGCCCCTGCCTTCGCGCTATGTCGCCCGCTTCGACAACACCGAGCACCTGCAGCGCGCGGTACTGGAGGGCATGGGCGTGGCCCTCGGCCGACTGGTCATGGCGCGCTCGCTCATCGAATGCGGCGCGCTCACCGTGCTCTGCGAAGAGCGCCTGCGTGTCACGGAGGCGTACTACCTCGTCTATCCCAAGCGGTCCGAAGCGCACAGCGGCGTCTCCCGTTTCCGCGAATGGCTGCTCGCCGAGGCCAGGGAATACGAGGAAGGCCTGGGCGACGGCACCCGCCTTGGCGCCTGGCGATACCTTCCCTGAGCTGCCTCTTGCCCGATTCACAATCGGATAGAACCTACGAGAACGCGCGCTCCCGCGCCATGGCTTAGTCGACCTGCCTCGATTGGAATAGCTCCCCTCTGAGCGACGGCGGGGCCGCATCCAATGAAAGCAGCAGGGGAACACGGCGGATGCGCGATGCGCCCGCTCGCACTGGCGATTGTACTCACCACCCTGGGAACGCCGGTCGTGTCGCGAGCACAGCAGGTACCGGATCCTGCCACAGGCGCCCACCGCCCGAAGATGGATTCAGCCGCGAACGGTGTGCCGGTGGTGAATATCGTTGCTCCCAACGCGAAAGGTATTTCGCATAACAAGATAAATTCGAAATATAAATCCGGGATTTCCCATTGATGGCCGGACACATAATTGTGTGAACTGCTCGGTTGCGACAGATGCAACACTTGCGGGCAACCCGGCCTCTGCGTTGCCGATCAGCTCGACTACTGGAGTGCCAATCTCGGTACTAGAGAAGCAGTTTGGAGCCAGGTTTCAGAGCATGAAAGGCTCGGACGAGATATACGCGACGATATTAGGTGCTGGTCCGGGTGCAAGGGGCATAGTCTTCGGAGCAACGGAGGATGGTCGGCTTGGTCATGTCTTCAACGTGGTAAATCAGAATGGCGTGGTTCGGTTCCTTGACGGGCAAACAGGCCAAGTTGCAAATTTTGAGCAATTTAAAGTATTTAAATTATTGAGGACAAACAAATGATTGACTACAACGTTGCTCTGGCTAAGGTGAACGAGCATCTCGGGAAATCCGAGATGGCTTTGCAAGTTACTAGTTGCGATGAGTTTCCGGTAGGTTGGCTGTTCTACTATCAAACCAAGGAATACCTGGAGACGGGGGACCCCTCATCCCTTCTTGCAGGGAATGGTCCGATGTTGATCGATCGAGAAACTGGCGATCTTTTAATTCTGGTGACGTATAGGCCGGTGGAGGTGCAGATCGAAGAGTACGCGCGACGTAGAGGGCATGCTATAGGCGGTTAGCAGGCTGTTGAGAAGCGGCTGTTTCCTCGCCTAGTGGCTTCTACAAACGGCGGGACCGCTGGCTTCGGAAATTGCAGGCGCAGTAAGAGAGAAGGTGGCGGAAATTAATGTCGATGGATCGGCCGGGTATGAGAATAATTAGGGTATTCCGGATCTTGGTCGTGGGTTATTGGTTCTTTGCGGTCGTTTTTGCTTTCTCATTAGGGATTCCCTACATCGAGAGCCTACTGATGGGTTGGAGGTTTGATCTCAGGGCCGTGTGGTTCATCGCTTTCAAGGGAGGGCCTCTTGCTGGATCTATTGGGATGCTATTGGCAAGCATCCGCCTACCGGCGCCGCGAGATCAGAATTGATGGAGGTGGATAGAACTTGATGTCCTCGGTTCCAGCAGGATAGCTAAGAACCGAGAGCCGTATGGCAGCCGGCGACTGATTGGACTCGCGATGCCAGCGCTAAAACAACTAGGATAGCCGTAGACAATGCGGTCAGTCATGAAAATAAGTATGGTCTTTAGACTTCTCCTCGTGGGCTTAATCCATTTTGCAACGGTTTTGGATTCGCTTTGGTAGTTCCGTACATTCATTTCTTGATTGTTGGTTTGGAGTTCGATGTGAAGGCGGCATGGTTTATTGCCTTCAAGGGTGGGGCTCTAGGCGGCATAGTTTCAATGTTGCTAGCGAGCATTCATTTTCCTCCGCCTCGGGATGAGGTTTGACGGGCTTGCGAGTGGGCGAGCCAGGACAGTGAAAAGCCCCACGTTCAGCTAAAGGGTCGCCCCTTCCCCTTGACCGGCCCACGCTGCGGCGCGACAATTCCCCGGCTGTCGCGTGGCGTTTCGCGTGACGGCATCCTCCTTAGCTTATCCAGGCATATGGACGTCTACCCTAGTCGACGCGCCGGCTCCCGCACGCATCGGGTCCCGGCGCTGGCAAAACTCATCGCCCGCGGCGACCGCACCCGGTCGGCCGGCGCTTTCCTCCGCTAGGGAAAGTCCGGCTCTCCTCGTCCGGAAGCCGTGAGCTTCCGTTATTCGAGGATTGAGCCATGAACCTCCAGCTCGAAAAGACCGGTCCACGCATGTTCGGTCGCCGTCTCGCCTTCGCACTCGCCCGTCGCCGCGCCACCGGACCCGTGCCGGCCAAGCGCACGGTCACCGTGCCGCGCTCGCTCGATACCGCCGAAAGCCCGGCGAAACCGGCGGATGGCAAACTCTCGCGGCCATGAACAGCGACATAGACCCTAACGACACCGCACGTCGGCTTCGCGCCGGCGCGAACATCATCGGCTGACGCCGAGGACCGCTCGCGCCCGACCGGACCGGCGTCCGGAAGGCAGCGAGCCATGAAGATCCACACCTCGCAGGCGGCCGTTGCCGCCAGGACCAACGCCCATGCCGTCGCCGCGGACGCCTACCGTCCCGCGGACGAACTGCTGCGCGCGCTGGACGCGCGTCCCGACGGTCTCGACGAAACCGCCATTTCGGAGCGGCTGGACCGCGACGGCGTCAACGAAGTCGGTCACGAGAAGCCACCGCACTGGTCGGTGCAGCTGCTGCGCGCCTTCCGCAATCCGTTCATCGTCGTGCTGCTGGTGCTCGCGGTGGTGCAACTGTTCACCGAACCCGACGACTACACCGGGCCGACCATCATCGCGGCGATGGTCGGCATCAGCGTGCTGCTGTCGTTCACCCAGGAATTTCGTTCGTCGCGCGCGGCCGAAGCGCTGAAGGCGATGGTACGGAACACGGCCACGGTGACCCGCCGCGCCGCGGACGGGCATGCCGAACGCATCGAGGTGCCGGTGGAGGAACTGGTCGCCGGCGACATCGTGCACCTCGGTGCCGGCGACATGGTGCCGGCCGACCTGCGCCTGCTGGCCGCGAAGGACCTGTTCATCAGCCAGGCCATCCTCACCGGCGAATCGATCCCGGTGGAGAAGGTGGCGCCGAACGGCACCACGGCCGTCGACGCGTCGGCGGCTCCGCTCGACCTGCCGACGGTCTGCTACATGGGTACCAACGTCGTCTCCGGCAGCGCCACCGCCGTGGTCCTCGCCACCGGTCCGCGTACCTATCTCGGTTCGCTGGCACACACGCTCGCCGGCGAGCGCGTGCAGACCAGTTTCGATCGCGGCATTTCCTCGGTCAGCTGGCTGCTCATCCGCTTCATGGCGGTGATGGTGCCCGTCGTCTTCGTCGTCAACGGCTTCGACAAGCACGACTGGCTGGAGGCCTTCATGTTCGGCCTGTCCGTGGCCGTCGGCCTCACGCCCGAGATGCTGCCGCTGATCGTCACCGCCAATCTCGGCAAGGGCGCCATCGCCATGTCGAAGCGCAAGGTGGTGGTGAAGCGCCTCAACGCGATCCAGAACTTCGGCGCGATGGACGTGCTCTGCACGGACAAGACCGGCACCCTCACGCTGGACAGGATCGTGTTGGAGCGCCACGTCGATCTCGCCGGCGAGGACTCCGACGAGGCGCTCGAATACGGGTACCTCAACAGCCGCTTCCAGACCGGCTTGCGCAACCTGATGGACAAGGCGGTCCTCGCGCACCGCGACCTCGAGCCGGCCGCCCGCCGCTTCCGCATCGTCGACGAGATTCCTTTCGACTTCCAGCGCCGGCGCATGTCCGTGGTGGTGACGGACGGGCAGGGCGAGCAGCTGCTGGTCTGCAAGGGTGCCGTCGAGGAGATGCTGGGCATCTGCACGCAGGCGCGCACCGGCGACGTCGTCGAGCCGATGACCGAGGAGAAGCGGCTCGCCATCCGCGCCATGACCCACCGGCTCAACGAGGACGGCCTGCGCGTCCTTATCGTGGCGATCCGCCGCGATCCGTCCGGCGACCGCGCATACGGGGTCGCCGACGAATCCGGCCTCACCGCCGTCGGTTGCCTGGCCTTCCTGGATCCGCCGAAGGATTCGGCGGCCACCGCCATCCGCGCGCTGCACCACCATGGCGTCGCGGTGAAGGTGATCACCGGCGACAACGAGGCCGTCACGCGAAAGATCTGCGTCGAGGTCGGTCTCGACGTGGAAGCCTCCGCGCAGGGCCGCGACATCGAACAGCTCGACGACGCGGCACTCGACGCGATGGTCGGCCGGACCACCGTGTTCGCGAAGATGTCGCCGGTGCAGAAGGCGCGCGTGGTGAAGTCGTTGCAGCGTCTCGGCCACACCGTCGGCTTTCTTGGCGACGGTATCAACGATGCACCGGCGCTACGCGACGCCGATGTAGGTATCTCGGTGGATACCGCCACCGACATCGCCAAGGAGTCGGCGGACATCATCCTGCTGGAAAAGAACCTGATGGTGCTGGAGGAGGGGGTGGTCGAGGGCCGCGTCACCTTCGGCAACATCATGAAGTACATCAAGATGACCGCCAGCTCGAATTTCGGCAACGTGTTCAGCGTGCTGGTGGCGAGCGCCTTCCTCCCGTTCCTGCCGATGCTGCCCTTGCAGATCCTCGTGCAGAACCTGCTCTACGACCTGTCGCAGCTGTCGATCCCGTTCGACCGCATGGACGAGGAATACCTGCGTCGGCCGCGCAAGTGGGATGCCGGCGACATCGGGCGTTTCATGGCCTGGATCGGGCCGGTCAGCTCGGTGTTCGACATCACCACCTTCTGGCTGATGTGGCACGTCTTCGGTGCGAACGACGTGGCACACCAGTCGTTGTTCCAGTCGGGCTGGTTCATCGAGGGCCTGCTCTCGCAGACCCTCGTGGTGCACATGATCCGTACGCGGCGCGTGCCGTTCCTGCGCAGCATGGCGTCGGCACCGGTGCTCGCGCTCACCGGTGCGATCATGGTGGTCGGCATGCTCATTCCGTACTCGGGGCTGGGCGCGCGCATCGGCATGCATCCGCTGCCCGGCATCTATTTCGCGTGGCTGGCGCTGACGCTGGCGAGCTACTGCGTGCTGACCCAAGTGGTGAAGACGATCTACATACGCCGGTATGGCCGCTGGCTGTAACCCCGGCTTGCGCAGGGATGACAGGCTACGGTGAAGCGTGGGCGATAAGGAATATCGCGTTCCCGCGGGGCAGTGCTTCATTAGCGCCTCCCAACGGAGAAACCGCCATGCTTCGACGCGCCGTCGCCCTTAGTCTCTTCACCCTTTCCCCAGCCTCCGCCCACCACGTCGACGCCATCGACTGGCCGACGAAAGAGGCCGGCATGGCCCGCTTCGCGACCATGGAATACCTGCTCGGCCTGAGCTTCGAGCGCCTCTGCGGCGACACCTTCTGCGAAGACACCTATGCCAACCTGCGTCCCATGCAACTGAGTTGCTCGGTGGATGCCCGCAAGGGAACGGTGCGGCAATGCCTGTGGATGTTCTCCGGCAGCAGTACCAGCGTTCACCCGAAGTCCGGCGCGGTGCGGGCATCCTCACGGGTCTACGCGTGCCGGCTGCCGATCGCCAGGGATACGCCGGTGGATTCGTTGTACGAAGCCCTCCATGGCGCGGAGCTGCTGCACGCGAAACTTCCGATGACCCACCGCGTCATCTACGACAGCCTGCGCGACTGCCTGCGGTGAGGTCTCCCACATGCCGCCTGCGATTACCGCTACACGGGCCCATGGGCATCGAGGGACAGACGCGTGGTCGCGGCGAGGGTTTCATACACCCTCCACCCCAACGGAGACACCAGCATGATTCGAAAGACCCTCGCCGCAGGCCTTCTCGTCCTCACGGTTGCCGGGTTCGCCGGCACGGCGGGCGCCGCGGAAGCCGCAGCGGAGCGTTACGTGGATGTCATCGACTGGCCGGCCATGGGAGCCGGCATGGATCGCTTCATGGGAGCCGAGGCGAAGCTCGTCGCGGGTTTCGACAGCGTCTGTGGCGACACCTTCTGCGAAGGCGAGTTCTCCAACCTGCGGCCGATGGACCTGCGCTGCTCGGTGGATAGCACCAAGTCGACCCTGAAGCAGTGCGTCTGGACGTTCGCGGGCAGCAGCTCCGGCGTGAACAAGAAGACCGGCGCGGTGACGACCTCGGCCAGGCTGTTCAAATGCAAGCTGATGCTCGCCAAGAACACGCCTGTCGATGCGTTCTACGAGGTGATGGACGGGGGCGATCCCTTGAACGCGAAGCTTCCGATGTCGCGCCATTCCGTTTACGACAGCGTGAGCAATTGCCTGTATTGATGCTCGCAAGGTGTCTCCCGCTCGGGCGGGAGATACTCCCAGGCCCGTCAGGGGCGTGCCATGCGCAGATGGGGCGAGGGCGCCACCGGCATAGGCGTCTCCTTGGCGGGAACGGGCTCCGTGGATGTCGCGACCACGACCCGGTCGCGTCCTGCCTCCTTGGCCCGATAGAGTGCCTCGTCGGCGACGATCAGCAGGCGATCGAGTTCGACGCCATGAAGTGCCGTGCATGCGACGCCGAAGCTCGCCGTCACGTGTGCACTGGAAGGACCGTCGGGGGGAGGCGCGGCGATGGCGCCGCGAATCGCCTCCGCGCGTTCGCTACCCTTCGCTTCGTCGGTGCCGGGAAGAAGGATGGCGAACTCCTCGCCGCCGAGGCGCCCGAACACGTCTTCCTGGAGCAGGTGGTCGCGGCATTCGGCGACGACGCGCAGCAGCACCCAGTCGCCTTCCGAATGCCCGTACGTGTCGTTCACCAGTTTGAAGTGGTCGAGATCGAAGAGGATCAGGCAAGAGGGCCTGCCGGCCTTCTGCGCGGCGAGCAGCGCCTGCTGTGCGCGTTCGACGAAGTGCTGGCGGTTGCAGATGCCGGTGAGGCTGTCGCGGCGGGCCATGCGCATGAAGCGCAGCTGCGAGCGCTTGGTGCGCACCAGCCACAGGGCGATGGTGGCCAGCACGGTGAGCAACAGCACGATATACAGGCGGCTGGTTTCCATGGCGCGCCGGTCGACTTCGCGCTGCAGGTGCAGGATCTGGTTCTGGCGATCCAGGGCATCGGCTTCCATGTGGCTGGAAACCACCTGCTGCTTCACCATCTGGTAGGCGAGGGCGCGTGCGCTCACATCGTCCAGGTAGCCCTTGTCGGCCTGCATATAGCGTTCGAGCCACCGCATCGCCGTCTGGAAATCGCCGCGTTCGCGCGCGATCAGGTACAACGTGCGCAACGCGGCGGCGAGCGGTTCGGAGGCGTCCCCTCCCGGCGCGCTCTTCACGGCGGCATTCGCGTACTTGCCCGCCGCTTCGGCGTTGCCCGCGTCCCAGTAGGCCTGCGCAAGCAACGACTCCACCTGTGAAATGAGGCTGGGGTAACTGTCGCGCAGCACGGCTGGATAGCGCTTCTCCAGCAGGTCGATGGCATCGTGCGGGCGACGATCGTGGATCGCGGTCTCGGCCACGTCGGCGCGCAGCGAGTTGGCGATCAGGTTCTCGTCGGCCGCTTCGCAATCGGCGATACCCTTCGTGTAGCGCGCGTCGCTTCCATCGATCTTCTTGCCCAGGTAGAGCGCATGGAGCTTGATGAAGGTGCCCTTACAGGCACTGTCGCCGGTAGGCGTGCTCTGGATCATGCGTTCGGCATAATCGGCGGCAAGCTCGTACTGGCCCGCGGTCGCGAGCATCTGCGCCGCCTCGCCGAGACCTTGCAGGCGTGCCTGTGGATCGGTGATCCCGGGGAGCATGTCGGTGAGCTCGGTGAGCCGCGAAAAGGCCTCCTGGTAGCGATGCGCGATGCCCAGGATGTTGATCAGCGTGGCGGTGGCGCGGAACCGCAGCACCTTGTCGGGCGAACCGCCGACGACGGCCTCGAGGAGCGGGGCCGCGTCGTCGTAATCGCCGGCATAAGCCACCTGCCAGGCTTCCAGGTAGCGCAGGTGGGCGAGCTGTGCCGCGGTGAGCTTTCCCGAGTCGTTGCCCAGGCGGGTGAGCGTCTCGAGGAAGTCGCGATGGTCGGATGTCTTGTTGGCATCGGCCCAGGCGAGGGTCGCGGTCGCGTCCTCGCCCGGCGCGAGCTGGGCGAGGACGGTGCCGGCATGGGCCGCCAGGGCGAACAGCGCGATCGCCGGCCTGCAGCGGCGGAAGATGCGACCTGCGGTGCCCACCTGCCGGAACGCCTTATGCCTGGCGCCGCGCGATGCGGATGGCGGTTTCGTCGTCCTCGCTTTCCTCTTCCTTTTCCTCTTCCTGGTCGAGCTGGATGCCGTAGAACGTGCCCGGCGCGAGCCGGTCGCGCAGGACGGTGTCGTCCCCGGCGAGGATCGCAGCCGTCAGGTCGGCGTCGACCGCGGAGGCGGCGAGTTCGTGGGCTAGCGCGTCGGCGCCTGCGGTACGCAGCGTGGCGTCTGCGCCCATGCGCTCCAGAAAATCGATAACGTTCGACATGATTTCCCCTGTTTGATGGCACCGGACACCTCCCCAGGTGGCCGCGCGCCCGCCGATCATAACGCGCCGGGCAAGGGTGTCGGTGAAGGCGTTTCGTTCAGGATTCGCCGGCAAGCGCGGCGAGCCGGCCGCGGATGGCGGGATCGGCTTCCATGGCACGGCACGGTGGTATCGCCAGCGTGTCGGACATGCCGAGGGTCGCCTCCGGCAGGGCGGACAGTGGCATGCGTTCGATGCGCGGCGCCTGGAAGGGGAGGGTCGCCGCACGGTAGACGATCGCCTCGTGGCGCAGGGGATAGTGGCGCACCAATACGTCCACGAGCACACCGAGGCGCGCGGCATCGGTATCGAACCGCCCGCCGCCGAGGTCGCCGGCAATGCCCACCTGCCACAACAGCAGCCATGCCGAGGTGTCGACCATGCGACGGTGGAGCATGAACTGTGTCGCCTCGAAGTGCTGGCAGCCGAACCTGCCCGGGTCGAGACCGAGATCGGCATAGAGGCAATCTTCCGAGGACACCCCTGGTTCCATGGTCGCCACGAAGCCTTCCTCCCGTGCGCGCACCACGGCCTCGTGCGGGGCCTGCGCGAAGACGCCGGGGTGGCCGTAGAACACGCCGCAGACCCGCCGCCCGGCACGCACCTCGGCGAGCATGGCCTCGACCATCTCGCGATACGTGGCCCGGCGCGCCTTACCGTCGGTGTAGAAGGCCTGCAGGCTGCGGACGTCGGCGTGCATCCGCCGCACCCACTGTTCGACGAGGCCGTCGGAAACGCCGACGAAGACCACGTCGGCCGAAACGATGTGGCTGCGCGCCAGCGGCGTCAGATGCGATCCGAGCGTCATGCCAAGGCCCACGCATGCAAGCGACCCCCGCGCCCCTTCCGTCATTCGCATCCCCCCGTTCCGATGGCGCCATCATAGCCGTCGTTCCTGCGAAGGCAGGAACCCAGCGACTCCTGCGCCCGAAAACTGCCACACATGGCACCTCGCCTCGCCTCACCCGTGCCCCAGCATCCCTTCGCCGACAAAGGGGAGCCGCCGATGCAAAGGACGCCGGGACTGGATACGCTTCGCGCCATCGCGATCGTCTGGGTGATGCTGTTCCACAGCGTCTATGTCGGCGGTCTCGGCGAAGGCTTCGGCTGGCTGGAGCGTTCCGGGTGGATGGGCGTGGACTTGTTCTTCGTGCTGAGCGGCTACCTCATCGGTTCGCAGGTCCTGACGTCGCTGAAGGCCACAGGCGGTATCGATGTCGCGGACTTCTACCGGCGCCGAAGCGTACGCATCCTGCCGGCGTTCCTCGTGGTGTTCGCCATCTATGCCTTCCTGCCGGCCTGGCGCGAAACCCCGGGCATGCAGCCGTGGTGGCAGTTCCCGACCTTCACCTTCAACCTGCTGTTCGACGCCAGCGACAACTACGCGTTCTCGCACGTGTGGTCGTTATGCGTCGAGGAACACTTCTACCTCGTATTCCCGTTCCTGGCCTTCGCGCTCACCCGCCGTCCGGCGGCCTGGAAGCTGGCGGCTGCCTGCGGTGTCGTGGTGCTTGGCGGCATCGTCCTTCGCGCGTGGCTCTGGACGCACATGCTGGCACCGGTACGCGACGCCGGCGGCAATGCCGGCCTCGCGTACCTGCGTCACCTCTATTACCCCACGTGGTCGCGCCTCGACGGCCTCGTGGCGGGCGTCGCCCTCGCCGCCTGTCGCGTGTACCGGCCGGCGACCATGGACTGGATGCGCGCGCGCGCCGGATCGCTGCTGGTCAGCGGCCTGTTCGTGCTCGGCCTGTCGCTCGCCCTGTTCGACGGCGCCCGCATGGCTTTCTGGCCCTGCGTGATCGGCTATCCGCTGCTCTCGCTGGCCATGGCCGCATTCGTCGCCGCAGCCAGCGGGTCCACCTGGCTGGCGCGCCTGGAGATTCCCGGTGCCGGCTGGCTGGCACGCGCCTCGTATAGCTTGTACCTGAGCCACAAGCTCGTCTTCGCCTTCATGGAGAGGAGTCTGGACGGCCATCTGGCGGACCATCGTTTCCTGCGCTTCGGCCTTTTCGCCGTCGCCACCCTCGCCGGCGGCGCCTTGCTCCACTATCTCGTCGAGCGTCCCTTCCTGCGCTGGCGTGACCGTCGCGCCTCCGCTTCGGCTACACTGTCGCCGCCCAAGGTGATCCAAGGCGTACACGCCGCGGATTGAAACGGGAATCCGGTGACGCGCGCGGTCTCCACGCCGCCGCCATTCCGGAGCTGCCCCCGCAACGGTAGGCGAGCAAAAGGTCGGCAACGAGCCACTGTGCCAGCAGGCATGGGAAGGCGCCGACCGGCAGGACATTCCTGCGCTCGCGAGCCCGGAGACCGGCCCGAGGTACACCGGACAGGCGGAGGGCCATGTCGTGGGTGGCCGTCGCGCCAAGCCGCCGGCAATCCCGCATCCCTGTTCCCGTCCCTCGCCATTCATGCCGCGCGGGTTGGCGCGGTCAGCAGGGAGTCACCACGTGTCGTTTCGTTCCTCCACCCTCGCGGTCGCCATCGCGACGGCCTTCCTCGCGCCCGTCGTATCCTTCGCCGACGAGCCTTCCTCCGACCTCGACACGGTCGTGGTCACTGCCAGCCGCACCGAACAGTCGGCCGGCCAGGTCCTGGCCGCCTCCACCGTGATCGACCGCACCGAGATCGAACGCCTGCAGCCGCGCTCGCTGGCCGACTTGCTGGGCCGCACGCCCGGCGTATCCATCGCCAACAATGGCGGCCCGGGCAAGGCCACATCCGTCTTCATGCGCGGCACCGAAGCCGACCACGTCCTCGTGCTGGTGGACAGCGTGAAGGTGGGCTCGGTCACCTCGGGCACCGCCGCCTTCCAGGACATCCCGGTCGATCAGATCGAGCGCATCGAGATCGTGCGCGGCCCGTATTCGAGCCTGTACGGCTCCGACGCCCTCGGCGGCGTCATCCAGATCTTCACCCGCCATCCCGAAGGCGCCTTTGTCCCGAACGTCTCCGTGGGCGTGGGCAGTTACGACACCTTGCGCGGTTCCGCCGGTTTCGCCGGCCGCGGCACGCAGGGCTGGTATTCGGTGGAAGCCAGCCACGACCAGACCGACGGCATCAATGCCTGTCGCGGCAAGCCCAGCCCGGGCGGTGGCGGGTGCTTCACCTATGAGCCGGACAAGGACGGTTACCGCAACAACGCGCTGTCGCTGAAGGGCGGCTGGCGCTTCGACGAACAGTGGGACGCGGACGCCAGCGCCACGCGCACGGAAGGCCGCAACCATTACGACGGCACCAGCAGCAACTTCGCCGAATCGGCGACCCAGGTGCTTGGCGGCCGCGTGCGCTACAAGCCGGCGAAGGACGTGCTTGTCACGGCGAACGTCGGTCGCAGCGAAGACCTCTCCACCGATGAGGAGAACGGCGTCTACGCCGACACGTTCAACACGCATCGCGACCTCGCGTCCGTGCAGGCGGATATCGGCCGGGTCTCCGCTGGCGCCGGCCTCACCACGCTGGGCTTCGACTGGCAGCGCGATCGCGTCGTCGGCAATACCGATTACCTCGTGGATGCCCGCCGCAACCATGCGTTGTTCGCCCAGTGGCAGGGCGAATTCGGCGACAGCTCCGTGCAGGGAAGCCTGCGCCGCGACGAGAACAGCCAGTTCGGCGGCAAGACCACCGGCAGCCTTCAGTACGGCTACGCGCTGACGAAGGAACTGCGGGTCACCGGCAGCTACGGCACCGCGTTCAAGGCACCCACGTTCAACGATCTCTACTACCCCGACTACGGCAATCCCGGTCTCGGTCCGGAAACTTCGCGGAACTGGGAGCTGGGCCTGCGCGGCACGCCCGCTTGGGGCAATTGGTCGCTCAATGCGTTCCAGAACAAGATCGATAACCTGATCGTCTTCGATGCCAGCCTCAGCGGCCCGCTGTTCCCCTTCGGCGGCGCGAACAACATCGCGCGTTCGCGCATCCGCGGCGTGGAACTGGCGGCGGACACCACTTTCGGCGACTGGCGTGTCTCCGGCAACGCCACGTGGCTCCAGCCGGAAGACGATGGCGACGGCCCCACGCACGGCAACCTGCTGCCGCGCCGGGCGCGTCGCACGGCGCACCTCGATGTCGACCGCGGCTTCGGCGCGCTGAGCGTCGGCGCGAGCGTGTCGGGCTCCGGTTATCGCTACGACGACACCGCGAACGCCAACCGCCTCGGCGGCTATGCGCTCACCGACCTGCGCGCGGCCTATGCCTTCGCCGATGCGTGGAAGGTCGAGCTGTCGGCGAACAACGTGTTCGACCGTCATTACGAAACCGCCCGCTACTTCAACCAGCCCGGCCGCAACTGGCTGCTCACGCTGCGCTACCAGCCGCGTTCCTGATCCGTCCAATCCCTGGGAGATTCCGCGATGAAACCCTTGTCACGCCCCCTGTTCGCCGCCGTCGCCGCCTTGTTCGCGATCCTCATGATCGCCACGCGCTTCAACCACTTTGGCGATGCCCTGCATCTGCCGGACGCGTCGATGGCATTGTTCTTCCTCGGTGGCATCTACCTGCGCAAGCACCTCGCCTTCGTCGGCTTCGTCGTCCTCTCGGTGTTGGTGGACTGGTACTCGGTGACCTATGCGGGCGTGAGCGATTTCTGCATCACCATGGCGTATTCGTTCATGCCGCTGGCATATGCGGTGCTTTGGTACGCGGGTCGCCTGGCCGCACCGCGCTACAACGGTTCCCTGGCCTCGCATGCGCTGGTCTTCGGCAGCCTGCTGGTCGGCGCGACGCTGTCGTACGCCGTGTCCAACGGTGCCTTCTACTGGCTCGGCGGACGCTATACGGACCCGAACATGACCCAGTACGTGCAGCGCTTCTTCCAGTGGGCACCGCTGTTCGTCCGCGCCGCGGCGGGCTACGTCCTGGCCGCGCAGGTGGTGCAGGCGCTGGTGTTCCGCTTCGTGCCGCGTGCCGCCGACGATCGGACCGCGCGGGCATGAACGACACCACGTCGTGGCAGGCCATGGACGAGGAGGCCCGTCACCGCGACCGCATGCGCCGCAAGAAGGAACTGATCGACCGGCGCATCGCGCGCGCCACCATCGATCGCGGCGTGCTGGTGGTGAACACCGGTAACGGGAAAGGCAAGAGTTCGTCTGGCTTCGGTATGCTGGCGAGGTCGCTCGGGCATGGTTTCCGCTGTGGCGTGGTGCAGTTCATCAAGGGCAGTTTCTCCACCGGCGAGGAGGCGTTTTTCCGCATGTTCGAGGACGGCCCGCTGGACTACCACGTGATGGGCGAGGGCTACACCTGGGAAACCCAGGACAAGGCCCGCGATATCGCCGCGGCGACGGCCGCCTGGGAAGAAGCGGAGCGCATGCTGCGCGATCCGTCCTACGACTTCATCCTCCTGGACGAACTGAATATCGCGCTGGTGAAAAACTACGTCCCGTTGGAGCGCGTGCTCCAGGCGCTGGTCGCGCGCCCGGAAAGGCAGCACGTCGTCGTGACCGGCCGCGGCGCTCCCGACGCGCTCGTCGCGGTCGCCGACACGGTCACCGAGATGCGCGTGGTGAAACACGCCTACCAGGCGGGCATCCGCGCGCAGAAGGGCGTGGAGCTATGAGCCGGCGCTGTCCCGCGCTGCTGGTTTCCGCGCCGGCCTCGGGGCAGGGCAAGACCAGCGTGACCGCGGCGCTCGCCAGGGCGCACACCCGACGGGGCCGGCGTGTGCGCGTGTTCAAGACCGGGCCCGACTTCCTCGATCCGATGATCCTCGAGCGGGCCAGCGGCGCGCCGGTCTACCAGCTCGATCCCTGGATGGGTGGCGACGACGACGTGCGCGGGCGCCTGTACGAGGCCGCCGGCGAGGCGGACCTGATCCTCGTCGAAGGCGTGATGGGTCTGTTCGACGGTTCGCCATCCAGCGCGGACCTCGCCATCGCGTATGGCCTGCCGGTCATGGCGGTGATCGATGGCAGCGCCATGGCACAGACCTTCGGTGCGCTGGCGCATGGACTGGCGACCTACCGGCCGGGCCTGTCGCTGGGCGGGGTGCTCGCCAACCGCGTCGGCAGCGCGTATCACGCGGGGCTGCTGCGCGACAGCCTGCCCCCCGGTCTGCAGTGGTATGGCAGCTTGCCGCGCGACGCGGCGATGACCCTCCCGGAGCGCCACCTCGGCCTCGTTGCCGCGGGCGAACTGGCCGACATCGAAGGGCGGCTGGATGCCCTCGCCGATGCCTGGCTTGCGCAGGGTGTCGTGGACCTTCCGCCGGCGGTCGCGTTCGCCGCACCGGCGGCCACCGTGACCGAACCTCGCCTCGACGGCGTGCGCATCGCCATCGCGCGCGATGCCGCGTTCGCTTTCATCTATCCCGCGAACCTCGACATGCTGCGCGCGGCCGGCGCGGCGCTTTCCTTCTTTTCGCCCGTCGCGGGCGAGGCACTCCCTCCGTGCGACGCGGTCTGGCTGCCCGGCGGCTATCCCGAGCTGCACCTCGATGCGCTTTCCGCCCACGCGGGACTGCGACGCGACCTGCGGGCGCACGTCGATGCGGCTCGCCCCCTGCTCGCCGAGTGCGGCGGCCTGCTCTATGCGCTGGATCGCCTCGCCGATCGCGACGGGCGCGAAGCGCCGATGGCGGGCCTGCTGCCCGGTCGCGCGGTCGTGCAGCCGCGGCTCGCCGCGCTCGGCATGCAGGACGTGCGGCTGCCCGAAGGCACGCTGCGCGGTCATTCGTTCCACTACGCGCAGGCGAACGTGGAGGCCGAACCCATCGCGGTCGCGGGCAACCCGCATGGCGGCCCCACGGCGGAGAGCGTGTATCGCCGCGGCCGGATGACGGCGAGCTTCGTGCACTTCTACTTTCCGTCGAATCCCGGCACGGCGGCGCGCCTGTTCCTCCCATGACGACGGCACTGGCGATGGTGGCGGCGTTGCTGCTGGATGCGGTCCTCGGGGAGCCGCGCCGCTTCCATCCGCTGGTTGGCTTCGGTCGTTTCGCGGCCGCGTTGGAAGCCCGTCTCCACGCGGATGCGCGGGTCGCCGGCGTCGCCGCCTGGTGTATCGCCGTGCTCGTGCCCGTCGCGCTGCTCTGCCTGCTGCGCGCGGCGCTGCCAGCGGCGGCCGTTTTCTTCGTGGACGTCCTCGTGGCATACCTCGCGCTGGGCCGGCGCAGCCTCGGCGAACATGCGCGGCCGGTGGCATGCGCTTTGCGCGGCGGCGATATCGACCGCGCGCGCATCGCGGTAGGCCGCATGGTGAGCCGCGACACGCAGGCACTGGATGAGACCCGGGTGGCGGTGGCCGCCACGGAATCCGTGCTGGAGAATGGGCACGATGCCGTGTTCGGCGCGATGTTCTGGTTCGCCGTGCTCGGCGCGCCCGGCGCGCTGCTGTTCCGCCTGGCGAATACGCTGGATGCGATGTGGGGTTACCGCACGCCGCGCTACGAGCGCTTCGGCTGGGCCGCGGCGCGGGCGGACGATGCGCTCGGTTACCTTCCGGCAAGGCTCACGGCGCTGACGTACGCCGCCGTGGGCCATGCCGCGAGAGCCATGCGTTGCTGGCGCACGCAGGCGCCCACCTGGGACAGTCCCAATGCCGGGCCCGTGATGACCGCCGGTGCGGGCGCGCTGGGCGTGCGCCTGGGCGGTGCCGCGCCGTACCACGGCCGGTGGGAGGAACGACCCGACCTCGGCGAAGGCGATCCGCCCGGCGCCGGCACCATCGTTCGTGCCCTGGGCCTCGTGGACCGCGGTGTCGTCGCCTGGCTCGTCGTCATGTTTCTCGGTGGAGCGGCGGCCCATGCTTGAGCACGGCGGACGCCTTGGCCGCGCGGCGCGCGAGTACGGCATTCCGCGCGAGGCGTGGCTGGACCTGTCGACCGGGGTGAGCCCCTACGCATGGCCCGTGCCGCCGGTCCCGCCGTCGGCATGGCATCGCCTGCCGGAGGACGACGACGGATTGCTGGAAACCGCGCGTGCATATTACGGCAGCCATCACCTGCTGCCCGTCGCAGGTTCGCAAGCGGCCATCGCCGCGCTGCCGCGGCTGCGCCCGCCGTCGCGCGTGGCGATCGTCGATCCCGGGTATGCCGAACATGCGCATGCGTGGCGGCGGGCCGGGCACGATGTTACGACGATGCCGATGGACGACTTGCTCGTGCGCGCCAATGAATTCGACGTCGTCGTCCTGATCCGCCCAAACAATCCGACGGGCGGTTGCCCCGAAATCGAAGCCGTCTCGACCTTGCACGCGCTGATCGACCCTGTAGGAGCCGCTATGACGGCGAGAGACCCATTGAGCGCCGAAGCATCGAGGCCGGATTCCCTCGCCGCCATGGCGGCTCCTACAAGAGCGGTCCGGTACGATGGCCCGTGGCTTGTTGTAGACGAAGCATTCATCGACGCCCATCCGGAGCGGAGCCTCGCGCCCTACGCAAGCGAAGGCCTCGTCATCCTCCGCTCGGTCGGAAAGTTCTTCGGACTTGCGGGTGCGCGGGCCGGCTTCGTCGTCGCATGGCCGGAGTTGCTTGATGCATTGGCCGAAGCGCTCGGCCCGTGGACGCTGACCGGGCCCACGCGTTACGTCGTGGCACAGGCATTTGCGGACCGCGCATGGCACGCGTCGGCGCGCGAGTGGCTGCGTGTGGCGTCGTCGAGACTGGCAGCCCTCCTGACGAAGCATGGCCTCCCGCCGTCCGGTGGGTGCGAGTTCTTCCAGTATTGCGTGCATCCCGCTGCGCGCGCACTGCACCGCGCGTTGGCGGAGCGCGCGATCCTCGTCCGTCATTTCGACACGCCGCAAGCGCTGCGCTTCGGCCTGCCGGGCGACGAGGATGGTTTTGCGCGCCTGGACGATGCCCTGGCCAGGGTGCTCGCATGAGCGCGCATGTCGTCATGGTCCAGGGGTGCACGTCCGATGCCGGCAAGAGCACGGTGGTGGCCGCATTGTGCCGTTGGCTGTGGCGTCGCGGCGTTGCCGTCGCACCTTTCAAGCCGCAGAACATGGCGCTCAATTCCGCCGTGACCGTCGACGGCGGCGAGATCGGTCGCGCGCAGGCCGTGCAGGCCCAGGCCGCGGGCGTGCCGCCGCATACCGACTTCAACCCCGTGCTGCTGAAACCGAACAGCGATACCGGCGCGCAGGTGATCGTCCATGGCCGCCCGGTCGGCAACATGGATGCCGTCGGCTACCACGCGTACAAGCGCGTGGCGATGGAGGCCGTGCTCGCCTCGCACGAACGCCTTGTCGCGGCATACGCCGCGCTGGTCGTCGAAGGCGCCGGAAGCCCGGCCGAAATCAACCTGCGCGATCGCGACATCGCCAACATGGGCTACGCCGAGGCCGTCGACTGTCCCGTGATTCTCGTGGCCGACATCGACCGCGGCGGTGTCTTCGCTCATTTCGTAGGCACGCTGGCGCTGCTGTCGGAAAGCGAACGCGCGCGCGTCGCCGGTTTCGTCGTGAATCGCTTCCGCGGCGACATCGCGCTGCTGCAACCCGGCCTCGACTGGCTCGAACGGCACACGGGCAAACCGGTGCTCGGCGTGCTGCCGTACCTGCACGGGCTGGCTATCGAGGCGGAGGATGCGCTTCCGCGGGACAACGAGAGGAAGGCCGCCGCGCGCCTTCGCGTGGCCGTACCGGCCCTCCCGCGGATCAGCAACCACACCGACCTCGATCCGCTGCGCCTGCATCCGGAGGTGGAATGCCTCTTCGTGGGACCGGGCGAAACCTTCCCCGCCTGCGACCTCGTGGTGATCCCGGGCTCGAAGTCCACGCGCGCCGATCTCGCATGGCTGCGCGCACAGGGATGGGATGAAGCGATCCTCCGTCACGTGCGCTACGGCGGGAGCGTGATCGGTATCTGCGGCGGCATGCAGATGCTCGGCCGTGCCGTGCACGACCCGGAAGGGATCGAAGGACCGCAGGGATCGAGCGAGGGCCTCGGCCTGCTCGATCTCGAGACGACGCTGGCACCCGCGAAGCAGCTGCATAACGTGCGGGGTCGACTCGCGGGAAGCGACGCGCCGGTGTCGGGCTATGAAATCCACTGCGGGATAAGCGAAGGCCACGGGATGTCGCGGCCTGCGGTCCGCCTGGAGGACGGTCGCGACGACGGCGCGCGTTCCGCGGACGGGCGCGTCGTCGGAACCTACCTGCATGGTCTCTTCGATCGTCCCGAAGCGCTTGCCGCCCTGCTCGGCGGGGCGGGCCTCGCCGGGCCGGCGCCGCTGGACATCCATGCGCTGCGCGAGGCCACGCTCGACCGTCTCGCCGATGCCGTCGACGCGCACATGGACACCGCTGCCCTCGCCTCGCTCTTCGGACTGCCGTCATGCTGACCCTCATCCTCGGCGGCGCACGCTCGGGCAAGAGCGCCCTGGCCGAACGCCTCGCCATCGACAGCGGTCGCGAGGTGGCCTACGTCGCGACGGCACAGGCACTGGACGGCGAAATGGCTTCGCGCATCGCGCACCATCGCGAACGGCGTCCCACGGAGTGGCTCTGCGTGGAGGAACCCCTGGCGCTGGCGGACACCTTGCGCCGGCATGCGCGCGAATCCCGATTCGTCCTTGTCGATTGCCTCACGCTCTGGCTGTCCAACCTCCTCGGCCTGGCGGAAGGTTCCCGCTTCGCGGCGGAACGCGAGGCGTTCCTCGATACGGTGTCCATGCTGCCGGGCGATATCGTCTTCGTCAGCAACGAAGTCGGCCTGGGCATCACGCCCCTCGGCGAACTCACGCGCCGCTTCGTCGACGAAGCCGGGCGCCTCCACCAGACCCTCGCACAACGGTGCGACCGCGTCGTCTTCGTCGCCGCGGGCCTCCCCCTGATCCTGAAAGGAACACTTCCATGAACGACTGGCTCGCGGCCCCCTGCCGCGTACCGGACCGCGCCGCCGCCGATGCCGCCGCGACGCGGCAGGCCACGCTCACGAAACCGCAAGGTTCGCTCGGGCGGCTCGAAGCGCTCGCCATCCAGCTCGCGGGACTCCAGGCCGCCGCGCGGCCGCGGGCCGATCGCGTGCACATCGCCGTATTCGCCGCGGACCACGGTGTGGCGGCGGAAGGCATCTCGGCCTTTCCCCAAGCGGTGACGGGAGAGATGCTGCGCAACTTCGCGCAGGGCGGCGCGGCCATTGCCGTGCTCGCGCGCGAACTTCGCGCCACCCTGGAAGTCGTGAACCTCGGCACGGTGAACGATCCGGGCGAGATCGCCGGCGTGCGCCGCCATGTGATCGCGGCCTCGACGGCGAACTTCAGCACCGGCGACGCGATGACCGATATCCAGCTCGACGCGGCGCTGGCCGCGGGTGTCGCGAGCGTGGGAAGCGCCATCGCCGCGGGCACGGATATCTACATCGGCGGTGAGATGGGCATCGGCAATACCACGTCCGCCAGCGCCCTCGCGTGCGCACTGCTTGGCGAGACGCCGGACGTGCTGACCGGGGCAGGCACGGGCCTGGACGCGAAGGGCGTGGCGCACAAGACCCGCGTGATCGCCCGTGCGCTGCAAACGCACGCGGATGCCATGACGCCTCGCGAGCGGCTGCGCCGGCTCGGTGGCTTCGAGATCGCGGCGCTCGCCGGCGCGTTCGTCGCGGCGGCCCAGCGCGGGATGCCCGTACTGGTCGACGGTTTCATCGCCAGCGTGGCGGCGCTCGCCGCCGTGGCGCTGCGCCCCGACGTGCGGCCATGGCTTCTTTTCGCACACCGCTCGCGGGAGAGAGGACATACGCGCGTGCTCGATGAACTCGCGGCGGAGCCCCTGCTCGACCTGCACCTTCGTCTCGGCGAAGCGAGCGGTGCGGCCGTGGCCGTTCCGCTGCTGCGGCTCGCCTGCGCCTTGCATGGCTCGATGGCGACTTTCGCCGAAGCCGGCGTGTCCGACGCATGAGCATCCATCTGCTTCGTCACGGCGACACCGGCCAGCGCAGCTACCGCGGACAGCTGGACGATCCGCTCTCCGAACTCGGTTGGCGCCAGTTGCGCGACGCCGTGGAGGGGCAGGCCTGGGATCGCGTGGTGTCGTCGTCGCTGACGCGTTGCGCCGCATTCGCCACCGAACTGGCGGAGCGGCGGGGACTGCCATTGCGCATCGATGCGCGTCTCGCCGAATACCACTTCGGGAACTGGCAGGGCGTGCCGATCGAGACCCTCGCGGAAACCGAGGGCGATGCGCTGGGACGGTTCTGGAGCGATCCCGTGGCGCATCCGCCGCCGCGGGGGGAATCTTTCGATGCCTTCTTCTCGCGTCTCTCGTCGGCACTCGACGATGTCGCCGCCGAAGCCGCGGATGCGCGTGTCCTCGTCGTGACCCACGGCGGCGCGATACGCCTCCTGCGCTGCGTGAGCGAGGGTCGCGGCTTCGGCGACATGGCGGGCATCGACGTGCCGCATGCGTCGCTGCACGCGATCGCATGGCCTGCGATCGTGTCCCATCCGGTGACGGCTGCGCCCTGATGCGTGGCCTGGCGACCGCTCTCGGCTTTCTCACCCGCTTGCCGGTGCCGCGCGTCGCCGTGCTGCCCGGCACGCAGGCGGCGTCGCTGAAGTGGTATCCACTGGTCGGGCTGGTACTCGGCGTATTGCTCGCCTGCGCGATGGGGTGGCTGCTCCGGGTGTTTCCGGTCCTGCCTGCCGCCGCGATCGTCCTCGTCGTGTGGGTCGCGTTGACCGGTGCCTTGCACCTCGATGGCCTCGGCGACAGTGCGGACGCCTGGATTGGCGGGATGGGCAGCCGCGACCGGACGCTGGCGATCATGAAGGATCCCCGCAGCGGTCCCGCCGGGATCGTCGCATTGGTGCTGTTGCTGCTGCTGAAATTCGCCGCGCTCGCCACGCTCGCCGACCCATGGCTGCTGTTGCTGCCGCCGCTGCTCGGTCGCGCCGCCATCGTCGCGTGGTTCCTGACGACGCCTTATGTGCGTACGGGTGGGCTTGGCGATCCGCTGCGCGGCGCGCCGGCGAGCGGGTGCCGTGTGGCGCTCGCCGCGAGCACGGGGCTGGCACTGTGCTTCGGCATGACCGGGCTGATTGCCCTGGCCGCGGCGTTCGTCGCCGGCTGGCTATGGCGCCGCGCCGTGATCCACCGCCTCGGCGGCTTCACCGGCGACACGGCCGGTGCGCTGGTGGAACTGGTGGAAGCAGTCACCGTCGTGGTGCTGGTCGTCACGTTGTAGGAGCCGCTATAGCGGCGAGGAAACCTCGCGACATCCTCGCAAGATTGCCCTCGCCGCTATAGCGGCTACTACAACGGTTAGTTCAAGCGCCAACCTCGCGCATCCACGCATCCATGCCGCCTTCGTCTACTCGTGGCGAAATGCGTCAGATTTTTCAGAATTTTCGCGCAGTCGAGCAGGAAGCCACCGGCTAGCTTGGACGCGCCATGCAAGGTGCGCCGTTCGTGCCCTTCCATGAGCTTCAGATGAGCCGAACGAAAAGGAGGAAGACAGATGTCATCGATCAAGAGGAAGAGAACAAGAAGTGCGAGGAAAGCAACCTTTGCACTTCTGTTCGCTATAACGGTCGCATGTCATGCGCCCATCAATTTCGCGTCAGATCACGTCAGTACGGAACTCACCGCTGAGGCTAAGGAAACGCTAGAGCGGCGGATTGACGGCATAGCCAACGAGGTAGCGAACCGAAAGCCGTACTTCGAAGACGATCCACTGCCAATTCATATCAGGTCGGAATTCGACGTGGTATCGAACAGGCTGATCATGGATATGGATGAAAGGCTAGGGCCAGTATCCGGATATGGAAGGGTTGAGGATCTGGAATCCGACGTTCAGGAAGCGATATGGCCTCTGGTTAAGGATATCCCGGGATTCAAGGGACTCGAATGGCGGTTTGGGGGGGAAGGAGATGTACCTTTGGTTCCCGAGCGATCGCCCGAGGGAACGACCGACCGAGCAGGTAAGGAGCGATGGACCAGCGGTTCTGATTGGGGCTGGACATGGATATTACTACCACCACGGATATAAGGATTGGCGTCCTCAGCGAGAGATTTACAACGGCATATTAGAGGACGAAATAACTACACAGTACGCCACTATGCTCTATGGGAAGCTTCTTCCTCACAACATCTCAGCGGGTTGGATAAGGGAGGCGAGGTTTGCCGGTCACCAACCAAGTGGTCAGCCATATCACATGGTAGCCGCAAGATATCAAATCGCGGATAAGCTGCCGGAGCGCCCCGACATCTGGCACTCGCTTCCGGATAGTTCCGACAGCCTCCGCGAGCGCGACGAAGATATAAGAAGCCGGCCGCTCTATGCCAATGAGGTTGGCGCAGGAGCACTTGTGCACATTCACACAAACGCTTCCGATAATCCATCTGCGAGGGGAACAAGGGTGTTCCACCACATGGCTAGCGCCGAATCCTCGCGGTTGGGCTCGATGATTCTCTGCTACATGCGAGAGTCGATTCACTCCTTGGATCAATACAAGGACTTTCCCATCGACTCAGCTTCGACGCCGGGCAATCACGGCGAGAATCGACTTGCCGCAATGCCATCGGTAATTGTCGAGGTAGGGTTTCACACCAACGCTGAAGATGCGGCAGCTTTGAAAGACATCTTCTTCATGGGGCATTCGATGGCCGGCGTAGCAAAAGGCTATCGGTTGTTTGAGGCCGGCGAGAAATGTCTTCCCTTGAAGATCGACGCTCCGGTCCGAGCCGAAGGGATGGTCGACGATAACGTCGTGATACCCGTATCCGCGCAGGGATTTCCAGACTTCCCTTTAGCGATCCAGGCTTCCCGAAAGAACTGTGCAAGGCGCTGCGCAGTTGACTATGAGTTGGCGGATAATCCTGATGAAATGGCAGAGATCAAGCTCGCATATCGGTGTGACGAGGCACGCGTCGAGTTAATCGAATTGACGGCACGCGACTTTTCGGGGGTGGAAGCAGAACCCATAGAAGTCTCAATCACTTGCCATCCGAAGCCTGAGCCGTAAAGCTGAAATAAAAGACGATCCTTGTCAGGACAACACGCGCTGATTGCTATTGTAGGAGCCGCTATAGCGGCGAGGAAACCTCGCGATCACATTGCCGGTCCTACCACGCCGTCATGGCGGCATTACCAGACAAGGCTGGCGCCGCCGCTTCATCGCTTTGTTGGCTTCTCGCCGCTATAGCGGCTCCTACAACGGTTACTAAAGGTGACTCAAGCGCCGACCTCGCGCATCCACGCATCCATGCCGCCTTCGACATTGAACAGCTGCGTGAAGCCGTGCGCCGCGAAGCGCTCGGCCGCGGCGCGGCTGGACACGCCCACATTGCAGATGAAGGCGATCGGCGTGTCCTTCGGTAGCTGGGCCAGACCTTCGTAGCCTTCGTTCTCGAGGATGCGCGCGCCGCCGATCGGTGCGACGGTCGCGCGGTTGTGCGCGGGGCGGGTGTCGACGAGCACCACATCGCCGGCGTCGAGCTTGGCCTTCAGTTCCTGCACGCTGAGCGATCCGATCTCGACGGCGCCCGGGAACTTGAGGCTGAGACCTTCGCCCTGCACGGTGGACACCCAGTCGATCACGATGCCCTTCGCGCGCGCGGCGCTACCGGGATCGAAGTGCACCTCGATGCCGCTGGCGACGGTGACGATGTCGTGGTCGCCGGCCGGGGCGAGCTGGAAGCCGGCGCTGTGGTCGGGACCGATCTCCAGGTGGAGGGCCATGCCCTGCGCATTCGCCATGCCGCCACGGATGGCCTCGGCGGCCTTCTCGGTGATGGTGATCTCCGGCGGCGTGCGATCCGGCGCGGGAGCGCCGAAGAGGGTGTAGAGCTCACCGCTGGTGTACATCTGCCGGATGATGTCCGATCCGCCCACCAGCTCGCCCTTCACATAGAGCTGGGGAATGGTGGGCCACTGGCCGAATTCCTTGATGCCCTCGCGGATCTCCGGGTCTTCCAGCACGTTCACCGTGTGGTAGGTGGGAACCACGTCGTTCAGGGTATTGATCGCCGCGGCGGAGAATCCGCACATCGGCTGCTGGCGCGTGCCCTTCATGAACAGCACGACGTCGTGCTGGCCGAGGAGGGATTCGATGCGCTCGCGGGTGGGTGTATCGAGGGCCATGGGGTCACCGCGGGAGGGAAAGGGGCCATTTTACCGGCATCCCTCGCACATGGGCCCGTTCCGGTCCGTTTCAACCCGCTATCGACACCTCGGCACCGCGCAGGCCGGACAGGTCCGCCCGGCAGTCCGCCAGCGGGGCGAAGCCCAGCACGGCTTCCGGCGAGGGCAGGACGGTCTCCCGGCTCGCGCGGCCGAGCGGCGTCACCCGGTCGGTCCAGTGGATCAGTTCCATCGCGCCGGTGAAATCCTCGACCAGGGCCGTGCAGTGCTCCACCCAGTCGCCGTCGTTCAGGTAGAGGATGCCCTCCATCGGCCGCACGTGGCCGAAATGGATGTGCCCGCAGATGTGACCGTCGAGCCCGCGCTCGCGGGCGTCGCGCGCTACGCGCTGCTCGTAGTCTCGGATATACGCCAGCGCGGCGCCGACATGCGACTTCAGGATGATCGACAGCGGCAGGTAGGGAAGTTCCAGGCGCGAGCGCACCGCGTGCACGCGCCGGTTCGCCCAGCAGATGAAGCGGTGCAGCGTATCGCCCAGCCAGGCGATCCAGCGCCGGCCGACGTGCTCGGGATCGAATTCGTCGCCGTGGCTCACCCGGTAGCGGCGGCCGTCGGCCCCTTCGTGGATGGCGTCCAGTTCGACGCGGATGCCCGCGATGCTGGTGCCCACGAGGCCGCGCATCTGGAAATCGTGGTTCCCCGGGATGTAGACGACCTCGATGCCGCGCCCGGCGATCGCGACGAGTTCGGCCAGCACGGCGGTGTGGTCGGCATGCCACCAGTGGCGCTTCGCCAGTGCTTCCAGGTCGACGATGTCGCCGACAAGGTAGAGCCGTTCGCAGTCGAGCCCACGAAGGAAGTCGAGGAGGTAGGCGGCCTTGCAATCGGGCGTGCCGAGGTGCACGTCGGAGATGAAGGCGCTGCGGCAGGTGAGCTTCGCCATGGCATCGGTTCCCGGGGGTTGTCCCGGGTCGCCAGTCTCGGGCCGGGAGGTAACCGGGGCATGGCGCGCGCATTGCAAAGATATTGCTATCGCGCAGGGGGCCCTCCGTTTTCCTGCACGATGCCGGCTTTGTGTGGGAGCCGCTTCAGCGGCGATGGGTGCTCGCGGCAAGCGTCCCGCTGCCGCGGGATCGCCGGCATAGCCGACTCCCACAGGGGTTATTCGCCCAGGGCCGCTTCGGCTTCGGACAGTATCGTCCGTGTCCAGATCGCGTACTGCGCCGCGGACGGATGCAGTCCGTCGTCCACCAGCATGCCGGGCCTGGCCCCGGCTTCGCGCGAGGCCGGTGTCACGTCGACCCAGTGCGCATGCATCCGCAGGGTTTCGTCGCGGGCGACGGCGTTGAAGGTATCGATCTCGCGGGCGATGGCCGCGCGGTCGCGGCCTTCCGCAAAAGACGTCACGCCCCAGTCGGGAATGGAGACGACGAGGACGCGGCGCACGTCGCCGGCAAGCTCGGCGGCACGCCGGAGCAAGGCGAGAAACTGTTCCCGGTATTCCGCCACGGATCGTCCACGGTACTGGTTGTTCACGCCGATCAGCAGCGTGACGAGGTCGTAACGCGGCAAGAGCGCGGCGGCATCCATCGCCGCCGACAGTTCGTCGGTGGTCCAGCCGGTGGTGGCGACGATGCGGGGGGCGTCGACGGCGATGCCGCGCTCGCGTAGTCGTGCGGCCAACTGGACGGGCCAGCGACCCTCTTCTTCGACGCCTTCGCCGATCGTGTACGAGTCGCCCAGGGCGAGAAACGAGGCTGCACCCACGAATCAGGCCACCGCGCTGGCGGTCGGTGCCGCCTCCGCCGCCATGCGGCCCAGCACGCGGTCGATGCGCACGAAGACCTCGGCAAGTTGCGCCGGCTCCGGCAGCAGCGTGAGGCGCAGGTGCCGGCTGGCGGACAGGTTGAAGCTGGTGCCCGGAACGACGAGCACGCCTTCCTCTTCCAGCAGGCGCAAGGCGAAGGCGGTGTCGTCGAAGGACGCGATGGCCTCGGCCCGCACCTGCGGGAATGCGTAGATCGCGCCGCCCGGGGCGACGACGTCGAGGAACGGGCTGGCCGACACGCCTTCGAGGACGATGCGGCGTGCCTCGTGCAGGCGACCGCCCGGCGAGGTGAGTTCGCCGATCGTGGGCTTGTCGAGCAGTGCGGGGCGCACGGCCCATTGCGCGGTGACGTTCGCGCACAGGCGCAGCGCGGCGAGCAGCTGGAGCGCATCGCGGTAATCGGCGGTGCGGCGCGGATCGCCGGACAGGCTCATCCAGCCCACGCGATAACCGCAGGCGCGATGCACCTTCGACAAGCCGCCGAAGCTCACGCAGGGATGGTCGCCCGCGATGGCCGCGAGCGGCTGGAACGGTACGTCGTCGTAGAGGATCTCGTCGTAGATCTCGTCGCAGAGCAGGAGCAGTCCATGCCGGCGCGCGACCTCCACGATGCGTTCCAGCAAGGCCTTCGGATAGACCGCGCCGGTGGGATTGTTCGGGTTGATGAGCACGAGCGCACGCGTGCGCGGCCCTGCGAGGGCATCGATTTCGTCCGGGTCGGGCAGGTGCCCGTTCGCGGCGAGGCAGCGGTAATAGCGCGGGCTGCCGTCGTTGAGGATGGTGGCGGCGCTCCACAACGGATAATCCGGGCTGGGGAGCAGCACCTCGTCGCCCGGCTGGAGAAGCGCGCGCAGGGAGATGTCGATCAGCTCGCTCACGCCGTTGCCGACGAAGACGCGTTCCGCATCGACGCCGCCGGCGCCGCGCATCCGCTGCTGGACGACGATGGCCTCGCGCGCCTCCTCCAGGCCTTGTTCGTGACCGTAGGCTTCGCTGTCCGCCAGGTGAGCGCCGATCGCTTCGCGCAGGTGGGCCGGGGTGGCGAAGCCGTAGCGTCCGGGATTGCCGATATTGAGCTTGATGATCGACTGGCCGGCGGCTTCCATGTCGCGGGCGCGGCGGGTGAGGGCGCCGCGGATCTCGTAACGCACGTCCGCCAGGTGGGCGCTGGGCTTGATGGGTGACACGTCTTGCGTCCGGTGGCTGCGCCGGGCCTCTCCCGGCGATCGTGTCCCGATCCTAGCAGCGTCCTTCCGGCGCCGCGAGCGGGCATAATCCCGTCCCATGATGACCGACACCCCGGAACTGGCGCGCCTGCGTCATATCGGCTGGCGCGATGTCGCCCTGCCGGACGATCCACGCCGCCTCGCGCGCGTGGTGGCGCAGCATCGCGCCGGCTACGAGGTGCATGACGGCTCGTCTGCGTTCAACGCCCAGCCGGCGGGCGCGTTCCTGAAGCGTGGCCTGGACCCGTCGCTGCGGCCGGCGGTAGGCGATTTCGTCTTCCTCGACCATGCCAGCCATCCGGTGATCGAAGCGGTGCTTCCGCGCCGTTCCGTGCTCACCCGTGCGGCGGCGGGTGAGCGATACGAGCGGCAGATCATCGCCACGAACATCGATTACGTCCTGGTGCTCACCGGCCTGGACGGTGACTTCAACCCTTCGCGCATCGAGCGTTACCTCACCCTCGTGGAAGGTTCGGGTGCGCGTCCCGTCGTGTTGCTCGGCAAGGCCGATACCGGCGTGGACGTCGACGGCGCGATCGCGGCGCTTGCCCCCCGTCTCCCCGCGGACGCGGTCGTGCACGCGATCAACGCGAAGGATCCGGCGACCGTCGACCTGCTGGCACCGTACCTCGGTCCCGGCATGAGTGCGGTGCTGGTCGGATCGTCCGGCGCGGGCAAGTCCACCCTCACGAACACGTTGCTCGGGGAGGAACGCATGGCTACGGGCGCGGTGCGCACGCACGACAGCCGTGGGCGGCATACCACCACGCATCGCGCGTTGCTCAGCCTGCCGGCGGGCGGGTGCCTCATCGACACGCCGGGCATGCGCGAACTCAAGCTCACCGGTGAGGAGAACCTCGATCTGTTCGCCGATATCGAGACGCTGGCGGCGCAATGCCGCTTCGCGGATTGCAGCCACGGCAACGAACCCGGTTGCGCGATCCAGGCGGCGCTGGCCTCCGGCGAGCTCTCGCCGCAACGCTGGCGCAACTACCTCAAGCTGCATGAGGAGCGCGAGGAACAGGCGGCGACGCTCGAAGCCCGTCTGAAGCGCAAGCCCGCGGTGAAGCCTGGCGGCAAGCCGCGACGGGGCGGCTGGTCTCGCGACGACGACTGACGCCATGACCTGACGCTCCTCGCGCGGCTGCCCGACATACAAGGCAGCGGGCCGCGACTAACGTGCCTTGCTCTGTCGCCGAGCAAGGAGCGGGCATGGTCACGAAGAGATGGGGGCACGGCACCCTGACGATGGCGCTAGCCGCCGCGTTCGTCACGCAGGCCCATGCGCGGGCGACGAACCTGGTCGTCGAACGCGGCATGGCGGAGCAACTGGATCCCGGCGACGTCGTGCATGCCACCGCTCCGGGGACGATGGCGGCCAGGGTGGACCCGCGGGCCACGCTCGATGCGGAAGACGCGAGTTTCGTCAACGAGGGCGTGGGCACGCGCACCTCGCGCGCATACGGCGTGTTCGTTTCCGATGGCGGAGGGTTGTCGCTTGTGGGCGGTCGCGTCGCGGTGAGCGGTTCGTGGGGTATCGGCATCCAGGCGCAGCGCAAGGCCCTGCTCGACCTGGGCGGGACACGGGTCGCCGCGTCCGGGCACGCCGGCATCGGTATCGTCGTGCAAAGGGAGGGCGAAGGCGCGTTCCGCGACTTGCGCGTCGAGTCCACCGGGACGCATGGCGTCGGTCTTCTCGTCACCGGTCATTCCCGTGTCGTCGCCACGGACAGTCGCATCCTGGCGAGTGGGTCCGGCGCCACGGCGCTCGCACTCGATGGCGGCGAGGTGCGCCTGCGCGATACGGTGCTCCAGGCCGGCCCCGGCTATGCCATTGCCACGCGCTTCCAGAACGACGGCGCGGCGCGCGTGCACCTGGAAGGAGGCGCGGTGCAGGGGCGAATCGAAAGCGGTGGACCCGGGCTTTCGATCCATGCCGTGGCAGGGCACATCGATGGCGATGCCGTGCGTGCCGGAAAAGGCGAACTCGACCTGCACATCGCGCGCGGCGCGTGGCGTGGGCGCGGCAGCCGGCTGAGGTCGCTTTCCCTGTCCGATGCGGCATGGACGCTCACGGGCGACAGCGATGTCCGGCAGGTTCGCCTCGATCCGGGCGGTCGCATCGTCTTCGATCGCCTCCAGCCGGGCTTTCGGACCCTCCGTGTCGGCACCTGGCAGGCGGACGTGGCGGCCGGCGGCGTCGTACTGGGCACCCGCCTGGACGCAGGGGGAACGCTGCGGCGGCAGGCGACGGATCGATTGCTGGTTCATGGCGATGCCGTCGGCCGTACCGCCTTGCACGTCGTCCACACCGGCGGCACCGGCGCATCCACGGCTGGACGCGACGGCGTGAACGGGCCCGGCGACGGCATCAGCGTCGTGCAGGTCGGCGGCGCGGCGAGCGCGGAGTCGTTCCATCTTGCCGGCGACTACGTGGCCGTCGGTCCCTGGCAATACCGGCTGTACGCATACGAGCCCGGTCGCAGCGATCCGGCACAACGGCTGGTCGACGGGCAGGGTGCCGACTATTGGGATTTCCGCCTGCAAAGCATGCGCACGGCCGGTGCGGCATCGCGTGCCGCACTGGCGCCGCAAGTGCCCGCTTACCTCGTGCTGGCCCATGCGCTCTTCGGTTATGGCCGGTCCGCCATGGGCGCACTGCGTCCCGGCGATGTCGGGCCGTCACGCGAACCGGCCCTGCGGGTAAGGGCTTTCGGCGGCGACGCGATGTATCGCAGCCGTCTTGCCGCCACCTCGTATGGCGTGGACTACCGGCGTCGCGATCGTGGCCTCCAGATCGCGGCCGACATGCTCGTCCATGCCATCGGCGAAACGACGGTGCGTACCGGCATCGCACTCTCCTCGGGCAGTTCGCGCATCCTTCCCCGTGCCGCGGAGGGTCGCAGCGACGCGCGCGCGGAAGCGCGCGCCCTGGCATGGCATGCGGTGCTGACGACGGAAAGCGGATGGGCGCTGGCCTCCGCTTACGGCTTCAGTCGCTACCGCATCGCCGCGCATACGCCGGTGCGCGGCGAGGTACTGCCGAACCTGCGCGCAAGCGCCAACGAAGCGATGGCCTCCGTGGGCTTCCACTGGCGGCCATCGGCGCGCCTTCTCGTCGAGCCCGGCGCATCGGTCCTCTGGCAGCGCCTGCGCTTCGGAAAGGCGCGCGACACCGACGGCATCGAACTGGCGGCCGGTTCACCCCGGCGCGCGACGGTGCGAGCGGGCGCCCGGGCCTCGCTGCTGCTTCAGCCGCAGGGAAGGACGATCCGCACATGGTCGCCCTACCTGGATCTTCGCTACGGCCTCGCGCGCGACACCGGTGCATCGCTCCTGGCTGCCGGGGAGCGCCTGCCCACGGGCCGCGGTGGCCGCACGATCGATGCCGCCGCCGGTGCGACATTCGAACTCGACGCGCGCTGGACAGCCTCCATCGACACCTCAGCTCGTCTTGCCCGGGGTCATGGCGGTGAATCCGGCCGTGCCGTCCGCATCGGCGCTACATGGCATTTCTAGTCTTCGTGTTGTGTGGTCGCTTCGTAGGGTGGGCCAAGGCCTGGGCAAGAAGCCATGGATGCTGCGAATAATGTAAAGGATGCTTGACACAGGCTGCCGAAGCCCGCAGGATGATGTAAAGCGTGCTTGACACGCTTCCATCCCGCCAGGAGGTTCGTCGCATGTCGTACCGCATCCTGTTCCGTCTTGCCGCGCTGGTGGCCGCCACCTGTGTCGCCTCCACCTTCGACGACGTCAAGGCCGCCGCGGCGCCCGCTCACCGCCGGCGTCGTGGCGATCGACGGACTGCCGGTCTTTCCCGGCATGGATAACGTGACGCCGGAGCAGCGCACCGCCATCGCCGCGCAGATGCGTAACCAGCTCGAAAACGCCTCGCCGGATGCGTACCGCGCACAGCAACTCGGTTACATGCGGAAGGTCGGCACCCTGGACCCGAAGCTGGCCGAAACGGTCGCACCGCTCAACGCGCGCAGCGACCAGAAGGCGGTGGCGCGCTACATGAGCGAGGATGCCGCCGCCGACTTCCGGCCGGCGCTGAAGCACGCGACGCTGCCCATCCTCGAGATCTCGCCATACAACGCGGCGGACTTTTCCGCCGGGCCCTCCCGGCACTATGTCATGCTCGACCAGCCCGCGGCCTTCCAGAAGACGCTGGTCGATTTCGTCAACGCGCACTGATGGGGGAGTGGCGATGCGTGCCGTGCACAAGCGTTACCTGCGTGAACTGTTTCCAGCGATGTTCGTCTATGTCGCGCTGATCTTCCTGTCGGTCGGATGGCTCAGGACGCTCGAAGGCACCACGGCACGCACGGTCGTCACCCTTCTTCCGGTCTTGCCCGTCGCATTCCTCATCCGCGCGATGGTGCGGGTGATCCGCGACCAGGACGAGTTCGAGCGGCGCATCGACCTCGAAGCCATCGCCATCGGCGGCGCGATCGGCGGTTTCGGATTTTTCACCTATGGCATGCTGCTGAACGCGAAGGTGATTCCGCCGCCGCCGCCCGAAGCCGTGGCGATCTGGGTGCTGCCGGTGCTGCTGGGATCCTTCGGCGTGGCGAAGTGCGCCGTCCGCTTGTATTACCGCTCGCGATGAACAACCGCGTTCGCGAACTCCGTAACCTGCTGGGCTGGTCGCAGGCCGACCTGGGCGAGAAGCTCGACGTGTCCCGGCAGACGGTGAACGCGATCGAGACCGGCAAGTACGATCCCAGCCTGCCGCTGGCCTTCAAGATCGCGAAGCTCTTCGAACTGTCCATCGAATCCATTTTCAGCCCGGGGGAAGAGGCATGAAACGTGCGCCACGGATAGCCATCGTCGTCGCCATCGTCGCCGCCGTCCTGGCCGGACGGCAGTGGACGCGCCACGATGGCGACGCATCGACCGCGGTCGCGCCACCGCTCGCGGCGACGAAACCCGCACCGCCGCGCATCTGGAAACTGGGCTCGCTGGAACTGAAGCCCTGCGAACTGCCGCAACCGCATTCGGGGCTGTCGACCGCGGCCTGGTGCACGGCGTTCGAAGTGCCGGAAGATCGCGCCCATCCCGAAGGCCGCAAGATCTCCTTGCGGCTCGCCATCGTGCGCAGCAGCGCGCAGGTGCCCGCGGAGGACATGGTCGCCTTCATCGCGGGCGGCCCCGGCCAGTCGGCGGCCGAAAGCTATCCGGCCATCGCCCCGGCGCTGTCGCCGCTGCTTTCGCACCGTAACCTGCTCCTGCTCGACCAGCGCGGCACGGGCGCATCGAATCCGCTGAGCTGTCGCGACGACGAACCGGGTGCGCCCGGCGGGGTGGAAGACGAGAGCGGCTTCGATGCCGAGGCCGTGCGCAAGGAGACGCTCGCCTGCCTCGACCGGCTGTCGAAGCATGCCGATGTGCGCTTCTACACGACCACGGACGCCGTGGCCGACCTGGAAGACGCGCGCCGCGCACTGGGCTCGCCGAGGCTGGACCTTGTCGGCGTCTCTTATGGCACCCGTGTGGCGCAGCAATACGCCATGCACCATCCCGAAGGACTGCGCACCCTCGTGCTCGACGGCATCGCGCCGAACAGCCTCGTGCTCGGCGAGGACTTCGCGGTGAACCTGGACACCGCGCTCAAGGCGCAGTTCGCGCTTTGCCATGCCGACGCGGCCTGCCGTAAGCGCTACAGCGATCCTTACCAGACGCTCTACCAGCTGCGAGACGCGCTGCGGGCCAATCCGCACAAGGTCAGCTTCCGCGATCCGCAGAACTACGCCTCCGTGCAGCGCGTGCTCAGCGAATACTCGCTGGCCACGGTGGTGCGCATGTTCGCGTACTCGCCGGAAACCGCGGCACTGCTGCCGCTTTCCATCGACGCGGCGGCGCACGGGGACGTCGGTCCGCTGCTCGGCCAGGCCAAGCTGCTTACCGGCGACCTGGGCGACACCATGGACGGTGGCATGCAGTATTCGGTGATCTGCTCAGAGGACGCCGACTTGCTGCGCTCGCGTCCGGAGGACAAGGACACCATCCTCGGCGACACGATGATCGAGGCGTTCCGCACGGCATGCTCGGTATGGCCGCACGGTGCGCGTCCGGCCGACTTCCGCCAGCCGTTGAAGAGCGACGTGCCGGCGCTGCTGATGTCCGGGGAGTTCGACCCGGTAACGCCCCCGCGCTATGGCGAGGAGGTGCTGAAAGGCCTTCCCAACGGCCGTCACTTCGTCCTCAAGGGACAAGGCCACAATGTGGTGGCGCGCGGCTGCATGCCGCGTCTGCTGGACCATTTCATCGACAAGGCCGACGCGAAGGGCCTCGACGCCGGCTGCCTCGAGCGCCTCGCGCCCTTGCCTGTCTTCGTCGGTTTCAACGGAGCGACGCCATGATCGAGGTAAGGGACCTGCACAAGGCCTTCGGCGATGTGCGCGCCGTGAACGGCGTGAGCTTTACCGCGCGCGACGGCGAGATCACCGGCCTGCTCGGCCCCAACGGGGCGGGGAAGACCACGACGCTGCGCATGCTTTACACGCTGATGACGCCGGACGCCGGACAGGTCCTGGTCGATGGCGTGGATGCCGCGGCCGACCCGCTCGCGGTACGCCGCCAGCTCGGCGTGCTGCCCGATGCGCGCGGCCTCTACAAACGGCTCACCGCGGCGGAGAACATCGACTACTTCGGCCGGTTGCACGGTGTGCCGCCCGACCTTCTGCGCGAACGCCGTGAGGCCCTCATCGAGGCGCTGGAGATGCGCGACATCGCCGCCCGCCGCACGGAAGGCTTTTCGCAGGGCCAGCGGGTGAAGACGGCGATTGCCCGCGCCCTCGTGCACGACCCGCGCAACGTGCTCCTCGACGAGCCGACCAACGGGCTCGACGTGATGGCGACCCGTGCGATGCGTCGTTTCATGCACCGCCTGAAAGACGAGGGACGCTGCGTGCTCTTCTCCAGCCACATCATGCAGGAGGTGGCGGCATTGTGCGATCGCATCGTGGTGATCGCGCACGGGCGGGTCGTCGCCGACGAGCCGCCCGGGGCGCTGCTGGCGCAGACCGGCGAAGCCAGTCTCGAGGACGCGTTCGTGAAGATCATCGGTACCGACGAGGGGCTCGCCGCATGAATGCCTTCAGCACGGTCTACTGGAAGGAAGTGCGCGAGAACCTGCGCGACCGCCGTACGCTGGTCAACGCGCTGATCACCGGCCCGCTGCTGGGGCCGGTGATGTTCATCATGCTGATGAACATCATGATCAACCAGCAGCTGGAGAAATCCGACCGGCCGCTCTCCGTCCCCGTCATCGGCGCGGCCCTCGCGCCGAATCTCGTCGTCGCGCTGAAGAGTGCGGGTATCGACGCCGCCCCGGCACCGTCCGACCCGGAAACCGCCGTGCGGGAGCAGCGTGCCGACGTCATCGTGCGCATCTCGCCGTCGTATGTGCAGGCCTGGAGCAAGGGGCAGGCCGTGCAGGTGGAGCTGATTTACGATTCGTCGCGCCGCGACGCGTCCACGCCGGTGGCGCGCGTGCGTAACGTGATCGAGGGCTACGGCAAGCGCGAAGGCGCCATGCGGCTCATCGCGCGCGGTCTGTCGCCGACGACGGCGTGGCCGGTACAGGTGGCAGAGCGCGACCAGGCCACGTCGCAGTCGCGTTCCGCGTTGATGTTCTCCTTCCTGCCCTACTTTTTCGTGCTCACCGTCTTCCTCGGCGGCATGTACCTCGCGATCGACCTTACCGCCGGCGAACGCGAGCGGCAGTCGCTGGAGCCACTATTCGTGAATCCGGTGTCGCGATGGAAGATCCTGGCGGGGAAGCTCGGCGCCATCTGTACCTTCTCCGTGGTGAGCCTGTTGCTCAGCGTGGCTGCCTTCGCCACGGCACCGTGGTTCATTCCCACCGACAAACTGGGCATCGCGCTGGACCTCGGGCTGCGTTTCGGCGCGCAGGTGGTGCTGTTGATGCTGCCGCTCATCCTCCTGCTCGCCGCACTGCAGTCGCTTGTCTCGGCCTTTGCCAAGAGCTATCGCGAGGCGCAGACGTACCTTTCGATCCTCATGATCATCCCGGTATTGCCTAGCGCCCTGCTGTCGGTGATCCCGGTGCGCGCGGAGCCGTGGATGTACGCGGTACCGCTGCTTGGGCAGAACCTCGGCATCGTGCAGCTGCTGCGCGGCGACGGTGTGCCGGCTTGGCAGATGGGCTTGTGTCTCGCGGGCGGTTTCGTCGCGGCGATCCTGGCAGTGTGGGCCACGGCGTGGATGTACCGCTCCGAACGCCTGGCCATCTCAGGCTGACGCACCTTGGTAGGAGCCGCTATAGCGGCGAGGAAAACCTGGCCTCACCGCAGCGTTCCTCGCCGCTATAGCGGCTCCTACAAAGAGCTTTCAGCGCCAGCGGACGTCTACGCCCACCAGGAAGCTCCGCCCCGGCGCCGGCTCGTAATACCGTCCGTTCCCGTCGTTGACGATCACCGAACCGATCACATGCCGGTCGGCGAGGTTGTCCACCCGCGCGAAGGTGTTCACCCGCCACGGCCCCTGGTCGAACACATAACTGCCCGACAGCCCGAACAGCGCGTAACCCGGCGCGGATTCGGTGCCGAGGTCGTTCACCGAGGTGGCGCCCATGGCGCTCACGTCGAGTCCGGCCTGCCATCCGCTCGTGGCGCCGTAGTTCAGCGCGGCATACCCCACGGAGCGCGGTACGCCCGGGATGCGCGTGCCTGCGTCCACCGGTGTATCCGGCGCGGAGCACCCGGGGGCGACGCAGGTGAGGAACGGTGTGCGGAAGCTCGCCTGCAGGTGCGTGTACGACGCGACGAAGCGGAGGTTCCTTGCCAGCTCGTCCTTGAACGACGCCTCGATGCCCTGGCGGCGCGACCGCGCGATGTTCTGGTAGGTGGTGCGGCCGCCGAGGTTCGTCGCCACGGCGAGTTCGTCGTCGCTGTCCGCGCGGAATACCGCGAGCCCGGCTTCCATCGCTTCCGACGGACGCAGCTTCAGGCCAATCTCGGCGTTGCGCGAATGCGACGGCTTCAGCCCGAAGGCGAGGCCGGGACCGCGATCGGTACGATAGCCCAGCTCGGAGAACGTCGGCGTCTCGAAGCCGCGCCCCCAGTTCGCGTAGACGTGCATCCAGGGAGTCGCGCGCCAGAGCACCCCGAACACCGGCGTCGTCGCCGAATAGGTCACCGTGCCGCTGTCGTCCGGATTGCCTGCCGCGACATAGCGGTCGGTGGAACGGAAGCGCACTTCGCTATGCCGGACGCCGCCCATCAGGGTCCAGTCGTCGGCCACGCGCCAGTCGGCCTGCGCGTACTGGTCGAAGTCGAACACGCGGTCGATTTCGTCGCGGCGCTTTGCGCCACGCACGCCGAGGGTGTCGCCCTGGAAGTTCTCGTATCCCTGGCGGTGCTGTTCCTGATTGTCGTACGCCACGCCGGCCGCCACTTCGAGCGGCATGCCTGCGAGCGTGTCGCGCCAGGTCCAGCGCGCGTCGCCGCCACCGTATTCATTGTCCAGGTCCACCACCCCGCCGGAGCTGCCAGGCTGCGAGACCTGGGTGGCGACGGGGATGGACAGGTATTGCCTCACCCCGCGCCGGCCGTAATAGCCCATCACGCGCAGGCTGTTGGCGTCGTCGATGCGCTGGTCGTAGACGACCCCCGCCTGCTGCTGGTCCACCGACTTGCGCGTATCGAAGGTCTTTGCCGCCGCGGCGACCTGGCGCGGATCGGCCTGGTACTGGCGCCGCGTAAGGCCCAGGGGATCCTGCGCATCGGGCACGTCGAGCGTGTTCACCACGAGGGTGAGCTTCGCATCCTCGTCGATCTTCCAGCCGATCTTCGCGTTGCCCGACTCGCGGCGTGCGGCGCTGTGCTCGCGATAACCGCTGGTGCGGAAGTGGGTGAAGTCGACGTTGTAATCCACGGGACCGTCCACGCCCCGCGCGTTGACCGAGCTGCGGAAGTTGCCATTGCTGCCGCCGGCGACGCCGAAGCGGAGTTCGGCGGGATCGGTGCCGTCGGCGGTGAACAGCTGCACGACGCCGCCGGAGGCATTGCCGTAGAGGGCGGAGAACGGCCCGCGCAGGACTTCGACGCGCTCGGCGGAGTCGAGGTTGAAGTGCGAGACCTGGCCCTGGCCGTCCGGCATGCTGGCCGGGATGCCGTCGGTATAGAGCCGTACGCCGCGGATGCCGAAGGTGGAACGTGCACCGAAGCCGCGGATCGACACCTGCGCATCCTGGGCGTAGTTCTGCCTGTCGCGGGCCACGATGCCGGGGATCGCCTGAACCCGCTCGGACAGATTCACGTCCAGCGACCCGTCCGGCGGCGTGGTGGCGACGTCGATGGCGGCGGGGATGTCGTACGGCGATTGCGCGCTGCGCGTCGCGGTCACGACAACCGGTGCCAGTCGTGCGTCTTGTGCCGCGGCTGTCGCACACAGCGCGAACAAGACTCCGCCTGCCAGCGGGCGGATGTGGCGCATGGACATGCGGATTTCCCGGGGAGGTGGGACAGACATGATGCGTTCTTTCTGTAGGAGCCGCTATAGCGGCGAGGGAATGCGCCTCACGGCTTCGACGCTTCGTTGGCTTCTCGCCGCTATAGCGGCTCCTACAAGTCCGCCGTGCTAGCCTTCCCGCCCATCCCCCAAAGAGGTAGCGGTGTCGCCATGAAGAAGTTCACGAAGAAGTTCGTCATCGCCAGCGTGATCGGCCTCGCCGTCTCCTGCGGCGCCGAGGCATTCCAGGCCGACCAGCCGGCCCAGGCCACGCCGCCGGCCAGCGCCGGGCAGGTGGCTTCGACCCAGCTGAAGGCCGCCGTCGACGGCAGCTGGCGTTCGGAGAAGAACAAGGCCCGCGATCCCTACCGCCACCCGGAACAGACGCTCACCTTCTTCGGCATCCGCCCGGACATGACCGTGATCGAGATCTGGCCGTCGGGCGGCTGGTTCACGGAAATCCTTGCGCCGTTCCTCAACGACAACGGTCATTACATCGCCGCCGTGCCCCCCGGCTCCAAGAGCGCCGCGGCCCTGAAGAAGAAGTTCGGTTTCGACAAGGCGCATTACGGCAACGCCGGCTTCGTCGAATTCGAGGACAAGACGCCGAACCTTGGTCCCGACGGTTCGGCCGACATGGTCCTGACCTTCCGCAACGTGCACAACTGGGCCGCCGACGGCAGCGCCGAGGCCATGTTCAAGGCGTTCTACAAAGTGCTCAAGCCCGGCGGCGTGCTCGGCGTGGAAGACCACCGCGCGGACAAGGGCAAGAAGCTCGACGAGGTGGTGAACACGGGCTACCTGCCGACCGACTACGTCGTCAAGCTGGCCACCGACGCGGGATTCAGGCTCGACGGCCAGAGCGAGGTCAACGCCAACCCGAAGGACAACCACGATCACCCGAAGGGCGTGTGGACCCTGCCGCCGACGTACGAACTGGGCGAGAAGGACAAGGCGAAGTACGCGGCGATCGGCGAATCCGACCGCATGACCTTGCGCTTCGTGAAGCCCGCGAAGTAAGCGAGGTGCTGGTCGCGCTGAACAAGCCGTTTGGCGTGCTCTGCCAGTTCACCGACGACGCCGGCCGGCGCACGCTGGCCGACTTCGTCCCGCAGAAAGGCGTCTACGCGGCGGGGCGGCTCGACCAGGACAGCGAGGGTTTGCTGCTGCTTACCGACGACGGCAGGTTGCAGCATCGCCTCGCCGATCCGAAGCACAAGCAGCCCAAGACGTATGTGGTGCAGGTCGAGGGTACGCCTTCCGCGGAAGCCCTCGACCGGCTGCGCCGCGGCGTGTTGCTGAAGGATGGCCCGACCCTGCCGGCCGGCGTCGAGGCGATCGATGAACCCGAATGGCTCTGGCCGCGCGATCCGCCGGTGCGCTTTCGCAAGACCGTGCCGGACGCATGGCTACGTATCGTGCTGCGGGAAGGACGTAACCGGCAGGTGCGGCGAATGACCGCCGCCGTGGGGTTGCCCACGCTGCGGCTGATCCGCGAGGCGGTCGGTGATTACCGGCTGGATGGACTGGGCCCTGGCGAAGTGCGGATTATCGCTTGACCGAATCGCCGCTGAAGCGGCTCCCACACAAGCCTCGCGATTCCCTTGTGGGAGCCGCTTCAGCGGCGATCCCGCGGCAGCGGGCACGCCGCCACGAAGTTCACCACTCCGCGACGGAGCCATCCGGATGCCGCCACAGCGGATTCCGCCAGTCGACGGGTTCCCGGCTGCGCTCGATCACCAGTTCCTCGTTCACGTCGATG
Source organism: Luteibacter yeojuensis (assembly GCF_011742875.1). Classification (NCBI taxonomy): domain Bacteria; kingdom Pseudomonadati; phylum Pseudomonadota; class Gammaproteobacteria; order Lysobacterales; family Rhodanobacteraceae; genus Luteibacter; species Luteibacter yeojuensis. The sequence goes on from NZ_JAAQTL010000003.1 coordinate 155,700, forward strand.
CCGAGGCCCGGCCCGGTGAACGGCTGCGCATAGCCGCCGTCGTCCAGCGCGAGGGCTTCCTTGTTGAGCACGTAATCCAGCACCTCGCCGCCGCGGTTGTAGTGGATGCCGATGCTCTGTTCCTGCAGCGTGGCGTTCCAGCTGACGAAGTCCACGTGCAGGCACGAGGCCAGCGCGATGGGCCCCAGCGGGCAGTGCGGCGCGAAGGCCACGTCATAGGCCTCGGCCATCGCGGCGATGCGCACGCACTCGGTGATGCCGCCGGCGTGGGAAAGGTCGGGCTGGATGATGGAGATGCCGCCGCGCTCCAGCACGTGCTTGAACTCAAAGCGCGAGTACATGCGTTCGCCCGCCGCGAGCGGAATGGATGTCTGTGCCGCGATGCGCGGGTAGTATTCCGCCTGTTCCGCCAGCACCGGCTCCTCGATGAAGAGTGGACGGAACGGCTCCAGCTCCTTCACCAGCACCTTCGCCATCGGCGCGGAAACGCGTCCGTGGAAGTCCAGGCCGAATTCGATGGTGTTGCCGAACGCCTCGCGGATTTCCGCGACGCGCGCCACGGCCTCGTCCACCGCCTTGCTCGACCCGATCACGCCCATCTCCTCGCACCCGTTCATCTTGAACGTGTCGAAGCCATGCGCGAGGCGTTCGCGGATCTGCGCGATGACGTCGGCGGGGCGGTCGCCGCCGACCCAGCAATAGGTCTTCATGCGGTCGCGCACGCGGCCGCCGAGCAGCTCGAACACGGGAGCGCCAAGCGCCTTGCCCTTGATGTCCCAAAGCGCCTGGTCGATGCCGGCGATGGCGCTCATGAACACGGCGCCGCCACGGTAGAAGCCGCCGCGGTACATCGTCTGCCAGAGATCGTTGATGCGCGAAGGGTCCTTGCCGATCACGTACTCGGAAAGTTCGTGCACCGCGGCCTCGACGGTACGCGCGCGCCCTTCGATCACGGGCTCGCCCCAGCCGACGATGCCTTCGTCGGTCTCCATCTTGAGGAACATCCAGCGCGGCGGGACGCGGTAGGTGGTGATGCGGGTGATCTTCATGCTTATACCGAGCGATAGGCTTTGACGAAGGCCTGCGCGCGCTCTCGCGTGCGCGACACGGACTGTCCCGCTTTATACAGGTCGCCGCCGAGCCCCGCACCGATGCAGCCGGCGTCGAGGAACTGGCCGATGTTCTCCGGCGTGACGCCGCCGACCGCAAGCAGGGGGACATCCGGGGGCAGGACGGCGCGGATGGCCTTCACGTAGCCCGGGCCCCACTGCGATGCCGGAAAGAGCTTGAGGGACTGCGCACCCGCCGCCAGGGCCGCGAAGGCCTCGCTGGGCGTGGTGAACCCGATGGACGTGTACATGCCGCGCTCGCGGCCCCGGCGGATCACCGCCGGATCGGTGTTCGGGGTGACCAGCAGGTGGCCGCCCAGGTCGGCCACGGCATCCACGGCCTCGGGCGTGAGCACGGTGCCGGCGCCGACCAGCGCGCGGTCGCCGGCGGCGTCCAGCGCCAGCGGGATGCTGCGCTGCCAGTCCGGCGAGTTGAGCGGTACCTCGATGGCGTCGAACCCCGTCTCGAGCAACACCTCGACGTGGGCGACCACCTCCTCCGGCGTGACGCCGCGGAGGATGGCGATGAGGGGTAGGGCGGTGGGCCAGGCCATGGCGTTCACTCGTGGTAGAGCTGGGAGCGGCCGCCGTCGATCGTGATATCGGCGGCGTTGATGTAGCGGGCCTCGTCGGACGCGAGGAAGAGCGCGGTGTAAGCGATCTCCTCGGGCTCGCCGATGCGCTTGTTCGGCAGGATCTCGGTCTGCTTGCGGCGTTCGGCCTCGGGATCGGGCGCGGCGGCGAAGCCGGCTTCGGCGATGGCCGTGAGCACCAGCCCCGGCGAGATCGAGTTCACCCGGATGCCGCGCGCGGCGTACTCGATGCCAAGCGCCTTGGTCAGGCCGATCAGCCCGTGCTTGGCGACCGGATACGGGAAACAGTGCGGGATGATCTTGTGGCCGTGCACGGAGGCGATGTTGACGATGCTGCCCCGGCCCAGTCCGAGCATGCCGGGCAGCACGGCCTTCGCGCAGTTCCAGGCGCCCTTGAGGTCGACCTCGAAGCAGCGCGTCCATTCCTCGTCGCTGAGCGACAGCGGGTCGTTGAACACGTTGATGCCGGCGTTGTTCACCAGCACGTCCGGCGCGCCGAAGCGCTCGGTGGCCGCGGCGACCATGCGCCGTATGGCGACGGGATCCGTCACGTCCGCCTCGAAGAGCATGGCCTCGTCGGTATCGAGGCCGGCGAGGGTCGCGCGCGCCTGCGCGTTGTCCTCGAGCACGTTGAGGACGATCTTCGCGCCGTGCGCCGCGAACAGGCGCGCGGTGGCGGCGCCGATGCCCTGCGTGGCACCGGTGACGATGGCCACCTTGCCGGCGAGCCGGGGCAGCGGGGTGGTACGCGGATCCGGCCGCTGTGTCATGCGCTCACTCCATGGCCGTAGCGGGCTTCCGGCAGTCCGCGGCCGCGCGGCGGCGTACCGATGAAGATGGCGCCGTTGGCGGGTTCGTCTTCCAGGACGGCCGGGCCGAGCCCGACGTGGGCCGACGTGATCACCATGCGTTCCAGCGCCGGGCCAGCGAAGGTCACACAGCTCGGCTGCCGTGCCGGCAGGTCGATCACGGCGTCGAAGCTGCCATCGGGCGCGTAGCGGATCACGCGCGAACCGCCCCACTGCGTGTTCCAGAGGAAGCCTTCGGCGTCGACCGTCGATCCGTCCGGCTCGAGGCCCGGCGGCAGCTCGGCGAAGACGCGGATGCGATCCACCTCGCCGCTCGCGGCGTCGTAATCGCAGGCCATGATCTGCGCCGTGGGCGAATCGGTGAAGTACATCGTGCCGCCATCCGGGCTGAAGCAGATGCTATTGGTGATCGCCGCCTTCGGCAGCGCCAGGCGGCCCAGCTTGCCGTCGTGCGTGTAGCGCCAGAACGAGGCGATCTTCTCCGGCCCGCGCTCGTTGAGCGTGCCGAAGACGAAGTTGCCGCCGCGGTCGCAACGGCCGTCGTTGGCGCGCATGCCCGTGAGGTCCGGCTCGATGTCCTCGAGCACGTGCAGCGTACCGTCACGGGTGTCGTAGCGGGCGAGTTGCTTCTCCAGTGCCAGCAGCAGCACCCCGGGGACATGGGTGAGCGCGAAGCAGCACAGGCGCGCCGGCAGTACGGATTCGGAAAGGGCGCCGGTAGCCGGGTCGTAGGCGTGCAGCCTCGAGGTGGCAATGTCGGTCCAGCGGACCAGGTTCGCCAGGTCGTCCCAGATCACGCCTTCGGCGTGCGCCTGGCGCTGCGGGGAGATCGGCTTGAAGGGATCGGTCATCAGCGGGATTGCCTGCGGTTCTTGAGCTGGTCCACGAGCACCGCGATCAGGAGGATCGCGCCGCGCACGAGGTATTGGTAGAAGGCGTCGATGTTCATGAGGCTCATCGCATTCTGCACCGTGCCCATGATGAGGACGCCGACGATCACGCCGCTGATGGTCGCACGGCCGCCCATGAGCGACACGCCACCCAGCACGCAGGCCGAGATCACGTTGAGTTCGAAGCCCTCGCCCGCGTTCGGCTGGCCGCTGGTCATGCGCGAGGCGAGGATGACGCCCGCCAGCGCGGCGACCAGGCCCTGGACGAGGAAGATCGCGATGCGCACGCGATCCACCGCCACGCCGGCGAGGCGGGCCGCATCGGGGTTGCCGCCGATGGCGAGCGTGTTGCGGCCGTAGATCGTCTTGTTGAGCAGCACGCCGAAGACGACGAAGCAGGCGAGGGTGATCCAGACGGGTACCGGCAGGCCGAGCACTTGCGAGCTGCCCAGTGTGAAGAACGCCTCGCTGCTCACGCCCACCGCCTGGCCGTGCGAGGCGATGAAGGCGAGGCCGCGCACGATCTCCATGGTCGCCAGCGTGGTGATCAGGGCATTGATCCTGAGCTTGGCGATCACCGCGCCGTTGACGAAGCCCACCAGCGCACCGGCCACGAGCGCGGCGGCGACGCCCAGCGTCACGCTGCCCGTCGCGTTCGAGACGATGGCGCAGAACACGCCGGCGAAGGCCACGGTGGAGCCCACGGAGAGGTCGAAGTCGCGCGAGGCCAGGCAGAACATCATGGTGCAGGAGACCATGCCGATCTGCGAGACCGACAGGGCGAGGCCGACCACGTTGTCCCAGGAGAAGAAGTACTGCACCGTCACGCTGAGCACGGCGAACAGCACGATGAAGATGCCGATCAGGCTGTAGTCGTCGACGAGCTGCCAGAGCAGGGCGCGGCGGCGTGCCTCGGGCGTCCCGCGAGTCGCGGCGATGGCGGCGGCGTTGGACTCGGTCATGGGTCAGGCGTTCCTTGGAAGAGTGATTCCCGCGCTCTCGGGCAGGGCGGCGGCGAGGACGTTCTCCTCGTTGGCCGAAGCGCGGTCGAACTGGGCGGTGATGCGACCGTGGCACATGGCGACCACGCGGTCGGAAACGCCGAGCACCTCGGGAAGTTCGCTGGAGATCATGACCACGGCCACCCCCCGCGCGGCGAGTTCGTAGAGCACGTTGTAGATCTCGTTCTTCGCGCCGACGTCGATGCCCCGGGTGGGCTCGTCCACGATCAGTACGCGCAGGTCCTTCTCGGCCAGCCAGCGCGAAAGCACCGCCTTCTGCTGGTTGCCGCCGGAGAGCAGGCGGATTTCCTGGCGGCGGTGCGGCGTGCGGATGCGCAGGCGCTCGATGTAACTGTCCGCGGTGCGCGCCTCGATGCGGTCGTTGACGAACAAGCCCGCCGTGAGGTGGTTGCGCCGCGCGCTGATGTTGATGTTTTCCGCCACGGAGCGCACGCCGATGATGCCTTCTTCCTTGCGGTCCTCGGGACAGAGCACGAGACCGTGGCGGATGGCGTCGCGGATGTGCGAGGGCCTGACCGGCGCCCCGTCCACGAGCACCTCGCCGGCGGTGCGGCGGTCGGCGCCGTAGACGACGCGCATGATTTCGGAGCGCCCGGCGCCGACGAGCCCGAAGAAACCGACGATCTCGCCTGCGCGCACGTCGAAACTCACCGGTGCCGGCAGCGCGCGACCGGTCACGCCCCTCACGGAAAGCCGCACTTCGCCCTGCTCGCGGGGGCGGTAGCCGAAGATGTCGCTGATCTCGCGGCCCACCATGCGCTGCACCAGCGTGTCTCGCGTGATGCCTTCCAGCGTGTCGAAGTCGGCCACCTTGCGGCCGTCGCGGAAGATCGTGGCCGCGTCGCAGAGTTCGAAGATCTCGTCCATGCGGTGCGAGATGTAGATCATCGCCTTGCCCTGCGCGCGCAGGTCGCGCACGAGGCGGAAGAGCACGTCGGTCTCGCGGTGCGACAGGGAACTGGTGGGCTCGTCGAGCGCGAGGATCTTGGCGTCGCGCAGGATCGCCTTGGCGATCTCCACCATCTGCCGCTGGCCGATCGAAAGCTGCTTCAGCTTCGCGCGCGGATCGAGGTCGACGCCCAGGGCGTCGAGTCGCTCGCGCGTCCAGGCCAGCGCGCGGCGGCGGTCGACCAGTCCGAATCGCGTGGGCAGGCGGCCGAGCAGGAGGTTCTCCATGACCGAGAGCTCCGGCACGTACTGCAGTTCCTGGTGGATCACCGCCACGCCCGCGTCGATGGCGTCGGCCGCCTTGCGGAAGTGCATCGTCTCGCCGTCGATGGCGACTTCGCCCTCGTCGGGGACGTACTCCCCGCCGAGGATCTTCATCATGGTGGACTTGCCCGCGCCATTCTCGCCGAGGAGGCCGTGCACGCTGCCGGCGCGTACCTGGAAGCCGACCTCGGCGAGCGCACGCACGCCGGGAAAGGTCTTCCCGATGCGGCGGAACTCGAGGCGCGGGGCGTCGGCCATCGTCAAAGTCCCATTTCCTTGCGGATCTCGTCCGCGTTGGCGCGGGTGATGAGGCGACCCGTGGTGAGCGTGAGCGCGGGCGGCGCCTTGCCGTCCTTGATCCACTCGTACATGTTCAGCGAGGTCTCGTATCCGTGGCGCTTCGGACTGATGAGCACGCTGCCGAAGAAGCCGGTGGCCTGTGCCTTGGAAAATTCGTTGAGCGCGGATTTGCTGCCGCCGATGCCCACGCCGATGATGTCGTCGGCGGAGAAGCCGCGGCCTTCCGCCGCGCGCACGGCGCCGAGTACCGCCTCGTCGTTGAGGCCGAAGGCCACCCAGTGCTTGAAGTTCGGATGCTGGGTGATCGCGATGTTCGCGGCGTTGAAGGCGTTCTCGGTGTCGGTCTTCGCCTGGGGCGCGTTGACGACGTTGTCCTTCGGGAAGCCCGCCGCGGCGAGCGCGGTCACGGCACCGTCGGTGCGGTCGCGCGCCGTCGGCAGCTGGTCGTAGGAGACGCGGAGCGCGCCGGTTTCCTCCGGCTTCCAACCGCGCTTCTGCATTTCCCCGGCGATCGCCTGGCCTACCTGTTCGCCGATCTTCGAGGCGGAGATGCCCATGTGCGGCACCGAGTCGATGGGCTTGCCGCTGCCGTCGACGAGCCGGTCGTCCACGGTCATCAGCTTGAGGCCGTCGGCCTTCGCCTTGGCGACGATGGAGGGGCCGAGCTTCACGTCCGGCGTGCAGATGATGAAGCCCTGGGCGTGCTGCGCCTTCAGGTTGTCGATGGTGGTGAGCACCTGGCCGCCGTCGGGCGCGCCGATCTTCACCAGGGTAAAGCCCTTTTCCTTTGCCGCCTGCTCGGCGTACTTCCATTCGTCCTGGAACCAGGGTTCCTCCGGCTGCTTCACCACGAAGCCGATCTTCACCTGGTCGTTCGAGCCCGAGGAGGAGCAGGCGGATAGAACCAGGGCAAGCGCCGTGAGGCCAAGGGCGATCTTCATCTTCATGTGCTGCTCCTCGTGAAACGCATGGGGAATTACCCGGCCAGCCCGCGGCGGCGGGCCACGGCGATGGCGCCGTGGCCCGCGAGGTCGCGCTGCTCGTCGTCGCCGAGCACCGTGACGGTGCCGGAAAAGAAGTCGTCGCCTTCGACCAGTCTCGCGATCGCTTCGCGCAGGATCGGCTTGCCGCTGACGACGAAGCGCGTGCCGGGACTCATCCGGATCGCGCTGGAATTCTTGAGGGTGAGAAGGTCCGAACCGAGCACGGCGCCGAGCAGGAAGTTCGCGCGCGCGTTCGCATCGTATACCGCGAACTGGTCGAGGATGCGCACGCTGAAGCAGGCGCGTCCCAGGCCGATCTTCTTTGCCGAGGCGGCGCCCGCGAGCAGCATCTCCGCATCGATGCGCTGGGCGAACCCTTCTTTCAGCGAGCTGGCGAGGATCGTGTCGTGCGAGATGACGTGGAGCAGTTCGCCGGCGAGGGTGGTGACGCAACCCTCGATGCGGCGTGCGGCGTCGATGCTCACGAACTTGGAGTGCGAGCCGGGCAGCACGATCACGGTGGGCTCGTCGAGGCCCAGGCGTTCCACCAGCGCGAAGGATTCCACCTCCTCGCCACGCATCATGTCCATGGCCTCGCAATTGTGCAGGCCGATGTGCTCCACGGCGTTGCGTACGCCCGGCACGAACCAGATCGGGTCGTGCCAGACATTCGGCAGGTGGGCTTCGCGCATGGCGCCGGCGAGGCCGTCGATGTCGACGGCGGCCACCACGTGCGGAATCTCGCACAGGCCCATGTTGGAGGTGATCATGCCCGAAGCCAGCACCCGGCCGATGTCGGCCGCGTCCAGGCTCGCCGTGGCGAGGGCATCCGCGATCGTCTCGCGCACGCCTTCCTCGAGCTTCGCCTTGCTGCCGGTGATGGCGGTATCGCGCACGCCGACCTGCCGCGCGGCCTGGCCGGCGACGTTGCCGTCCTGCCACACGCTGACACGGGTGTTGGTGGTGCCGGTGTCGATGGTGAGGATGTTCATCGCGGATCCGTTCGAGGTCGCCACCGATTCTTGGCGTGGGCCGCCCGGGCAGGCAAACTAGAATTTCTTCGGCCTTCCCCAAATTTTTCTTGATGACCATGCAATGAAGCGCTCGCTACCTCTCAACGCCGTGCGCGTGTTCGAGCTTGCAGCGCAGCATTCGAGCTTCACGAAGGCGGCCGAGGAGTTGTCGCTGACCCCTGCGGCGGTCAGCGCGCAGGTCAAATTGCTGGAAGCCTACCTGGGCACGCCGTTGTTTGTGCGAAGCAACAATCGACTGAAGCTGACGGCGGCGGGACAGAATTATTTCCCCCGCATCCGCGATGCTTTTCGTGCACTGCAACAGGCCACGGACCAGGTTCGGGGCCAGCGCAGTGCCTCGCTGCGCGTCTCCGTGCCTCCGACTTTCGGAACGAAGTGGCTGGTGCCTCGCCTTTTCCGCTTCTTCGCCAGGCATCCGGATATCGCCGTCGAGGTGGTCACCGACGGTGGCGAGGGCGGTGGCTGGGATCTTGCCGTGGACGACCGGCTGGCCGAAGGGATGGAGCAGTCGATCCTCGCCGTCAGCCGCTACACCCCGGTGTGCGCGCCGGGCCTCGCCGGTCAGCTGCGTGGCCCCGACGCGCTGCCGACCCAGATGCTCCTGCATGAACGTCCCGGTCGCCGCGCCGCCCCGGCCATCGGCTGGGACCAGTGGTTCGAGCGCGCGGGCGTGACCCCTGGCCCCGTGTCCCGCGAAATGGGCTTCGGCGACGGCACGATGATGCTGCAGGCGGCCATCGAAGGGCAGGGCGTGGCCCTGGCACAGGAACTGCTGGTGGCCTACGACCTGGCCGCCGGGCGCCTCGTCGAACCGTTCCGGCTCGAGGTGCCGTTGCAGCACACGTATTACCTGGCCGTGTCGCGCGAGGCGGAGTCTCGGGAGGAGACAGGGCTGTTCAGGGCGTGGCTATTCGCCGAACTGGACGCCACCCCGTAGGGTTCGATGCGCCATACCTTGTGGGCGCCGGCTATGCCGGCGATCCCGCGGCAGCAGCCCAGCCTGCCCCGAGCACCCATTCCCGCTGAAGCGGCTCCCACACAGAGCGCGACTCAACAATCCCGCGCCGTCTTCCGCTTCCGCCACCAGATCACGCCGAGCGCCGCGACGGCCGCGAAGATGGCCAGCCACACCCCGGTCTGCCCGCGGCGGATCCACATCGCCAGCCACTCGTGGTTGTGCGCGCCGAAGTACCCGAGGTAGACCCAGATCGGCACGCTGATGGCCGCGGCGAGGCCGTCGAGCAGCAGGAAACGGAAGAACCCCACCCGATGGGTGGCACCGGCGGTGATGAACACGGCGGTGCGCATGCCGGGGAGGAAGCGCGCCACGAACATCATGCGGTTCCCGTAGCGCTCGAACTTCTCCTGCACCTTCGCGTAGCGCTCGGGCGTGAGGAGCCGCGCGACCAGGCGCCAGCTCATGATCCGTCCGCCGAAATGGCGGCCGAGCAGGAACATCGTGGAATCGCCCACCAGCACGCCCGCCATGCCCACGCCGACCATGGTGTGCACGTCGCCGTAGCCCAAGCCGGTGATGATGCCGCCCGCGACCAGGCTGATGTCCTCGGGCAGGGGCAATCCCGCGCCGCAGAGCATCAGCGCGAAGAAGACGGCGAGGTAGCCGTTCCTTCCGAAGAAATCGACGAGGTCGTTGAGCAGGTCCATCAGTGGAGCACGTACCCGGGCGTTGCCGGTCCTTTGGATGCACGAAGGCGGGATGATCCCATGGATCGCGTTAGGAACGCGGTGCGGCGCATCATTCGCCGTCCGCCGCGGCCGGTGCGGCGCGGGCGGCGAGCAGCACCCGCAGCTCGGCCTTCTCGGTATCGTCGAGCACGCCTTCGCGGCTGCGGGCGATGAGGTACTCGCGGCGCTGCGTGGTGACCTGGCGCTGCATCTGGGCCAGGGCGTCGAGGAACTCCACGCGCTGCATTTCCGCCTCGCCGATCACCTCGGCCTGCATCAGCTTCTGCAGCGAGCCGTACTCGGGCCGGTCGAGGAAGTGCTCGACCAGCACCGCCGGGTTGATGCCCGGTCGGGCACGGGCCACGTCGATCAGTTCCGCGAGCAGGCCCACGCCCGGCCGGTCGAGGCGCAGGAAGGGGTAGGGCGGCTCGACGTCTTCGGCCAGCGAAGGTTGGGCCAGGAGCAGGGTGATCGCGCTGCGGACGAGGCTGCGCTGCACGTTCGCGGGGCGGGCGGGAAGCTTGCGTGCCGGTTCGGGCTCGGCGTCGAGCACGGCGCGCGCGCCGGTGCGGCGCTGCAGCTCCTGCGCCATCAGGTCGCGGAAGGCGCCGTCGGGAAGCTTCGCGATGAGCGGCCGGGCGCGCTCGGCCAGGCGGGCCTTGCCGTCGATCCGGCTGGTATCGACGTCGCGGCCGAGTTCCTCGAAGAAGTACTCCGACATCGGCATCGCGTTCTTCATGCGCTGCTCGAAGCCGTCCTTGCCTTCCTTGCGCACCAGCGTGTCCGGGTCCTCGCCGTCGGGCAGGAAGAGGAAGTGCGCCTGGCGGCCGTCGCGCATGCGCGGCAGGATCGATTCCAGCGCGCGCCAGGCGGCCTGGCGGCCGGCGCGGTCGCCATCGAAGCAGAAGTACACGTCCGGGGCCGCGCGGAAGAGCACCTCGGCGTGTTCCGGCGTCGTTGCGGTGCCCAGCGTGGCCACGGCGATCGGCAGGCCCGCCTGGTGCAGCGCGATGACGTCCATATAGCCCTCCACCACCATGATCCGGGTGAGGTGCTGGTGGGCCTGCTTCACCTGCCACAGGGCGAACAGTTCGCGCCCCTTGTGGAACAGGGGCGTCTCGGGCGAGTTGAGGTATTTCGGGCTCTGCTCGGAGGAGAGCACGCGGCCGCCGAAGGCGATGACACGGCCGCGGCGGTCGAGGATGGGGAACATCACCCGTTCGCGGAAGCGGTCGTAGCGGTTGCCGCGTTCGTTGCTGGCGACCATGCCGGCTTCGTTGAGCAGCTGGCGCCGGCGATCGGTCGTGCCCAGCGCCTTCATCACGCCGTCGAAGCCCGCGGGCGCCCAGCCGATGCGGAAGCGCTTCACGGTCTCGTCGTCGAGCCCGCGGCGGTCGATGTAGGCACGGGCCTCGGGACTGTTGCCCAGCTCGCGCTGGTAGAACGAGGCCGCCTCGTCGAGCAGGGTATAGAGGTCGCTGCGGTCCTCGCGCGGCTTGTCGTCGCGGCCGCCTTCGTACGGCACCTTCATGCCCACCGACTGCGCCAGTTCCTCGATGGCGTCGGGGAACTCGAGGCGGTCGTAGTCCATGATGAACTTGATGGCGCTGCCATGGGCGCCGCAGCCGAAGCAGTGGAAGAACTGCTTCTGCGGGCTCACGTAGAACGAGGGAGAGCGTTCGTTGTGGAACGGGCAGCAGGCCGTCCACTCCCGGCCGGCCTTCTTCAGGGGCACGCGCCGCTCTATCACGTCGACGATGTCGACGCGGGTCAGCAGTTCATCGATGAAGTTGTCGGGAATCCGGCCACGCATCAGTCCCCTAGGATGCCATGCATCCGCTTCCGTATGGAGTCCGGGAAATGACTCAGAAGGCCATCTTGAAGACGCCGATCATGGCGAGGATGGCGATCACGAACAGGATCAGGAAGATGGCGAAGCAGACCTTGGCGATGGTCGCAGCCACGCCGGAGACCCGGCTGAAGCCCAGCGCGCCGGTGACCAGGGCAATCAGGCCGAAGATGATGGCGTACTTGAGCATGGGCATTCCTCCTTTGGGGGCGGCGGGGAGGATGCGGGGGCGACTGTGGGAGGGTCGTGAACGCTGGACCCTGTAGGAGCCGCTACAGCGGCGAGGGGACGATGCCTCGCCGCTTCAGTGCTCTATTGGCTTCTCGCCGCTATAGCGGCTCCTGCAAGGTGTTGTCAGGCCAGCTTGGCCTTCACCTTACCCGCCACGGAGGCCATGTCGGCGCGGCCGGCGGCCTTTTCCTTGACCAGGGCGACGACCTTGCCCATGTCGCGGGCCGTGGTGGCACCCGCCTCGATGATGGCCGAGTCGATGATGGCGTCCAGTTCGGCCTCGCTGAACTTGGCCGGGAGGTAGCCGTCGATGACGCCCATCTCGTAGCGCTCCACGTCGGCCAGGTCCGTGCGCCCGGCCTTGTCGTACTGCTCGATGGAATCGCGGCGCTGCTTCTGCATCTTCTCGAGCACGGCCAGCACCTGGGCGTCGTCCAGCTCGATCCGTTCGTCGACCTCGCGCTGCTTGATCTGGGCCTGGACCAGACGGATGACCGCGAGGCGGTCCTTTTCCCCGCCCTTCATGGCGGCCTTCATGTCTTCGGTGATCTTTGCCTTGAGGCTCATGTTTTTTCTCCGGGACGACGAAAAGCCGGCTTCACCTTTCGGCAAAGCCGGCTCGGGATTTCCGCCTGATCGCGGTGGCTGCGGGAACGCGCCAGCCGCGGTACCACGCCGGCCGCGAGGCCGGACGGGGTATCATCAGTACATGCGGGTCCGGCGCGTCGTGTCGCGGGACAGACGGCGCAGGTGACGCTTCACAGCAGCGGCGCGCTTGCGCTTACGCTCCTGGGTCGGCTTTTCGTAAAATTCGCGCTTGCGCGTTTCGGCCAGCACGCCAGCCTTCTCGCACGTACGCTTGAAGCGGCGAAGGGCAAGCTCAAACGGCTCGTTCTCGCGGACTTTAACGCTCGGCATGGAAACTCCACTTGATTAAACTGACCCGGTGAATCCGGGTGAGCCGTGGATTATAACGTGATCGAGATGAGAAATTCAAAGCCCGTACTGGGCGTGGAAACCTCCTGCGACGAGACGGGCGTGGCCCTGCTCCGCTGGGACCCGGACCAGCCGGGCCGGGGGTTGCTGTCCCATGCGCTTTTCAGCCAGATCGCCCTGCATGCCGAGTACGGCGGTGTGGTGCCCGAACTGGCCAGCCGCGACCATGTCCGGAAGCTGCTCCCCCTGCTGCGGGAAGCCCTGAAGGCCGCCGGGCTGACCCCGGCCGACCTCGGCGGCGTGGCCTACACGGCCGGGCCGGGCCTTGTCGGCGCCCTGCTGGTCGGGGCTTCCGCCGCCCGGGCCATGGCCTGGGCGCTGGGCGTACCGGCCATCGGCGTCCACCACATGGAGGGCCACCTGCTGGCGCCGCTGCTCGAGGACGATCCGCCGGAGCCGCCCTTTGTGGCGCTGCTGGTGTCCGGCGGACACTCCATGCTGGTGGAGGTCAAGGCCATCGGGCAGTACCGGATCCTCGGCGATACCCTGGACGACGCCGCGGGCGAGGCCTTCGACAAGACGGCCAAGCTCATGGGCCTGCCTTATCCGGGTGGCCCGGCGCTGGCGAAACTGGCCGAGCAAGGCACGCCCGGTCGTTTCCGTTTCTCGCGTCCGATGGTCGACCGGCCTGGGCTGGACTTCAGTTTCTCGGGGCTGAAGACCCAGGTCCTGCTGGCCTGGCAGGCCTCCGATAAGAGCGAGCAGACCCGTGCCGACATCGCCCGCGGGTTCGAGGAGGCCATCGTCGACACGCTGGCGATCAAGTGCCGGCGCGCGCTGGAGGCCACAGGCGCGAAGCGGCTGGTGATCGCCGGTGGCGTGGGCGCGAACAAGCGCCTGCGCGAGCAGCTGGCTCAGGCCGGTGCCGCCGACGGTTTCCGGGTCTATTTCCCGCGGCTGGCGTTCTGCACCGACAACGGCGCGATGATCGCCCTGGCCGGGGCGATCCGCCTGGCTGCGGGCCAGCACCAGGACGAAACCATCCAGGTGTTTCCGCGCTGGAACCTCGAAACCCTGCCGGCGGCATAGACATCCCGTAGGAGCCGCTGGAGCGGCTCCTACAACCGAACGCTTGCGCGATCGCCTTTCGTCGTCGACCCTGTAATCCCTCTTTACCGCCCTATCCCCATGGACATCGTCTTCATCGAAGACCTGCGCATCGACGCGGTCATCGGCATCTACGACTGGGAGCGTCGCATCCGGCAGACGTTGTCGTTCGACCTCGAGATGGCCTTCGACAACCGTCGCCCCGCGGCCAGCGACGACATCGCCGACACGCTCAACTACAAGTCGATCTCCAGGCGCCTCCAGGCCTACGTCGAAGGCTCCAGCTTCGGTCTTGTCGAAACGCTCGCCGAACGCTGCGCGGATATCGTGCGCGAGGAATTCGGCGTGGCCTGGGTGCGACTGAAGCTGTCCAAGCCCGGCGCGGTACGCGGCGCGAAGGCGGTCGGCGTGCGCATCGAACGAGGCACGCGCCCGGCATGATCGAACCGCAGCACATCCAGACCTTCCTCGACGAACTCATTCCCTCGCCCGTGTGGCGGCGGGTGGTGCTGGTGGCCGGACTGGTCGTCCTGGCCTGGCTCGTGGATCTGCTCGGTCGCCTCTTCCTGCACCGCGTCGTGCGCGCCGCCACGCGGCACACGCACTGGCGCTGGGACGACGCGCTCTACGAATTCGGGAGTTTCCGCTGGCTGGCACGGATGCTGCCGGGCATCGTCGTGTACTACGGCATCGAATTGCTGCTGCCCGTGAGCGATGGCGTGGGTGCCTTCGTGCGCAACCTCGCCGTGTGCTGGATCATCGTCTGCGTCATCTCGGCCATGGGCCGTGCGCTGCTCGCCTTCGAATCGCTCTACAGCGCGACACCGGCCGGCAAACGCTCCATCAAGGGCATCGTGCAGCTCTTGCAGCTGGCGTTGTGGATCGTGGCGCTGGTGCTGGTGATCACCAAGCTCACCCACCAGAGCCTCGGCCTGCTGCTTTCCGGCATCGGCGCCATGTCGGCGGTCCTGCTGCTGGTATTCAAGGACACGATCCTCGGTTTCGTCGCGGGCATCCAGCTCAGCACCAACGACATGCTGCACGTGGGCGACTGGATCACGATGCCTTCCGCCGGTGTCGACGGCGACGTCATCGACATCACGCTGCATACGGTCAAGGTGCGCAATTTCGACCGCACGATCGTCACCGTGCCGACCTGGAAGCTGATCTCCGAATCGTTCCAGAACTGGCGCGGCATGGCCGAGTCCGGCGGGCGCCGCATCAAGCGCGAGCTGTTCGTGGACGCGGCGTGCGTGCGTTTCCTCGAAGACGAGGAGATCGAACGGTTCGGCCGCGTGCACTTGCTGAAGGCGTACCTCGAACGCAAGCGCGAGGACATCCGGCGCTGGAACGAGGCGCTGGGCGAACCCGGCAAGCTGCCGGTGAACCGGCGCCGGCAGACCAATATCGGCGCGTTCCGCGCTTACGCCGAGGCCTACCTCGCGGCGCATCCCGACGTGCACGAGCGGATGACCCGCATGGTGCGCATGCGCGATCCCGGGGCGCAGGGCATTCCGCTGGAAGTCTATTGCTTCACGAACACGGTGGTCTGGCTCGATTACGAGCGCATCCAGGCCGACATCTTCGATCACCTCATCGCCATCCTCCCCGAGTTCGGTCTGCGTCCGTTCCAGCAGCCGTCGGGCGGCGACGTGCGCGACGTTCTCGCCGGTGTCCGCCCCGCCGTGCCGGAGGGTGCCTGAGGTGGGACGTGCCTACCTGAGTCTCGGTTCCAACATCGACGCCGAGCGTTGGCTCGGCCTCGCCGTCGCCGAACTGCGCGCCCGCTTCGGGGCGCTGGACGTATCGCCCGTGTATCGCAGCGCGGCCGTGGGGTTCGACGGTCCGGATTTCCTCAACCTGGCCGTCGGCCTCGACAGCGACCTGGCGCCCGAAGCGCTCAACGACTGGCTGCATGCGCTGGAGGACCGCCACGGTCGTATCCGCGGCGGCGAGCGCTACGCCAGCCGGACGCTGGATATCGACATCGTCCTCTATGACGACCTCGTGCTGAGCGGCGAGGGCAACCTGCAGATACCGCGCGGCGAACTGCGCCACGCGTTCGTGCTGAAGCCGATGGCCGATATCGCTCCCGGGGTGCGTCATCCGGTCAGCGGAACGACCATGGCGGAACTGTGGTCGGCGTTTCCTGCCGAAACGGAGCCGCTGGGACTGGCCGAGCTGCGGGAGCCGCCATAGCGGCGAGAAGCCCACGAGGCGCTGACCCCACTGAGGCAGGCTCCCTCCCCGCTGTGCGGCTCCTACAGGGCGAGCGGCAGGGAACTGGCGGGGCTCCCGGCAAGATGCTACAACGCCTTCCACATCGGACCACGGGGACACAAGGAAATGGGTAAGTTCGCTCGTAGTTGGGCGCTGATGAAGGCCAGCGCCACCATCCTTCGCCAGGACAAGGAGCTGATGCTCTTTCCGTTGCTGGCCGGCCTGGCATCGCTGGTGGTGGTGGCCACCTTCGCATGGCCGGTATACACGCTGTTCGCCCATCACCACGCGGACTTCGAGGGCCAGCGCCAGCACGTCTCGCCGCTCTTCATGCTGGTGAGCTTCCTGTTCTATTTCGTGCAGTACGGTGTGGTGATCTTCTTCAACGTCGCGCTCGCGTCGGCCGCGCTCATCCGTCTCGACGGCGGCAACCCGACCCTCGGCGACGGCATCCGCACCGCCATGGGCAAGCTGCCGAACATCATCGGTTACGCCCTCATCGCCGCCACGGTGGGCATGATCCTGCGCGCGCTGCAGGAGCGCCTCGGTTTCGTCGGCCGCATCGTGGCCGGCCTGCTCGGCCTCGGCTGGACGGTGGCCACCTTCCTCGTCGTGCCGGTGCTCGCCGCCCAGGACGTGGGTCCGGTCGACGCGGTGAAACGCAGCACCTCGCTGCTGAAGCAGACCTGGGGCGAAAACCTGATCGGCAACGCCGGCATCGGCGTGGCGGGCGGCATCCTCACCTTCTGCCTCATCTTCGTCAGCGGCGTCCTGTTCTTCGCGGCGGCGGCCACGAAGTCGATCGCCCTGATGGTCGCCGTGGGCGTGGTCGCGGTGATCGCGCTCATCGCCCTCAGCCTGTTCCAGACGGCGATGCATGGCGTGTACTCCGCCGCGCTTTACCGTTACGCGGACCAGGGCGATCCGGGCCAGGGCTTCGACCGCGCGCTGCTCGAATCGGCGTTCCGCCAGAAGAACTGATTTACCTGTCTTCGCAGGAACGACGGTTCGTCAGATTGTCAGGGCGCGGCCGCCATCCACGCGTATGACCTGCCCGGTCGTGTAATGCGCATCGAGAAGCAGCCAGCGCACCGCTTCCGCGACATCCTCTGGCTCGCCCTTGCGGGCCAGAGGCGTTTTTGCGATCAGCACTTCGGCGGCTTCTTCCGGCTTTCCCGACGATGGCCAGAGGATGGCGCCGGGAGCGACGGCGTTGACGCGCACTTCGGGCGCCAACTCCTTCGCGAGGGACAAGGTCAGCATCTCGAGCGCGGCTTTCGCCATCGAATACACGGTATGCCCCGCCAGCGGACGTTCCGCGTAGATGTCGACGATGCTGACGATCGCGCCCCGCGCTTCGCGCAGCGCGGGCGCGGCGGCCTGGGCGAGGAAGAAGGGCGCGCGGGCATTGGCCGCGAACAGGTCGTCCCAGTGGGCCGCGGTGGTTTCGCCGATCGGGGTCGGATAGAAGGCCGAGGCGTTGTTGACCAGGCCGTCGAGCCGGCCGAACCGGTTCGTCACCGACTCGACGAGCGGGTGCAGGGCGGCATCGTCCTCGAGCGCGGCGGCAAACGTGGCGACGCTGCCGTCCCGCACGGCGTTGAGTTCCCGCGCGAGCGCATCGGCTTCGGCGCTGGAATGGCGGTAGTGGACGGCGACGGAGCAACCCGCGGCGTGCAGCCGCCGCGCGATGGCTGCACCCACGCGGCGTGCGCCGCCGGTGACGAGGACGACCGGGGAGGGATTCACGACTGGCTCCTTTTCGCGACGCGCACGAGCTTGCCGTAAACGGTGGCCCGCGTCACGTCGCGGGCTTGCGTCTTGCGGCGGTTTTCTTCGCCGCCGGAGCACGCGTGACCGGCTTCTTCGCGGTCTTGCGGGTCGCGGCTTTCTTGGTCATGGCCTTTTTCGCCGCCTTGCGGGCGGAAGCCTTCGGCATCGGCTCGCCGGCATCGGCGCCACCCTTGCCGTTGGCGGCCCGGGACATCCTGGATGCACCGCGCTTTCCCGTCGCCGGAGGCGCGTCGCCGTCGTCGATGTGCACGTCGCCGCTGAAGAGGTCGATGGCGGTCTTCGCCACCTGGCCGGTGTCGTAGTAGGCATAGGCCCCCACGCCCAGCGCACCGACGACCGGCAGCCAGCGCGAGATGCCCTTGCCGACGGCGCGCTTCGACACGCCGACGCCGATCCGGCCGGCGAGGCGTTGCAGGACGCTCGTGGCGGCGGTACGGAACACCAGGCGGTCGCCCACGCGGATGGCCACGTCGCGGAAGGCCTGCGCGGCGGTGTGGCGGAACAGGCACCACAGCATCTGCTCGCGGCCCAGTTTGGCCGTCTTCCCATACGCGGAGGCGATGTCGCTGACCAGCTGGCCCTGGATGCGCCAGATGGCGACCAGTTCGGGCAGCACCGTGAGCCAGCCGAGCGGCCCCGGCGGAAGCGCCAGCGAACCCGCGGTGATCGCGGCCTTGTTCGCGGCGGCGCTGGCCAGGCGGCGGCATTCCTCCGCGGCGCCGCCTTTGCTGGCGCGAGGGATGTCGCTGTCCGGGATGCGGCTGACGAACTCGAGGATCGCCTTCGCCACGGGACTGTCGCCACGGTCGACGGCGACGGGAACGATCTCCTTCGACGTCGGGGCCGGTTCGCGTTTTGTCATCGTCTTCAACTCCGGGTGCGGATGCGCGGGCCATCGTCGCCGCCGGGGCGTGATTCGTCCATGAAGCGCCGGGCGGCCGCCGCGAAAGCGGCATGAAAGCTACGGACCTCACACTTGTTGATACGTTATAACATTTTACGAAGTGAGCCCATGACTCCTGTTCGTCTCGCCTCCTGCATCGCATTGGCCCTCGCGGCCGCCACCGCCCACGCCGGCGACGTCTCCCCGCAAAAAGCCACGAACCTGGGGGCCGTCGACGTCACCGCGAAGCTGGACGAGGCGCGCAACAGCCTTTCGCCGGATACGGGCAGCAGCCAGTACGTGATGGACCGGCAGACCATCCAGGCCCTGCCGCTGGGCGACTCCACGCCGCTGAACCAGGTGATCCTGCAGGCGCCGGGCGTGGTGCAGGATTCTTACGGACAGCTCCATGTGCGCGGCGACCACGCCAACTTGCAGTACCGGATCGACGGCGTGCTCATCCCCGAAAGCATCGGCGGTTTCGGCCAGACGCTGGATGCGCGGATGATCCAGAACGTGAAGCTGCTCACGGGCGCGCTGCCGGCCCAGTACGGCGAGCGCACGGCCGCGATCGTCGACATCGCCACCCGCACGCCGTCGAAGGACGGCCTGGGCGGCAGCGTAGGCATCACCGGCGGGCAGTTCGGCACGGTGAATCCGAACGCGACGCTGTTCGGGCGCAGCGGCGCCTGGAGCTGGTTCCTCACCGCGAACTATCTCGAGAACGATGTCGGTATCGAGAATCCCACGGCCAGCCGCAAACCGATCCACGACCACACGAACCAGGTCAAGGCGTTCGGCGACGTGTCCTACCTGATCGACGACGACACGCGCCTCAGCTTCCTGTTCGGCGCCACGAACAACCGCTTCGAGATTCCAGACAATCCCGGGCAGTCGCCGGAGTTCGGCTACCTGGATGTCACGAACTTCGACTCGGCGCGACTGGACGAACGTCAGCGCGAGAAGACGCGCTTCGGCATCCTCAGCCTGCAGGGCAAGCTCGGCGGCACCGCCTACCAGGTGTCGGCGGGACAGCGCTACAGCGGTCTCGATTTCACACCGGACGATATCGGCGACCTCATGTTCAATGGCGTGGCCTCCAACGTGCGCCGGGCCAATCGCGCGAGCACGTTGCAGGCGGATTTCTCGACGCCGCTGGGCGACAGCCACACCTTGCGCTACGGCCTGTACACCTCGTTCGAACGGGCGACGGCGACCAACGACGCGCTGGTCTTCCCCGCGGACGCCGAAGGCAGGCAGACCTCGACCGTGCCGCTCGACATCGTGGACGCCAGCCGCCTCATCGCCCGCACTTACGCGCTCTATCTCCAGGACGAATGGAGTATCGGCGAGAAATGGACGGTGAACTACGGCGCGCGTGCCGATCGTTACGATGCCTTCCGCCCGGAAAGCCAGCTGAGCCCGCGGGTGGGCGTGGTCTACCAGCCTGACGACGGCACCACGATCCACGCGGGCTACTCGCGCTATTTCACGCCGCCGGCATCGGAAATGATCAGCCCGACCTCGATCGCCAAGTTCCAAGGCACCACCAATGCCTTGCCGAACGACGGCAACGACACGCCGCTGGCCGAGCGCTCCAGCTATTACGACATCGGCATCTCGCAGAAGCTCGGTAACGCATGGACGGTGGGGCTCGACAGCTACTATCGCCACGTGTCGCGCATCCAGGACGAAGGCCAGTTCGGCACGGCGCTGGTCTATTCCACCTTCAACTACGACCAGGGCAAGGTGAAAGGCGACGAATTCACGTTGAACTACGACGGTGGCGCACTGACCGCCTATTTCAACTTCGCGTACAACCGTTCGGTGGGCAAGCGCATCATCACCGGCCAGTACAACTTCGATCCGGACGACCTGGCCTATATCCACGACCACTTCATCCACCTGGATCACGACCAGAAATACACCTCGTCGGGCGGCATCAGCTACGCCATCGACGATGCGACGCGCGTCGGCGCGGATTATCTGTTCGGCTCCGGCCTGCGCCGGGACGGCCTGGTACCCAATGGCGACACGATGCCCGGCTACTTCCAGTTGAACCTCAGCGTGTCGCACGACTTCCACCTGATGCCGGAAGGCGCCACCCACGCGCAGCTGGCACTGGTGAACGCGCTCGACCGCACCTACGAGATCCGCGACGGCTCGGGCATCGGCGTGGGTGCACCCCAGTTCGGACCCCGCCGGGGTGTGTTCCTGTCCCTCCAGCAGGATTTCTGACCGCCCACCCAGACAGGCGTACGGGGAAGAAGCGGCTTGACCCCGCGGGCGGCGCTATCCGTTATCCTGCGTGTTCGATCCCGACCACGCACGGCATGAACGCGAAACTCCCCGAACCCGCCGCCGAAGAGCGCGCTCACTCCGATCATCTCGCCGGACTGCTGCGCGAGGAGATCGCCGCGCACGGGCCGATACCGTTCTCCCGCTTCATGGAACGCTGCCTTTATACCCCCGGCCTCGGCTACTACAGCGCGGGGAAGGCCAAGTTCGGTGCCGAGGGAGATTTCGTCACGGCGCCCGAACTGGGTACGCTGTTCGCCCGTTGCGTGGCGCGTGCCTTCGAGCCGGTGCTGGCGTCGCTGGGGCCGGATGCGGATTTCCTCGAACTCGGCGGCGGCACCGGTGCCTTTGCCGAAGCCGCGCTGCTGGCGCTGGATGCCGCGGGCAGGGCACCGCGCCGCTTCATGATCCTGGAGCCGAGCGCCGATTTGCGCGAGCGTCAGCGCGAACGCCTGCGCGCGGCCTTGCCTGCGGAACTGTTCGCGCGCATGGTGTGGCTCGACGGCCCGCTGGAAACCGAATGGGATGGCGTGCTGTTCGCCAACGAGGTGATCGACGCGCTGCCGACCACGCGCTTCACGACGCGCGACGGTGAAGTCTACGAGGAATACGTGATCCTCGATGGCGAGGGACGCTTCGCGCGCAGCGATCGTCCCGCCGATACCCTGGTGGGCGGCGCCGTGCGCCATGTCGAACGCGACCTGGGCCGGGACTTCGAGGCGGGTTACCGCAGCGAGATCCTGCCGCAGCTGCCGTACTGGATGCAGGCCGTGGCCGGCACCTTGCGCCGCGGCGCGATGATCTTCGCCGACTACGGCTACACGCGCGGCGAGTTCTACCTGCCGGAACGCACCGACGGCACGCTGCGCGCCTTCTACCGGCATCGTACGCACGGGGACGCTCTCCGTCTCCCCGGTCTGCAGGACCTCACCGCCTCGGTGGACTTCACCGCGCTGGCGGAAGCGGGTAACAGCGCGGGCTTCGGCGTGGCCGCGTACATGCCGCAGGCGCAGTTCCTGCTCGCCACCGGCATGCAGGAATTCTTCGAGAAGGACTACCTCGAACGCGAGGACGAAGCGGCACGCTATCGCCTTGCGCAGGAAGTGAAGAAGCTGACCCTTCCCGAGCAGATGGGCGAGCGCTTCCAGGTCATGATGTTCGCCAAGGGCATCGACCCGGCGGCACTGCCGGCGGACGTCATGGCGGCCGACCAGGGCTCGCGCCTGTAAAGCACGTCCCTGTAGGGACAACCGTCTTGTGCGAGCCTGCTCTTCTTTCTGTAGGAGGCGCTATAGCGGCGAGAAGCCAACGGAGCGACGAAGCCGTGAGACAGCTTATCCCCGCCGCTATGGCGGCTCCTACAGCGCCGCGCGCGGCACGCCGGCGATGGCGTTCACCTGCGCCTTCTTCATGGCCTCGCCGATCGCCGGCCCCGTCAGACCCTTCGCCACGAACGGCTGCGACGTGATCGACGCGGCGGCCTCGCGGCATGCCCGCAGGAAATCCGCCTGCGGATAAGCCGCGTCCTCGCCGCCCAGGCGCCCGCGCTTGTCGGCCATGCACGCGAGCAGGAAGGTTTCCAGCCGCGCGGGACGGCGCAGCGAGCCTAGGCCTTCGAGCAGGCGGAAGATGGTCGCGGGTTTCAGCTCGAGCGCCATATGGGCGTTGAGATGGTGTTTGCACACCATCTCCGCCATGAACGCGTATTCCGCCGGCACCTTCAATCGCGCCGAGATGGCCCGCACCGGTTCGATGCCGCGTTGCTCGTGCATGATGTGCCGGGGCAGCACGTCGGCCGGTGTCAGCGCCTTGCCGAGGTCGTGGGTGAGCGCGCACCAACCGACCAGCGCGTCGCCGGGAGCGAGCCTGGCGGCGGCATCGAGGACCAGCTCCATGTGGATGCCGGTGTCGACCTCGGGGTGGAATTCCGGGCGCTGCGGCACGCCGTAGAGCGCGTCGACCTCGGGGAACAGGACGCGCAGCGCGCCGCTCTCGCGCAGCACGCGGAGAAAGGCCGACGGCATCGGTTCCGAAAGTGCCTTGCGCGTTTCCGCCCATACCCGCTCGGGTACGAGGTGATCGACCTCGCCGTCGTCCACCATGCGTCGCATGAGCGTCATCGTTTCGTCCGCCACGGTGAAGCCGAGCGGCGCGTAGCGCGCGGCGAAGCGGGCGACGCGAAGCAGCCGCACGGGATCTTCGGCGAAGGCGGCGGACACATGCCGCAGCGTGCGCGTGCCGATATCGCTCACGCCGCCGAAAGGATCGACGAGCGTTCCGTCCTCCCGCTCCGCGATGGCGTTGATGGTGAGGTCGCGCCGCTCGAGGTCCTGCTCCACGGTGACCGAGGGGTCGGCGTGGAACGCGAAGCCGTGGTAGCCGCGGCCCGTCTTGCGCTCGGTACGCGCGAGTGCGTATTCCTCCTTGGTCTGCCCGTGCAGGAAGACCGGGAAGTCCTTGCCCACCGGGCGGTAGCCTGCGGCGAGCATGTCTTCGGGTGTGGCGCCCACCACCACCCAGTCGCGGTCGGTCACGGGGCGGCCGAGCAGCTTGTCGCGGACGGCGCCGCCGACGAGGTAGATGTCCATGCGTCGGTTCAGGGGCGCCGCCGCGAGCGCGCTTCGTCGAGGCGCCGCTGGCGCACGGAAGGGCCGAGGAGGCGGGGTAGCCAGGCGGAGAGACGCTGTGGATGGATGCCAAGCTGGGCGAGGCCGTCGACCTCGCCCACCGAGTCCGTCAGCAACGAGCGGAAGTTGTCCGGGGTGAACGGCTTGCCCGGTGCGAACTGCGCGACCAGGGCCTGCAGGCGGCCGAGTGCGTCGGGCATGGGCAGCACGGCGCGGTGGCGCCCGCGCGCATCGCGGATGGCCCGCACGATGTCGATCAACGTCCAGGTCTCCGGTCCATACAGTTCGTAGGTGCGCAGCACGGACGACGGATCGGCGACGGCACGCGCGATCGCCTCCGCGACATCGCCGACGTAGACCGGCGCCATCTTCGCCCGCGGGCGCGGGAGCGGCACGATGGGCGCGATGCCCAGCAGGCCGTCGAACCGCGAGACGAGGCCGTCGCCGGGGCCGAAGATCGTGCTCGCTTCATAGATGGTCCAGTCCAGCGTAGAGGCTTTCACCAAGGCTTCCGCCTCGCCGCGCGAGCGCAGGTAGGCGGACGTTCCCTGACCGGCCTTCAGCGAACTCATGAGGTGCAGGCGATGCACACCGGTGTCGCGGCAGGCCTCCACGACGAGGCGCACGAGGTCGACGTGCACGCGCTGGAAGGTATGCCGGCCGCTTTCGTTGAGGATGCCCACGAGGTGGACGACGGCGTCTGCGCCCGCGATGTGCCGGCGCAGCGTCGGGGGGTCGTACACGTCGGCGCTGACGACGGTGACGTTACGGCCGACGGTACTCTGCCGATGCGCTTCGCGGTTGCGCGAAAGCAGCAGCAGGCGGTGCCCGTCGGCGGCCAGCCGGGGCACGAGGGTTCCCCCGAGGAATCCGGTGCCGCCGAGGATGACGATGCGCATGGCGTTCATGTGAGCAGCGTAGGCCGCTTCCGCGCTGCCGCCAAGCGGGTCACTGCCTGGGTTCCTGTGCGGCCGGTGCGGACGACGCCTCGGCCGGCTCGGGCTCCATGACGGCAGGCGGCGTGGGCGGCGCTGGCTTCGCCACCGCAGGCGCCGGACAGGTCACCGGCTTGCGCACCGCGCCGTTGCCCGGCAAGGCGTAGGTGCTGCCGAAAGGGGTCATGCGACTGGCGATGGAGAGCGCGTTGCCCGTGAGGCGCCAGTCGTAGATGACGGCGAAAGCCATCACGCGGGCGACGTATTCGCGGGTTTCCTTGTAAGGGATGCTGGCGACGAAGAGGTCGGGCTCCAGCGTGCCGCGCGCTTCCACCCACTGGTCGACCCTGTTCGGCCCGGCGTTGTAGGCTGCGCTGGCGAGCCAGGGGGCGCCGTTGTAACGGGCGGCCATCTGCGCGAGGTAGCGCGTACCGAGGACGATGTTGGTCGCCGGCTCGTAAAGGCTTCCGCCGCCGGCCCACGCCAGGCCATTGCGTTTCGCCACCAGTGCCGCCGTGCCCGGCAGGAGCTGCATGAGCCCGCGCGCGTCGGCGGCCGACCGCGCATCGCTCATCCACGCGCTCTCCGCACGGATGATCGCGTAGGCCCACGGTGCCTCGATGCCGGCCTGGCTCGACTGTTCGACGACGCCATCCTGGCGCGCGAGCGGAAAGCGCTGCTCGTAGAGGCGCAGCGCGTCGCCGGACGACAGTCCGAACACGGCGCGGTCGTACCAGCCCTTGCGGAAGGCGAGATCGGCGGCGAGGCGCTTCGTATCCGCGTCCCGACCGGCGAGCGCCGCCGTCCATTCGCGCCGCGCGAGCTTCTGCAGGCCCACGGCGTACAGTTCGAAGGCGCGGTCCAGGCCGGGGTCCGAAAGCAGCGCCGCTTCCCGGGCTTCGTCGGTCGCCATGGTCGAGGGGCAGATGGCGTAGGCGGCGTCGATCCGGTCGGCTGCGAGGAAGCCGAAGTACGTGGCCTCCTGGGCGACCGCGCGATAAAGAGCCTGTGCCTCGGCCTGCCGCCCCAGTTTCGCGAGGACGAGCGCATGGAAGTAACGCCATTCGCCGTCGTCCTTCTGCGATTCGCCGAGCGCTTCGATCGCCGTCAGGGCCGCCTTCCAGTCCTGCCGGGCGAGCGCCACGCGCACGCGCCATTCGCGGGTGGCGTCGGTCTGCGCCCCGGGCGGAAGGGCGGCGAGGCGCTCCAGGGCCGACTCGTCGAAGTCGGTGGCGTGGAACAGCGCCAGCGCATTTTCCACGGCGTCGCGCTGCTGTTCGGTAAGGGTGAAGCGCGAGCGCAGCGACTGCCATGCGGCGTCGGCGGCAGTGGATTGCCTGCGCGCCATGCGTTGCAGCGCCAGGGTCAGCGCCTGCCGGTGGCGGGGCGTGTCCGGCCAGTCGGAGGCGTCGCGCAGGGCGCCTGCGGGGTCGTTCAATGCCTGTCCGATGCGCTGTGCGGCGGGGGCGTCCGTCGGCGGCAGCCACGGCGCCAGCGATGCGACGGTGCCGCCCCTGCCGGCGCTGGCGGCCACGTCGATGCGCGACCACAGGCGATCGGCCGTGAGCAGCCCCTGGTCGTGCGCGGCGGCGATGACGGGATCGCAGGCGTTGGGCAGGCTCGGCTTCTTCCACAAGGCCGCCATGTCGCTCTCGAAAACCAGCGGTTCGTTGCGCGCGAGCTTCGCCTGCAATGCGAAACAGCTCAAATTGTCGCCCAACCCCGGCTGGTACATGGCGCTGAACGTCGTCCAGTCCTTGCGCCGGGCGAGCTCGCCGAGGAAATCGCGACGCAGGTCGGCGGCGGGAATCAGCCCAGGGTAACGCGCGAGGTAGGCGTCCGCGCGCGCGCGGTCGAGGGTGCGCAGGTCGTGTTCCAGCGCCGCCGCTTCCAGGTAGGGAAAGAGCACGTAGCTCTCCAGCCCCTTCGCCTCCGCGCGCCACGTGTCGCCGCCCTGCTGCTGCGCCGTGGCGTAGGCCTGGCGGAAGCGGGCGCGCTCGGCATCCGTTCCCGCGGCTGTCGCGGCCGTGGCCGCAACGAGGCCGCAGATGGCGAGGGCGAGGGTGGCGAGGGCGCGTCGAGCCATCATCGGTCTTCCTTACGTGAGACGTATCCGGCAATTGTAGGGAATACCGTGCGCAGGCCGGATGAATGGCCCGCACGACGGCATTCGCCCTTGTGCGCGGGGCCCGCTAAGCTTGCAGCGCTCACTTTACGCACCCGACTGGAACGGCATGACGCCCCACACCTCCTATGCGCGGCTTGCGCGCCCGCTCGCATGGATCGTCCTCGTCCTCGCCGCTGCCTTCGGCGCGGCGTACTGGTGGCTGCTGGGCCGTCCGGTGGACCTGCCGGATTCGCCCACGGCGAAGATCGCCTGCGTCTCCTACGCACCCTTTCGCTTCGACGGTGAAACCCCGTTCGACCCGCATGCATTCGTGTCGCCGGAGCGGATCGACGCCGACCTCAAGGACCTTTCCACCCGCTTCGATTGCGTGCGCACGTACTCGATGAGCCAGGGCCTTGGCGCCGTGCCGGAGATCGCCGGCCGTTACGGCATGAAGGTGCTGATGGGCGTCTGGTTGGGCCGCGACCTGGCCGCCAACGAGCGCGAGATGGAACAGGCCCTCTCGGCCGCGAAGCGCGATGCGCGCAACCTGCGCGGCATCGTCGTCGGCAACGAGGTGCTCCTGCGCCGCGAACTGAGCGAGAAGGCCCTCGCCGGCTACATCGAACGCATGAACGCGGCGACCGACGTCCCGGTCACCTATGCCGATGTGTGGGAGTTCTGGCAGCAGCACCCGGCCCTGGCCAAGGTCACGGACTACGTCACGATCCATATCCTGCCTTACTGGGAAGACGAACCCGTGGCGCCGCAGAAGGCGATCCGTCACGTCGCCGACGTCTACCAGCGCATGAAAGCCGAATTTCCCGGCAAGCAGGTGATGATCGGCGAGACGGGCTGGCCCAGCGAAGGGCGCACGCGCCGCGACGCGAGCGCCAGCCTGGTGAACGAAGCGCGCTACCTGCGCGAATTCCTCAACTACGCCGCCACCGTCGACATGCCGTACAACGTGATCGAGGCATTCGACCAGCCCTGGAAGCGCGACCTCGAAGGCACGGTCGGCGGATTCTGGGGCATCTTCGACGTGCAGGGCCGGCCCAAGTTCGCGATGAGCGGACCAGTGGTCGAAGAGCCTCGCTGGACGTGGGCCATCGGGGCCGGCGGTATCGGCGCGGTGCTCTTCCTCGCGGGCGGCATCCTCCGGCGCCGCTGGCATGGCGTCGGGGGCGCGGTCTCGCTGGCGCTGTCCGGCTTCGCCACGGGCACCGCACTCGCGGCGCATGCGCGCCTGCTGGTCTTCGCCTGCCGCGATGCGCTCGAGTGGACCGTCGGTATCGCGGCAGGCGCCGTGGCCGCCGTGACGGCATTCACGCTGGCCCGCGCGATCGCCGCGCGTCTCGCGGCGCCGATGAATTCCGCCGACATCGCGCCGCCGCCAGCCCAGCGGCAGTTCTGGGGCATCGCCTGGACCGACGCATTTACGCCGCAGCGCTTCCTCTGGATGTTCGTCCTCGCGCTGTACGGCATCCTCATGGTCTTCAACGGACGCTACCGCGATTTCCCGATCGGGCTGTTCGCCGTGCCGTCCATCGGCTTCCTCATGCTCGCCATGCTGCGCACGCGCGAACGCCCATCGATGCCGCTCCTGGAGGAGCGCCTGCTGGCGATCTGGCTCGTGATGCTGGGCGCCGCGGTGGTGGCGCAGGAACTCGGCGCCAACGCGGTCGCATGGGGCTGGCTGGCGCTCAACCTCGCCCTGGCCCTGCCGGTGCTGCTGGCGTGGCGCAAGGCGGCGACATAGCTTTCCCACCATACTGCACGCGCACGAGGCGAAGCGTGCCGATCAGGACGGCCAGTGCGCCGCCTTCGTAGCAATACAGCTGCAGCGCGATCGCGCCGAGGCACACGGCGAGCGCGGCGGCAAAGGTATGCCGCCAGAACACCGCAAGCAACGCTGCCAGCACAGCCGCGTAGCCGTAAGCGTTATGGAGGAAGCCCTGCACGACGGCCTCGCGCACGCCGCACCACCATGGGCCGCCTTGAGCCTCGCACGCATGCGCCATCGGCGGCGGTTCGATGAAGGCATAACGCGTGAGCGCGGCCACGGCGGCGACGGCGACGATGACGGCCCAGGGCAGGGCGGTGCGGACGACGGATTTCATATCGGTATACCTATTCCATGGTGGCCGCGCCGGCGGCCTGCGCGAGCGACAGCGGGAGGCGGATCTCCGCTGCCAGGGGCAGATGATCGGAGAAGGCGCGGGGCAAGGTCCACGTCCTGTCGAGCTTGATGTCGGTGGACGTGAGGATGTGGTCCAGCGCGCGTCGCGGTTTCCAGCTCGGGAAGGTCGGTGTCGCCACCGTGGGCGGCTCCAGGGACGTCCTGTCGAAGAGGTGGCGCATCTCCGCGCTGGCAGGCTCGGTGTTGAGGTCGCCCATCAGCACGGCGTGCGGATACGGCGCGAGCAGTTCGGCGATGAAGGCAAGCTGGCCCATGCGCGCGGCGGCGCCCAGGGACAGGTGGGCGATCACGACCACCAGTGCCTCCGTGCCTTCGCCGAAACGGACGAACAGCGCGCCGCGGCCCTTGATCCGGCCGGGCAACGGATAGTCGATGACTTCGCTGGGTTCGATACGGCTCAGCAGGCCGTTGGCAGAGTGCGCCACCCGCGCCATCGGCCGGTTGGGCTGGTGGCTCCAGAACGGCATGCCCGCGGCCTCGGCGATGTAGCGGGTCTGGTTGAGGAAACCGGAGCGCAGGCTTCCGGCATCCGCTTCCTGCAGGCCGACCACGTCGAACTCGTGGAGCAGTTCGGCCAGGGAGTCGAGGTTCGCGAGTTTCGACCGGCCGGGCAGCACCGCGTTGACGCTGCGGGTCAGGTAATCGCTGTAACGCTGGACGCTCGCGCCGGCGAGGATGTTGCAGCTCAGGAGGCGCAGCGTGCGCTCCGGAGCGGTCGAAGTGATCGGCGTGGCGCGGGTCATGAGTGCTGCATCGGTCTCGGCTGGCCTCTGAGGGCCAGAGGATGCCCCCCGTCACGTGAACGGAGGGCATCGATGGGCTTACTTGTGGCCGCCCTTCAGTTCGCGGTCCACGAGGTATTTCGTGACATCGTTGAGCTGGTCGAAGTCCTTGATGTCCTTGCTGCGGTACTTGCCGTCGACCACCACGGTGGGCGTGCCTTCGACGCCCCAGGCCTGGATCAGCTTCGTATCGCTTTCGATCTGCTTCTTGACCTCGGGGCCCCGTGCCGTCGCCATGAACTTCGCGCTGTCGATGCCGTAGTGCTGTTTGTACCAGGCGGCCATTTCCTCGAGCGCGTTGAGCGGCATGTGCTGGTTCCATTTGGCGTCGAACAGCTCGCCGGTGGACTTGTCAGGCGCGCCGAGCTCCTTCGCCGCGTAATAGGCCTGGGCGAACGGCAGCCATGCGTCGTTGAATGCCGCCGGCACGCGGTGGAACGCGACGCCCTTCGGCAGTTCCTTCTGCAAGGCCTCGACCTTGGGCTCGTAATGCGCGCAGTGGATGCAGCCGAACGAGAAGACCTCGACCACCTCGACCTTGCCCTTGCCGTCGAGGCGCTTCGGCGTGGCGATGGAGGCGTACTCGGCGCCGTCGGTAAAGCTGGGCGCGGCGCCTTCGGCGGGGCGGGCGCTGCATGCGGCGGTCAGCGCGAGGCCGACGAAGAGGAGCGAAAGGCGCTTGAACATGGAGGTCTCCGGACTAGGGGCGAATCGCGGTCACTTGCCCGCGGCTTCCTTGGTGACGAGCCACTGGGTGAGCTCCACCGCCTGCGGGTAGCCGCCGGCGGTGATCGGGGTGAGACGGTACTTGCCGTTCACGACGATCGTGGGCGTGCTATCGACCTCGTAGGCGCGGATCAGTTCATCGGCGCGCTTCATCTTGGTGTTGATGGTGAAAGAGTTGGCCGTCGCCACGAATTCTTCCGGCTTCACGCCGAATTTCGCGTAGAACTTGGCGACATCGTCGATGGTCGGCCAGGCGGAAGGCGCCTTCGGCTTGCCCGCCTTCTGGTCCATGATGCCCAGTTCGCCGCTCTTGAACACCGCGTCGAACATCGCGTCGTGGCTCTTCCCGTCCACGCCGAAGGCCTGGGCCGTGAGGTAGGCGCGCTGCAGCAGCGGCCAGTTCTCGTCGGGGCGGAACGAGGCCGGTGTGTAGGTCATGACCGTGCCCCTGGGCAGGTCCTTCGCCAGCTGGTCGACGATGCCGTGGAACTGGAAGCATGCCGGGCAGCCGTACGAGAACACCTCGGTGACCTCGATCTTGCCCGGGGTGCTCGTCGGCTGGGCCGGATCGATACGGAAGTAATGCTTGCCTTCCACCCACTTGCCCTCGTCGACGAACGGCTTCGGCGGCGGGCGGTTGTCGGCGGCATCGGCGGCGGCCGGGGCAGGCGGCGTGGCGTCGGTGGCCGGCGTGGTCGTGGCCGCGGTCGAAGCGGCGGCGGGCGCGGGGGCCGTCGTCGCCGGCGCGGCCGGCGTGGTGGCCGGAGCGGTGCTGGCGGCCGCGGCCGGGGCGCTGGCGGCGGTGTCGTTGTTGCCGCCGCTGCAGGCGGCGAGGCCGATCAGGGCCACGCAGAGGAGGGGAAGGCGCATACGCATGGGGATCCTTTTCTTACCTTCTTAAACAGGAACGGGCCCAAAGGCCCGTTCGGAGTACCCCTAACTTTAACGCGTCAGGGCGTCGCCGGCGTGGCAGCGGCCGGTTCGTTCGTATGCAGGCCCTCGAGATAGCTGGCCACCGCGGCGATGTCCTTCTCGTCGAGCTTCTGCGCGATGCCGGCCATGATCCTGGCGTGGGCGTCGTCGCTCTGCGCGCCGTTGTCGTGCCATGCCTTCAGGCGGGCCTCGACGTATTTGGCGTGCTGGCTGCCGATCTGGGGGTAATGCGCGCCCGGGTTGCCGCGGCCGTCCGGCCCGTGGCAGGCCATGCAGGCGGGGATGCCGCGGTCGACATCGCCCTGGCGATAGATCGTCTGGCCCTGCTCGACGAGCGCCTGGTCGGCAACGCCCGGGAGCGAGGCCTTGGTGGCGAAATAAGCGCCGATGTCGTGCATGTCCTGCTCGGAGAGCGGCTGCGCGAAACCCACCATGATGGGATTCATGCGCTTGCCCGACTTGAATGCGGCGAGCTGAGCGGCGATGTACTGCTCGCTCTGCCCGGCGAGGCGCGGGTACTGGGCGTCGGTGGAATTGCCATCCATGCCGTGGCAGGCGCCGCACACGGCGGCCTTGCCCTGTCCGGTGGTGGCGTCGCCGGGCTTCAGCGCCGCGGTGGCTTCGGCACCGGCGGGCGCGGCGGCCTGCGGCATACCCGGCGTGGCCGGATCGGTCGCGGGATTCGCGCCGGGTTTCGCGGCGGCGGTGGCGGCCGTAGCGGGCGCGGAGGCCGGCTTGGCGGGGGCGGCGGTCTGGGCCGCGGCTGCATTCATGACGAGCAACGCGGTGATGGCAGCGGCGGCGTGCCGAAACTTCATAAGTCTCTCCAAAGGGGAACCTTCCGGACCGTGGGCGCGCTCCCTGCCGCGCCTCAACCAAAAGATTATGGCGGGCGCGGGAGAGCCCGGTCAAACCACGCGGCGCGCGCGGCGCGACCCGATCGCCTACACTTCCGGATCTTCGATTTCCTCGCCCCCGTATCCATGTCTTCCAATCCCCTCAACGGCGCGCGCTTCGTCCTGGCCGCCCATGAAATCACCCAGCTCCCCTACGACCAGGGTGCGGAGGTGGCTTTCGCCGGGCGGTCCAACGCAGGCAAGTCCAGCGCGTTGAACGCGCTCACCGGGCACAACGGCCTGGCGCGCACCTCCAAGACGCCCGGGCGCACGCAGCTGATGGTGGTCTTCGACCTGCCGCCGTTGAAGGGGGAGGGGGCGACGCCCATCGACACCCGCCTGGTCGACCTGCCCGGTTACGGGTACGCCAAGGTGCCCGAGGCGATGCGGCAGCACTGGCGCGGCGAGATCGACGCTTATCTCAAGATGCGCCGCAGCCTGCGCGGCATCGTGCTCATCGTGGACATCCGCCACGAACTGAAGGACTTCGATCGCACGATGCTGGAATTCTGCGCGGCCACGGAGCTGCCCTGCCATGTGCTGATGACCAAGGCGGACAAGGTTTCGCGGGGCCAGGCCTCGGCGGCGCTCGAAGCGCTTCGCAAGGATTTTCGAAAGAACGGCGTGCCCGGCACGGCGCAGATCTTTTCCTCCACGGCGAAAACCGGTGTGGAAGAGGCGCGCGCCCGGATCCTGGAACTGCTGGCGACACCGCGGCCGCACGAATTGTAACGGGCGAGAGCCTTACGCCAGGGTCGCCATGAACACGCGGCACAACGCTTCCATGCCCTCGCGGTCCTCGTCGTCGAAACGCGCCACGGACGGGCTGTCCACGTCCCATACGCCGAACAGGCTCCCGTCGGCCTTCACCAGCGGCACCACGATTTCGGAATTGGACGCTGAGTCGCAGGCGATGTGGCCGGCGAACTCGTGCACGTCGCGCACCACCTGGGTCTCGCGTCTCTGCGCCGCCGTGCCGCACACGCCGCGGCCGAGGGCGATGCGGATGCAGGCCGGCTTGCCCTGGAACGGGCCCACGACGAGCTCGGTGCCGTCGAAAAGGTAGAAACCGGCCCAGTTGAGGTCCGGCACGGCGTCGTAGACGAGCGCGGCGAAGTTGGCGGCGTTCGCGACGACGTTCGTCTCGCCGTGCATGAGGCCCTCGGCCTGCCGGACCAGTTCGGCGTAGAGGGTGGCCTTGTCGTCGGTGGCGATGGCCTTGGCTTCGAACATGGCGGTTCCGATGCGATTCTTGGACAGAAGGCGTGTATGGTGCCACGTCCCCGCTTCCGCAAGGCCGCGACACCATGGCGAAACATCTCTTCGTGGCCGGTACCGATACCGGTATCGGCAAGACGCACGGCGCGCAGGCGCTGGTCCACGCGTTCCGCCAGGCGGGTGAGCGCGTGGCGGGCATGAAGCCCATCGCCAGCGGGTCGGCGCGCAGCCGCGGCGGCATGCGCAACCAGGACGCACTCGACCTGCAGGCGGCCAGTTCGCCCTCGCCGGCCTACGAACAGGTCAACCCGATCGCCCTGGAGGAGGCCGTGGCGCCGCATCTCGCCGCGGCCCGTTCCGGCGTGGCCATCGCCTGGCCGCCGCTCGACGCCGCGTTCGAGGCGCTTGCCCGCGACTATGGGCGTGTGGTGGTGGAAGGCGTCGGCGGCTGGATGGTGCCGCTCGGAGAGGGCATGTCGATGGAGGACATGCCCCGGCGCTGGGATCTCGACGTCGTGCTTGTCGTCGGCATCCGCCTCGGCTGCATCAGCCACGCGCGCCTCACCGCGCGGGCGATCGAGGCCGACGGTTGCCGCTTCGCCGGATGGATCGCGAACATCCTCGAGCCGACCATGCCGCTGCTCGAGGAAAACATCGCCACGCTTCGCGGCTGCCTGCCGGCGCCCTGCCTTGGCGTGCTGCCGCACCGCGTGGCGCCGGCCTCCGCGGCCGTGTTGCTCGATCTCGCGCCGCTTGCCTGACGGCGCGTTCACCCGCACTGATTTAACTAGGACCCATGACGACCTACTACTTATCCGTTAAGGACCTGAGCAGGGCGAGGGGGCCGGACAAGGAGCTGTCCTTCGAGGGACTGGATCCCGTGAGCCTCGCCTCGGCCATCGCCGATGCCATGCGCGGCGACGGTCTCTTCCAGCGCTGGCGCGCGAAACAGCCCGAGCCCGACGAGGTGGATCCGTCGCTTGGCGTCGTGGACGAGGCGGCCGCGGCAGAGGGCGAGCTTTCGACGAATCGTACGGACGTGCGGCTGACCACCTCGCTGCCCATGCGTATCGTGAAGCACCGGCTGAATCTCCTGATCGGCTCCAGCTGGCAACTCCGCGACACCCGCTGAACGGGCACGCCTGACCTGTGGCGGTTGTTCCCGGTGGCCCCGCACGGCTAGAGTCGGTGCCTTTCACCGCCAGGGGACAACCCGTGCCGAAGCTCCGCATGCTCGCGATTGCGACATCGATCGCCCTCACCGCCGCCTGCTCATCGTCCAACGACGCCGACAAGGCCGCTCCGGCCGCCGCCGGGAGCGCTCCCACCACGTCTTCCACCGCCGCCACGGCACAGGCACCCCACGTGAATCCGTTACTCACCCAAAGCACGCTGCCGTTCCAGGCGCCGCCCTTCGACAAGATCGTGGACGCCGATTTCCAGCCGGCGCTGGAAGAGGGCATGAAGCAGCAGATCGCCGAGATCGAGGCGATCGCCAATGCACCCGATGAGCCGACCTTCGAGAACACGATCGTCGCGATGGAGAAGTCGGGCGTGCTGCTGAAGCGTGCGGAGGCGGTGTTCAGCGCGCTCACCGGCGCCAACACGAACGACACGCTGCAAAAGGTCGAGGAAGAGGAATCGCCGAAGCTCGCCGCGCATAGCGACGCGATCTATCTCAACGACAAGCTCTTCAAGCGTGTCGAGACGCTGTACGACAAGCGCGATTCGCTGAACCTCGATCCGGAATCCGCGCGTCTGCTCGAAGTCACCTATAAAGACTTCGTCCACGAAGGTGCCAAGCTCTCCCAGGCCGACAAGGACAAGCTGAAGGCGATCAACAAGGAAGAGTCGACGCTGAGCACCAGGTTCACCAACCAGCTGCTCGCCGCGACCAAGGCCGGCGCGCTGGTGGTCGACGACCCGAAGGCGCTCGACGGCATGTCGGAAGGCGACATCGAGGCCGCCGCGCTGGCCGCGAAGGACCGCAAGCTCGACGGCAAGTACGTCGTCACCCTGCAGAACACCACCCAGCAGCCGGCCCTGCAGGCGCTGAACGACCGCGCCACGCGCGAGAAGCTGTTCAAGGCCTCGTGGGAGCGCGCCGAGCACGGCGACGCGAACGACACCCGCGACATCGTCGCCCGCATCGCCCAGCTGCGCGCCGACCGCGCGAAACTGCTCGGCTTCCCGAACTACGCCGCCTGGAAGCTCGACGACCAGATGGCCAAGACGCCGGATGCCGCGGAGAAGTTCATGGAGCGTCTCGTTCCCGCGGCCGTCGCGCGTGCCAAGGCCGAGTCGGCCGACATCCAGAAGGCGATCGACGCCGAGCACGGCGGCTTCCAGGTCCAGGCCTGGGATTGGGACCACTACGCCGAGAAGGTGCGCAAGGCGAAGTACGACCTCGACGAGGCGCAGATCAAGCCGTACTTCGAACTGGACAACGTGCTGCAGAACGGCGTGTTCTACGCCGCCAACCAGCTCTACGGGATCACCTTCAAGGAGCGCAAGGACATCCCGACGTGGCAGCCGGACATGCGTGTGTTCGAGGTGTTCGACAAGGACGGAACCTCGATGGCGCTGTTCTATTGCGACTACTTCAAGCGCGACAACAAGGGCGGCGGCGCGTGGATGAGCAACCTCGTCGACCAGTCGAAGCTCTTCGGCACGAAGCCGGTGGTGTACAACGTCACCAACTTCACCAAGCCGGCGGCGGGCCAGCCCGCGTTGCTCTCGTTCGACGACGTGACCACGATGTTCCATGAGTTCGGCCACGCGCTGCACGGCATGTTCGCGGACTCCCGGTATCCGTCGCTCTCGGGTGCCAACACCGCACGCGACTTCGTCGAGTTCCCGTCGCAGTTCAACGAGCAGTGGGCCACCGATCCCAAGGTGTTCGCGAACTACGCGAAGCACTACCAGACCGGCGCGCCGATGCCGGCCGAGCTGGTCGCGAAGATCAAGAAGGCCAAGAGCTTCAACCAGGGCTACGCCATGAGCGAGCTGATCTCGGCCGCGTTGCTGGACATGCGCTGGCACATGCTCCCGGCAGGCGGTCCGAAGCAGGATGTCGACGCCTTCGAAGCCAATGCGCTGAAGCAGGCCGGTTTCACCCTGCCGCAGGTGCCGCCGCGCTACCGCTCCAGCTACTTCCAGCACATCTGGGGTAACGGCTACGCCGCCGGTTATTACGCCTACCTGTGGACGCAGATGCTCGATTCCGACGCGTTCGAATGGTTCAAGGAGCACGGCGGGCTGACCCGCGAGAACGGCCAGATCTTCCGCGACAAGATCCTCTCGCGCGGCAACACCGAGGAGCTCGGCAAGCTGTACCGCGACTTCCGCGGCAAGGATCCGAGCATCGAGCCGATGCTGAAGGACCGCGGCCTCAAGTAAGCCTGGCGAAGGGCCCCGCGAGGGGCCCTTCCCACCTCACTCGAACGGGGGATCCGGGCGGGGCACGTGCGGGTTGCACAGGTCCCTCCGGGTCTGCGCATAGCCGACGTAGGGACGGTCGGGCTCGAGGTCCCATTCCCTCTGCGAGTGGGGCACGTTGAAGAGGTGGCAATCCAGCTGGTTGATCATGCCGCGCGTGTTGCGCCAGTTGATATTGCCGCTGAATCGCTCGATGACTTCCATGACCAGGCTGTCGCGCTTGAGCAAGCCCGCGTCCCGGCCGCAGCGAGTCGGCGTGATCGACAGGCGCGGCCCGAATTCGTCCAGGCTCCATACGCCCGATTCGATGAATTTCTCGCCCGTGACGTCGTTGCAAGGTTTCGCCGATATGGCGCCTGGCGCGTGGGCCGGTTCCGATACGGCCATGGGAGGAGGCTCGCGCAGCCGGTAAGCCATCCAGCCGGCGCCGCCGACGATGCACAGTACCGCGATTCCAGCGAGAGCGAATGCCGACGATTTCATGGCGCCTCTCCTTGGTGTGAGAGTGGAACTCCGTTGCCTCAGGGTGCCAGTTCGAGATGGCTGAGCTTGAGGTTGCCGCCACGCCATACGATGCCCTGGACCTCTTCCAGCGGCGGCGCGCGGTAGTCGATGGTGTGGCGGAGGCGGCTCCCTTCCTGCGTGCGCAGGGGCCTGGGCCTGTGCAATGTGAATGCCTGTATTTCGGCCAGGGTCGTGTGCCTCAGCAGCCCGATGTGCGCGTCGGAGGTCCTGCTGTCGACTTCGACGTGGAACGACACGTACTGGTACGCATGGCGGAACAGGATCTGGCAGGCATTGCGCAGCCGCGGCTTGCCTTCGTTCACCGCCGTGAGCGCAAAGCCCTCGTCGGTGTCGACGATCAGGAGCGGTTCTTCGCCGGTGATCACCAGGACCTCGCCCAGATCGTGCGTGCTGTTCGCGGCGAGCGTGCGCGACGCCGAATGGTCGAAATGTTCCGAGTGCGGCGCCGTTGCCGTGGCGCCCTTGCCCACGGAAAGCGCGGAAAGAATGTCCTTGTGAGGTGGCGATGGCAACGTCATGTCGTCTCCCTCCCTCACTCCGGATTGCAGCCGGCTTGCTCCGTGGCCTCGTCGCCGACCCACGGGCGATAAGGTTCCAGGTTCCACTGCGGCTTGTTGCTGGCAATGCGCAGGTGGCAGGTCAGCTGGTTGATCATGCCCCTGACGTTCTTCCAACGGTCGCCCGGGCTGGGAGCCGCGCCAAGCTGTTCCGGATCGCCGTAGGTCTTCACGATCTCGTAGAACATGTACGGCGTATCGGCAGGGCCGATATCGCGCCCGCATGCCGTGGGCACGAGCCGAAGGCTTTGATGGCCCCGCTCGTCGACGAACCAGCCGGACAGGGCCCTGTCGATGTACTGCGAGCACGCTCCATCGAGTGGCCGCGACGCCACGTCCGGACGTTGGAAGGGAGCATGCCTCGCGAGACAGAAGCCGGCGGCCGCGCCGGCAGCAAGCAAGAGCAGGGAAATCGAGATCTGTCGCATCCTTGCGCGCACGGCGGTTCTCCTTGTAGCCCGCCCGCCGAAACAAGCGGCGGGCGGGCGGATGAAGTGTCCTTCCATGGATCGGCTTCAGCAGACTGCGCCCTTCGCAGGCTGCGTCTCCAGCATAAGCGAGGCCGCGGCGTCCGCCAGGAATATGGAAAAGCCCCTTCCCGTTGAATGAAAGGGGCTTGGCGCAAGGTTGCCGGAAAAGCGTCGTACTTGCCGGTTGTATCTATCGATGGGCCGTGTGCCGGCGATAACGCATGTACAGGCGCTTCAACAGGTAAAGCACGTGGCCGGCGAAGCCTTTGTCCTGCGCCTGGAGGAGACGGCTGTTCTCTTCATAGAGCATCTTCATCTGTCCGTCGCGCGCGCCGATGAGGTCGTGCAGGGTCGAGACGTCGGCGGCCGTCAGCGTGTGGCCGGCGGCGAAGTGCGCCGGGAGTTGCCGGTTTACGTAATGCGTGGTGTGCCGCCCTGCCGTTTCCTCCGCCGCGCGGTCCTTCGTATAGAAGTACAAGGCGATGGACTTCCGCGAGAGGCCGGGGCGATCCGGGGGAAGACAAATCTGCCGGAACCCGTGCCAGCTATGCTCGGTCGTTTCGAAGATGACGCAGCGGTTGAAGAGCGGCACGATGCTTTTCGCCGGCTCCGGGTCGGCATATGGGTCGCGATAGAGATCGAGCAGTCCGCCCCAGCGCTCTTCCCACTCGTGGTTGAGGTACACGATGAGGTTCAGGCGGCGATGCCAGCGCTCGCTGGGGTGGTAGTTGAAATCGATGTGCGCGCTGAGCGGCTGCCCGTCGCGGTTCTCGTGGGTGCCGCCGCCGAGGTAGAACGGATCGTAGAGCAGGCCTTCGATGCCGGTGATGCGCCCGATGTAGTCGAGGAAGGCAGGTTTCTGGATGACTTCGTCGAGCCGTCGGTAGGCGGGGCCGAGCCGCGCCATGGCATCGACCGTGGACTTGCCTCCGGCGTGGCCGTCGTCGCCGATGAAATTGCCGCGCTCGAAGGCGGGGAATTCCTGGAGCAGCTGGTCGACGTAGGCGCGGTCGAAGAAATCGTCGATGACGACGTGGCGGAACGGCTGCGCATCGGCGAAAGCACGCGCGTGGTCATCTTCGTTCTCGCGGACCACGGGATTGACGATGGTTTCGTGACTCACTTTGAAAGTTCCGGTCCTGGATTCCCTCTGCATTGTAGAGCTTGGAAAAGGCTCTTCGCGGAATTCGTTGCAGGCTCGGCTTCGCCATCGCGCCGGTGCTTGGGCGCTTGGGCGTGGCGGCGGGAGCCCTCGGCCGTCCCCCTCGGCGCTACGCTGCGGTGTCGCTTGGGAAAGGAGAGCCGCTGCGCGGCCAGTGTCTGATGGCTTGCGCCCCGGCGCGCACGGACGGTCGGCGGGGTTTTCCGACTCGACATCCCTGTCTCGGCGGAAAAGGCCGGCCATCCTGGCCGGCCCCCTTCGGGCCTTATCCGCCGACCGTCCTCACCTCCGCTACCCGCGCCGAGGGGGACGGCCGAGGGCTCCCGCCGCCACGGTCAAGCGCCCAAGCGCTCAGCGCTCAAGCACCGTCGCGATGGCGAAGCCGAGCCACAAAGGGACTCCAACAAAAAAGGCCACGCCCTCGCGGGCGTGGCCTTTGCTGTCCAGCGGTGAGTACCTACTCGCCGATCGTCAGCAGCGAAGCGTTGCCGCCCGCGGCCGTGGTGTTGATCGTGAGCGTGCGCTCGCCGGCGAAGCGGAGCAGGTAGTGCGGGCCGCCGGCCTTCGGGCCGGTGCCCGAGAGGCCTTCGCCGCCGAACGGCTGCACGCCGACCACCGCGCCGATCTGGTTGCGGTTGACGTAGCAGTTGCCGACGCGCGCGCGGCTCTGGATGAACTCGATGGTGTCGTCGATGCGGCTGTGCACACCCAGCGTGAGGCCGAAGCCCGTGCCGTTGATCTGGTCGACCACCTTTTCCAGGTCCGAGCCCTTCCAGCGGATCACGTGCAGCACCGGGCCGAAGATCTCGCGGGTGAGTGTTTCCAGCGAGGGGATCTCGTAAGCGCGCGGTGCGAAGAACGTGCCGTTGGCGGTGCTCTCCGGCAGCGGCACTTCGGCGATCTTCTTCGCTTCGCGGTCCATGCGTTCGGCATGGTCCACCAGGATCTTGCGTGCGTCTTCGTCGATCACCGGGCCCACGTCGGTGGAGAGCAGGCCGGGATCGCCCACCTTCAGCTCGGCCATGGCGCCGGCGAGCATGTCGATGACCTTGTCGGCGATGTCTTCCTGGACGAACAGCACGCGCGCGGCGGAGCAGCGCTGGCCAGCGGACTGGAAGGCGGAGGCGATCACGTCCTTCACGATCTGCTCGGGCAGGGCGGAGGAGTCGGCGATCATCGCGTTCTGGCCGCCGGTCTCGGCGACCAGGGCGGCGATCGGCGCGTTGCGTGCGGCGAGGGCGCGGTTGATCGCCCAGGCGGTCTCGGTGGAGCCGGTGAAGGCCACGCCGGACACGCGCGGGTCGCGGGTGAGGGCCGCGCCGACCGTCGCGCCGTCGCCCGGCAGGTATTGCAGCACGTCGGTCGGGATGCCGGCCGCGTGCAGCAGCTTCACGGCTTCGTAGCCGATCAGCGAGGTCTGTTCGGCGGGCTTCGCGATCACGGCGTTGCCGGCCGCGAGCGCAGCGGCTACCTGGCCGAGGAAGATCGCCAGCGGGAAGTTCCAGGGGCTGATGCAGACGAAAACGCCGCGGCCGTTGAGGAACAGCTGGTTGCTTTCGCCGGTCGGGCCCGGGAGCTGCTCGGGCTGGCCGAACAGGCGGCGGGCCATCGTCGCGTAGTAACGCAGGAAGTCGGCGGCCTCGCGGATCTCGGCAATGGCGTCGGGCAGGCTCTTGCCCGCCTCGCGCACGCACAGCGCGATGAATTCGGCGCGGTTGTGTTCCAACTGCTCGGCGGCGTGCTCGAGGATCGCGGCGCGGCTGGCCGCCGGAAGGCGATCCCAGCCCGGCTGCGCCTTCACGGCGGCGGCCAGCGCCTTGTCGACCATGCCGGCGTCGGCGTTCTCCACCGTGCCGACGATGCGGCGGCGGTCGGAGGGATCGGTGACCTCGACCTTCGCGCCGCCGGCGGCGCCGCCGGCGACCAGCGGAACCGCATTCCACGGGCCGCTGTGACGGTTCACGGCGTCGGCGAGTTCGTTCAGTTCGTTGTCGTTAGCGAAGTTCATGCCCATGGAGTTCTTCCGGAGTTCGCCGTAGAGATTGACCGGCAGGGGGATGCGGGGATGGGGGATCGAGGCGAACGAGCGCACGATCTCGCACGGATCGGCGACCAGGTCGCGCACCGGGACGCTCTCGTCGACCACGCGGTTGACGAAGCTGGTGTTCGCGCCGTTCTCGAGCAGGCGGCGCACCAGGTAGGGCAGCAGGTCTTCATGGCTGCCCACCGGTGCGTAGACGCGGCAGGGCACGTTGAGCTTGTCCTTGCCGATCACCTCCGCGTAGAGGTCGGCGCCCATGCCGTGCAGGCGCTGGTTCTCGTACGGGCGACCCTGTGCGATGTGGTGGATCGCGGCGATGGTGTGCGCGTTGTGCGTGGCGAACTGCGGATAGACGGCATCCTGGCCCGCGGCGAACAGGCGGCGCGCGCAGGCGAGGTAGGAGACGTCGGTGTTCGGCTTGCGCGTGTAGACCGGATAGCCGGGCAGGCCGCCTTCCTGGGCGCGCTTGACCTCGGCGTCCCAGTAGGCGCCCTTCACCAGGCGCACGAACCAGCGGCGGCCGGTGGCGCGGGCCTTCTCGGTCACCCAGTCGATGACGAAGGGTGCGCGCTTCTGGTACGCCTGGATGACGATGCCGAGGCCGTTCCAGCCTTCCAGCGAGGGATGCTCGAAGACGTCGCCGATGATGTCGAGCGACAGCTCGAGGCGGTCCGCCTCCTCGGCGTCCACCGAGAGCGCGATGCCGTTCTTGAACGCGAGCTGCGAGAGCTCGAGCAGCTTCGCGCCGAGTTCCGCGCGGGCGCGGGCGCGGTTGCCCACCTCGTAGCGCGGGTGCAGCGCGGAGAGCTTCACCGAGATCGACGGGGCTTCCAGGTTGTTCGGGAACGGCCCGCGCGCGCCGAGGGCGTTGATGGCGTCGCGATAGTCCTGCTGGTAGCGCTCGGCCGTGGCCTGGGTGAGCGCGGACTCGCCGAGCATGTCGTAGGAGTAGCGATAGACCGCGTGCTCCTTCTCGTTGGAGCGGTCCAGCGCCTCCTTGATGGTGCGGCCCATGACGAACTGGTGGCCCATGATCCGCATGGCCTGGCGCACGGCCAGGCGCACCACCGGCTCGCCCGCGCGGCCGACGAGGCGGCGCAGGGCGGACGTGAAGTCGTGGCGGGTTTCCTCGGCCAGGTTCACCAGGTGGCCGGTGAGCATGAGGCCCCAGGTGGAGGCATTGACGAACAGCGACTCGCTCTGGCCCAGGTGCTTCTTCCAGTCGGCCTCGCCCAGCTTGTCGCGGATGAGCTTGTCCGCCGTGGCCTTGTCGGGAATGCGCAGCAGGGCCTCGGCAACGCACATCAGCAGCACGCCTTCCTCGGAGGAAAGGTCGTACTGGCGCATGAAGGATTCCACCGCGCTCTGGTCCTTGGCCCGCGCGCGGACGCGCGTGACCAGCCCGGCGGCGACGTCGATGACGTGCTCGCGTTCGGTGGGGGGCAGGGTGGCCTGGGCCAGCAGGTCGTTGACGGCCTCGGTTTCGTCGCGCAGCCAGGCGGCCGTGATACGCGCGCGCGCCGGTTCGGCGCCGGTCGGGAGTTCGGGACGGAGGATGGTCGGGTTCACTTGGGCGTGTGGGGGCGAGGAAGACCGCCCATTGTAGGGGAGCACGGCCCTTCGTGTGTTATTGCGACGCCGCGCGGGCCTGGCCTCCGCCCCGCTGCGACAACGCGCCGCTTCCAACCTTGCCGCTTCCTGACTAGCGCCCTATCATCCCAATGTTCCAGGCACGCTTAGGCTCCCATGATCGTGCTTCGACCGACCGTCGCTGGTCACCCGCGCGTGTTGTGGCTACGGCCCAACCGTGCGCTGGACAAGCGCGGTCTGCGTCGACTGATCATCGGTCTTGCGGCGATGGCCCTGGCGACGGCGTCACTCGGTGCGTGGCAGGGGAATGTGTTCGCCCCCTTCTTCGCGCTGATCGAGGCCTTCGTCGTGGGGTTCGCGCTTGGCGCGGCCTGGCGGGCTGGCGACAGGGGTGAGCGCATCGCGATCGGGCCGGATACGCTGGAGGTACGCGCCGTGCCGGGTCACCGGAGGGTCCGCTTCCAGACGTATTGGGTGCGGGTCGGACTGGCGCAGGGGGACGGACGACAGCGTCTGTTGCTCAAGTCGCACGGCAACGAGCTCGAAATCGGCGCCTTCCTTGGGGAAGAGGAAAGGACCGAGGTGTCAAGGAAACTCATGGTGCTGCTGTCCGAAGTCTCAGGCCAGACGCGCAGGTAGGTTCAACAAAGGTGCAAGACATGACATCTGGCGGCATCGGACGATCTGTATCGGCGTGGGCGGCGGGCGCCTTCGCGCTGTTCGGAGGGGCGGCGTGGGCCAACCCGGAACCGAACCAGCTGAACATGACGAAGGGCGCGGCCGAATGGTCCCCCTACGCCATGCACATGGTGGCCCTGTGGGTCTGCGTGGTGATCGGCATCGTCGTCTTCGGCGCCATGTTCGTGGCCATGTTCCGCTTCCGTAAGTCGCGCGGCGCCGTGGCCGAGAAGTGGTCGCACAGCACGAAGCTCGAGGTGGTCTGGACGGTCATCCCCGTCATCATCCTCATCTTCCTCGCCCACCTCGCCACGGGCGGCCTCACCAGTTTCGCCGACACCACGAACTCCGAGATGACCATCAAGGTCACCGGCTACCAGTGGAAGTGGCGCTACGACTACGTCGATTACAAGGGCAAGAGCGTCGACAAGGTCGGCTTCATGTCGAAGCTGGAGGAAACCTCCAATCGCACCCGCCAGCTGAAGTCGAACCTCGACCCGGCGAAGATCCAGGTCGACGGTTATCAGACCTACCTGCTGGACGTGGACAAGCCGCTGGTCGTGCCGACCGACACCAAGATCCGCTTCGTGATCGTCGGCGGCGACGTCATCCACTCCTGGTGGGTGCCGGCGCTGGGCTGGAAGATGGACGCGATCCCGGGCATCGCCAACTCGGCCTGGACGAAGATCAAGGAGCCCGGCGTGTACCGCGGCCAGTGCGCCGAACTCTGCGGCCAGGACCACGGCTTCATGCCGATCGTGGTCAAGGCCGTGCCCAAGGCCGAATTCGAACAGTGGCTGGCCGGCCAGGAAGACGAGGCCAAGTTGCAGAAGGCCGCGCAGACCGCCCAGGTCGCTCCCGCCCCGGCCCCCCAGGGTTAACCCTTCGAACGTTTAGGTAGAGGTAAGGCCATGGCGCACGCAGCCACCCACGACCACCACGATCACCACGGGGCCCCGAAGGGGTTCTTCCAGCGCTGGGTGATGTCCACGAACCACAAGGACATCGGCACGCTGTACCTGATCTTCTCGCTGACGATGTTCTT
This sequence comes from Luteibacter yeojuensis, assembly GCF_011742875.1. Classification (NCBI taxonomy): domain Bacteria; kingdom Pseudomonadati; phylum Pseudomonadota; class Gammaproteobacteria; order Lysobacterales; family Rhodanobacteraceae; genus Luteibacter; species Luteibacter yeojuensis. Next base: position 200,586 of record NZ_JAAQTL010000003.1, read on the forward strand.
CATCGGCGGCGCCTTCGCGATGGTCATCCGCGCGGAGTTGTTCAAACCGGGCATGCAGCTCGTGCAGCCGTATTTCTTCAATGAAATGACGACCATGCACGCGCTGGTGATGATCTTCGGCGCGATCATGCCCTCCTTCGTGGGTCTCGCGAACTGGATGATCCCGCTCATGGTCGGCGCGCCGGACATGGCGCTCCCGCGCATGAACAACCTGTCGTTCTGGATCCTCCCGTTCGCCTTCTTCATGCTGCTGTCCACCCTGTTCATGCCGGGCGGCGGCCCCGCCGGCGGCTGGACGATGTACCCGCCGCTGTCGCTGCAGGGCGAGTCGGTGGCCTATGTGATCTTCGCGATCCACCTGATGGGCATCAGCTCGATCATGGGCGCGATCAACATCATCGCCACCATCCTCAACATGCGCGCGCCGGGCATGGACCTGCTGAAGATGCCGGTCTTCGTGTGGAGCTGGCTGATCACGGCCTTCCTGCTGATCGCGGTCATGCCGGTACTCGCCGGCGCGGTCACCATGCTGCTGACCGACAAGTACTTCGGCACCAACTTCTTCAACGCCGCCGGCGGCGGCGACCCGGTGCTGTTCCAGCACATCTTCTGGTTCTTCGGGCATCCCGAGGTCTACATCATGATCCTGCCGGCATTCGGGATCATCTCGGAGATCATCCCCACCTTCGCCCGCAAGCCGATCTTCGGCTACCGCGCGATGGTGTTCGCCATCGCCTCCATCGCCTTCCTCTCGTTCATCGTCTGGGCCCACCACATGTTCGCCGTGGGCCTGCCGATGGGCGCCGAGATCTTCTTCATGTACGCCACGATGCTGATCGCGGTGCCCACGGGCGTGAAGGTGTTCAACTGGGTGTCCACGATGTGGGGCGGCTCGATGACCTTCGAGACCCCGATGCTGTTCTCGATCGCCTTCGTGATCCTGTTCACCATCGGCGGCTTCTCGGGCCTCATGCTCGCCCTGGCCCCGGCCGACTTCCAGTACCACGACACGTATTTCGTCGTGGCGCACTTCCACTACGTGCTGGTGACCGGCGCGGCGTTCTCGATCATGGCCGCCACGTACTACTGGCTGCCGAAGTGGTCGGGCAACATGTACAGCGAGACCTGGGGCAAGATCCACTTCTGGTCGAGCGTCATCTCGGTCAACGTGCTGTTCTTCCCGCAGCACTTCCTCGGCCTTGCCGGCATGCCCCGCCGCATCCCGGATTACAACGTGGCCTTCGCCAACTTCAACATGATCAGCTCCATCGGCGGCTTCTGGTTCGGCGCCTCGCAGCTGATCTTCCTGGGCGTGATCGTGCATTGCGTGTACTTCTCGAAGAAGAAGGCCGCGGATCGCTCGTGGGAAGGCGCCAAGGGCCTGGAGTGGACCGTGCCTTCGCCGGCGCCGTTCCACACCTTCGACGTGCCGCCGGTCATCCATGACGACGAGCTCGCCCACGGCAACACGGAACACTGACCGATGCAGGGCACGACCGACGTCGAATTCGAGGCGCGCCGCAAGCGCGCCCGCCGTACCGCCCTCTACGCGGGTGTCTTCGCGGTGGCCGTGTTCGTGCTCTCGATCGTGCAGATGCTGAAGGTCTGACCGGTTAAAACAGATATCCACGGGAAACCACCATGGGTCACCAGCAACAAGACATCTACTTCGTACCGAGCAAGAGCTACTGGCCGATCGTGGCCGCGATCTCGATGTTCGTCACCGTATACGGCGCCGCGCACTGGCTGAACGCGCAGCCGGGCGAGGGCGGCATCGGCAAGCCGCTCTTCTGGGTCGGCATCGCCATGATCCTCGGCATGTTCTTCGGCTGGTTCCGCTCGGTGATCAACGAGTCGCTGGCCGGCAACTACAACGGCCAGGTGGACCGCTCGTTCCGCATGGGCATGATGTGGTTCATCTTCTCCGAGGTGATGTTCTTCGGTGCCTTCTTCGGTGCGCTGTTCTACTCGCGCATCTTCTCGGTGCCCTGGCTGGGTGGCGAGGGCCACGGCGTGCTCACCCACCAGTTCATCTGGGAAAACTACAACGCGGCCTGGGGCGCGGCCGGCGGCGGCGGTCCCGAGGCGATCGGCGGCCCCTTCCGGACCATCGCCGCGTGGGGCCTCCCGCTGCTCAACACGCTGATCCTGCTTTCGTCGGGCGTCACGATCACCATCGCGCACCACGCGCTGAAGGCCGGCCACCGCAAGGCGCTGCTGATCGGTCTGGGCGCCACGGTGCTGCTGGGCTGCCTGTTCCTCTGGTTCCAGGCGCACGAATACGCGGAAGCGTACGAGCACTTCAACCTCACCCTGGGCAGCGGCGTGTACGGCGCCACGTTCTTCATGCTCACGGGCTTCCACGGCATGCACGTGACCCTGGGCACGATCATGCTGGCGATCATCTGGGTCCGCTGCGCGAAGGGCCACTTTTCGAAGGACGACCACTTCGGCTTCGAGGCCGTGGCGTGGTACTGGCACTTCGTCGACGTGGTCTGGCTGGCGCTGTTCCTGTTCGTCTACGTGCTCTGATCCGAAAGAACCCGCCGCAAGGCGGGTTCTTTTTTTCCCGATCCGGCGCGCGCGGGCCAGCGTCGCGGCCTGACCCCTTCAAATCGATCTCATGCTAGGTTTGGGGCTTCCTGTAGGGGAGTTTCCGCATGAAGATGTTCCGCCTGGCCGCTGCGTTCGCATTGCTCGCGTGCGCCGCCACCATGCCGTCGCACGCCGCCGACGCACCCGTCGTCAGCGGCAACGCGCGATTCACGGTGCTCACGCCGCGGGTCATCCGCATGGAATATGCGCCGGACGGGAAGTTCGAGGATGCGCCGTCGCTGGTCTTCGCCACGCGCGGCAGCGCGCCGGACGCGAAGTCCACGGTCACCCGCGAGAAGGGCTGGCTGGTCATCCGCACCGATCTGCTGACGCTGCGCTACAAGGAGGGCTCGGGCGCGTTCACGGCCGGCAACCTCGGCATCGCGTCGAAGAAGACCAGGCCCGCCATCGACTGGCATCCAGGCCTCGAGGAAACCGGCAACCTCGGCGGCACCGCGCGCACGCTCGACCAGGTGGACGGCGATCGCCACGCCTCGGACAACTCGCTGCTCGACCTGGGCGACGGCATCCTCTCGCGTGGCGGCTGGCACCTCGTGGACGATACCGGCAGCTTCGTGTTCGGCAACGAAAAACTGCCCTGGGTGCACCGCCGCGCATGCAAGGACTGCACCGACCAGACCTTCTTCGGCTACGGTCACGATTACACGGCGGCGCTCGGCGATTTCGCCGAGGTGGCCGGCCGCGAGCCGTTGCCCCCGCGCTATGCCTTCGGTTACTGGTGGTCCCGTTACTGGAACTACAGCGACGACGAACTGCGCGACCTCGTCGGGCACTTCCAGCGCTACGGCATCCCGCTCGACGTGCTCGTCATCGATATGGACTGGCACCGCACCGACGGCCTTTCCTGGGTGCACCCGAAGACGGACGTGAACGGCCAGACCATGGGTTGGACCGGCTATACGTGGAACCGCAGCCTGTTCCCCGAGCCTGGGCGCCTGTTGCACTGGCTCGGCGAGCAGGGCCTCAAGACCACGCTGAACCTGCATCCGGCGTCCGGCATCCTGCCGCACGAGGACGCGTACAAGGACTTCATGGCCGCGCTGAAGGCCGATCCGGCGAAGCCGCTGCCTTTTGAAGCGGCCGATCCGGTGTACATGGCGGCGTACTTCAAGACCGTGCTCGATCCGCTGAACGCGATGGGCGTCACCTTCTGGTGGCTCGACTGGCAGCAGTTCAAGGAATCGAAGGCCATGCCCGGCCTGTCGAACACCTGGTGGCTCAACCACGTGTTCTATACCCACATGCAGGAAGAGGGCGGCAAGCGCGCACTGATCTACCACCGCTGGGGCGGACTCGGCAACCATCGTTACCAGGTGGGCTTTTCGGGCGATTCGATCATCTCCTGGGCTTCACTGGCCTTCCAGCCGCGCTTCACCGCCACCGCGTCGAACGTGCTGTACGGCTACTGGAGCCACGATCTGGGCGGCCATACGTTCCGCGACGAAAGCGATCCGGCCACGCGCCGCATCGACCCTGAGCTGTACATCCGCTGGATGCAGTTCGGCGCATGGAGCCCCATCATGCGCACGCACACCACGAAGAATCCGAACCTCACGAAGGAACCGTGGCGTTTTGCGCCGGCGGAGTTCGATGCGCTGCGCGCCACCGTGCTCACGCGTTACACCTTCCTGCCCTACACGTACACCATGGGCCGCAAGGCATACGACACCGGTGTTTCGCTGGTGCGCCCCATGTATTACGCGTGGCCGGACGCCGGGGAAGCGTACAAGGCCGATGGCGAATACATGTTCGGCGACGACCTGCTGGTGTCGCCGGTGACGGCGGCGGGCGATGCGAACGGTTTCGCCGCGCACGCCACCTGGCTGCCCGCGGGCCACTGGTTCGATACCGCCGACGGCGCCGTCGTGAAGGGTGGCCGCACCGTCGAGGGCCGTTACCGTCTCGACGAGGTGCCGGTCTTCGCGCGCGCGGGCGCCATCGTGCCGACCAACACCGACCCGACCTTGAGCGTGTCCCACGATCGTGGAGCCCGCACGCTCCGTGTCTACCCGGGCGGCAACGGCAAGGCGGAGCTGTACGAGGACGCGGGCGACGACGAGACTTACCGCGGCAACGCGTTCGCACGCACGGCGCTTTCGACGGAATGGTCGAAGCGCATGCTACGCCTGCGGATCGCGCCGCGTACCGGCAGCTATCCCGGCATGCCCACGTCGCGCCGCTGGTCGGTGGACGTGGTGGCCTCGGCGATGCCGGCGAGCGTCGCGGTGGATGGCGTCGCGCTCGCGCGTTCCGACGAGGCGAAACCTGGCACCTGGCGCCTCACCGGCAAGGACCTCACGCTGCACGTCACGCTGCCGGAGCACGGTTACGACAAGGCCCAGGTCGTCGAGGTGACCTGGCCGGCGAACGCACCCGACGTGAATGGCCTGGTGGGCGAGATGCGCGACGTACGAGCCGCGGTGGCCTGGCTGAAGGCGCACTGGCAGGACGTGAACGGCGTGCCCGACGACGTCTCGCTCGCCGCGCAGGCCGACCTGCTTATCGACTACCGTCCGGAGCGCTTCGCCGAGGAAGTGGCGGCGTTCCGCAGGCGCTATGCCGCGCTGGACAAGACGCTGGCGCAGGGCGGCGTACCCGCCGACATGCGCGCGGCCTTCAAGGCGAGGCTGGGCCACTGATCCGGTAACGCGCTGTGGAAGGAATTCCACGGCGCGTACCTGTGCCCGGGGCGGGTGCCTAAATGCCGTGCGGTTCGCGGCTGCAAAACAAGATGATTTCCGAAACATCTGAAGGTGTGGGCGAACTACATCCGCCTCAGGCGATCGATGAAATCCGCACGTAGCGCGGACTACACGGCATGTTGGCAACAGACCATTGCCGACTCGATCCACTTACTTGAGCATTCCTGGCGATATCGCAAGGAGTGTTCTTCATGGATCCATGGAAGACGGCCGTCGCCGTCGCTGCAACACCGATCGCCCTCGCCGCGGCCGCCTACGGTTCGGGTCGTCTCGTCTATGAACTGTTGGGCATCGACGGTCACGCCGTGCAATGGAACACCGCATGGCAATACCTGAAGGCGATCGACCAGCCGAATTTCCAGCCTTATGCCTGGCGCATCAAGCTGGCACTCGGCATCGGTTGCGCGGTGCCGTTCCTCGGCTGGTTTGCGGGGATGGTTGCCCTGTTTCGGAAGGGTTCGTCCGCTTCCTCCACCCACGGCGATGCATGCTTCGCTTCACTGCCTGAATTGAGGAGGGCAGGCCTGCTGACCCGCAAACCGGAAAGCATCCTTATCGGGACATTCAAAGGCCGCAAGCTATGGCTCGGCGGCGCCCAGCACGTCATCACCATCAGCCCTACCCGTTCGGGCAAGACCACCAGCCTCGCCATTCCAGTGCTCCTGACGTATGGGCACTCCATCGTCGTGCTCGACCTAAAGGGCGAGCTGTACAAGGCCACAAGCGGACAGCGCAAGGTCATGGGTCAGGACGTCCTGGTCTGGGCGCCGTATGACGAAGATGGCAAGACCCATCGCTTCAACCCGATGACCTTGCTGGCCGGCGTGAACCCGGCCCGGCGGATCGGCGAACTGCAGACCATCGCCGCCATCCTTTACCCGGACCAGCCAGGGGCCGACCCGTTCTGGACCACCCAGAGCCGTGCGGCGTTCACCGCCTTTGCCTCGTACATGTTCGAAGCCTGGGACAGGAAGCATCCGGGAAGCAGTGGCGCCGCGGCGTCCCTGGTCAATACATCACCGTATTTCCCAAGCTTCGAACGTATCCTGCGCTTCTCCAGCGGTACCGACGGGCAGACCACACGAGGGATGTTGGGCACCCTCCTGAAGGACACGACGCCGGGCCACCTCAGCCCGCAGACCCGCACGGTGTTCGCCAACCTCGCGGGCCTTGCCGAGGACACCTTCTCCTCGGTTATCGCCGGCATGCAGGCGCCCCTGCAGCAGTTCCTGAGCCCGATCCTGGCCGCGGCGACCAACGCGACGGACTTCGACATCCGCAGCCTGCGGAAGAAACCGACCACCCTCTACGTCAACATTCCGACGAACAAGCTGGACGAGAGCAGCAAGCTGCTGAACATCTTCTTCAGCACGGTGATCGGCAACAACCTGGACAAGCAGCTGGGCGAGGAACCCGACCTCAAGTACCAGATGCTCATGCTCATGGACGAATTCACCGCCATGGGCCGGGTGGATGTCTGGGCCAAGCGCATCTCCATCGCCGCCAGCTACGGCGTGCGTGACCTTTGCATCATCCAGAGCCGCGCCCAGCTGAGCGGCACCTACGGCGAGAACGACGCCCAGAACTTCATCACCAACCACGGTGCGCAGATCGTGTTCGCGCCACGCGAACAGGCCGATGCGAACGCGTACAGCGAGATGCTGGGCTACCGCACGGTGCGGAAGCAGCAACGCAGCACCAGCCACGGCGGTGGGGGCAGGCAGGTCTCGACCAGCCATGTCGAGGAGCGCCGGGCGCTGCTGCTCCCGCAGGAGATCAAGGAACTGCCCGCCGACGACGAACTGATCTTCTTCGAAGGATGCAAGCCCATACGGGCGCGGAAGAACTGGTTCTTCAAGGACAAGGCATTCAAGGAACTCGTCGGCTTGCCGCCTGTCCCGGTTCCCACCGCGGTTGTTGCAGTCGAAAGGGAGCAGGGGTCGCCACGAATATCACCGCCCCGCGTTGGGCAAAGCCTCGGCGCATTGCGAAGGGAATCTGTCGCGGCTTGACGCGATGGAAGTTCACCGCGTTCAACGGAGACGTCCATGTCCACGGAAGGCGAAGATTTCGGCGAGGAAGGCGCACGCCCCTCCTCGCTCATCCCCGTACACAAGCTGTCCACGCGCGATCCGCTGCACGACATGCAGCTGCTGCGCGACGTGGCGATCATCAACGAGCAGGTACGGCGTGAGTTGGGACCCCCGCCACGCGTCGTGCCTCAGCAGAAGCCCGAGAAGGAATCGGAAGACATGAAACCTCGCGACCTTGCCATGGCGGCGCTCCTGGGCACGAGTCTTGTGGGAGTACCTGCATGTTCACCAACCACACCGGTGTCGAAAAGCGGCGTCGACACCATGGCCAATTCTGATCGCCAATCATTCAACTGGCCGTTGAGGTTTACAGAGCACAAGTTTACGGCTGTCTGTTACAGCACCCTGGCATGCAATGTATGGTATGCCGGCGTGCGGTCCGGTGATCGTGAACCGTCGTCACCTTCTTCAGAGTATGGCCCGAATTACCTCGACCACATTCTGGGTGGCCATACCGGCATCGCCAACTTTCCCGAGCCGGCGGAGTTGGCATGGAGATCCATGGATGGCGTCGAACATGAGGCTCGGATCGACATTGGCGAGATCTTTCGCGATCGGGTAATCCGGCACCGCGTCCCCAGGGAAGAGGTATCGGAGCAGCCGAACCGCACTCCCGGTGAGAACCCGCAGATCATGTTGGAAATCAATGACCGGACAGTCCGCGTCTATATGCGCGCGTTCATATCGACCAGGCATCTCCAGAAGCCGGGTAATCCATATAGCGGCTTCCGCAATGACTTGATACTCGCCAAAAGCTATCACTACTAGACACACGGAGTGTGATCCATGGGACAACTTCTTTCTGGGGGAACCACCCGTCCGGCGAGCTCCAGCGATCTGGAAGCCTACGAGCGGATGCGCGAGCAGCAGTCGAAACAGGCCGTGCCTGTGCTGCATCATCGCGACGAGTCGCACGAATACCTGTTCGTGGCCCTGTTCGATGGCACCGGGCAGAGCGCTTACAATCATCGGCAGGATCTGACCAACATCGGGCATTTGAAGGAGCAAGCCGAAAAACTGAGACGCCAGTCAGATCGCCGGATCGGCGTTGGTTATGCCGAAGGTATCGGCACACAGAAAAATCCGCTTACCCGCGCCATCGACGGTGCTTTTCCGTACACGTGGGACGACAAGATTCGCAAGGTCTACCGTGATCTCGCGGAACAGACGAGTCAATGGATAAGTGAAGACCCGCAGGCGCAGATTCGGTTGATCGGCGTTGGCTATAGCCGCGGTGCCGTGCTGGTTCCAGGGTTGGCCCGGCTTGTCGATGAATTTGGCGTCGCCGATCCCGAGGGTTTGGAATTCGGCCATGACGCCCACGGAAATATCACCGTGGAGTCGACTCGGATCCTCGTTCCTCCGGGCGAAGTCGCCCAGGCCGTCGGTCTGTTCGACCCGGTCGGCACCAACCTGCCGAAGAACTACGACGCGCGCCTGCCCAAGTCCGTGCTGTCCGGCTTCTCGCAAATCGCCCGCGACGAACAGCGCGAGCTGTTTCCGCACCTGACCATTCTCGATCCGGACTGGTCCGACGACGGGCGCTTTCTCAGCGCCACCTTGCCCGGCGGCCATTCGAACATCGGCGGTGGCAATGACGAGGCGGGGCTCGAGACGCTGGCCTTCAACGGCATGGCCGACTACCTCAACGCTCTGAGCGATCGGCCGCTTTTCAACCATCGAGTTCCGCCGGAAGATCCCGCGCAATTCACCATCTTCCAGGCCAGCGGTGCGACGGCCGCCTTCGGGCTGCGCATGGACAAGGACGGCCGGCGCGACCTCCGCGACGAGCTGGCGAACTGCACCATCGTCGATATCTGCCGCGATGCCGAGCCGGTGGATGTGTCATTGGCAAACCGGTTCGACTGGCAGCACGTCACCCCGCAGCTTACCCACGCTCTGCCGCGCCTTCCGGAAGCCGCCGAGGTCACTCGAACCGCCGAAGCACCGGCGATCCCCGTTCCCGCACCGCCCCTGCCATGGCCCGTCGCACCGGTCATCCGGCTGGACGACGCCAGCCACCCCGACCACGCCCTGTACCTGACCGCGCAGGCGCAGGTGCACGACCTCGATCGACAATCCAACAGGACGCCCGACCAGCGCAGCGACAACCTCAGCGCTGCCCTCGTCGTCGCCGCTCGCGCGGACGGCCTTCGCCGCATCGACCGTATCGAACTGAGCGAAGATGCTTCCACGCTGACCGCCATCGAAGCCGCTTTCGGTCGACCGGAGAAGCGCAGCGAGGTGCCGGTGGTGGCTTCGCTGAACACGACGATGGCCCGCAGCGCCGACCAGTGGTCGACCGCCATGCACGACTTCGAGCAACACCCGACGCCCTTGCGCGAGGTGGCACAGGAGGCATCCATCGACTCCCCTCGGATACGGAACCCTTCCGATCGCCTTCCCACCTCATCGATCCTCGGCCGGAACGATCCGCGCCACGCCGACCATCCGCAGCACGAGCTCTACAAGGAACTGGCCCGCTGCGTTCCCGATGCCTCGGAAGACCGCCTGCTGGAATTCACCGCCGCCTGCCATACGCACCGGATCAAAGCCGAGACCCTTCACGAGATTCGCCTGGACGACGATCGGATGACCATCGAATTCATCGGCTCGGGATTCCTGGACACGCCGGCCAGGATCGACCTGGATAAGGCGCCGCCTATTCCCGAACAAGCCATCGAGCAGATCCAGCACTACGACCAGCGACAGGCTCAGATCATGGAAGAGGTGCGCACGCAGCAGGCGCAGATGAGCATGGGCCGCTCGCTTTGAGGGAAAAGCCGATGTAGCGCTCCGGACTTACCACGCACTGAGGCGCTGGCCCCTGCCTCCAAGGGGCGGCGACAGGAGGACTCATGGCACCAATTGCCGCACTGCGCCTTGGCCCCGGGGCTGCCCGCGCTAGAATTGCCCGACCCCGTGGGGGTGCAGCCAGCCCATGAAGATGCCCAGCGCCACCATGGCGATGAGCAGCAGGGAGAGGCCGATGCGGCGGGTGAGGGCCCAGACCGTACGCTTGCTCTGGCCCTTGTCGGTCATCATGAAGAACAGTGCCTGGCCGAGGTTGAACAACACCACCAGCAGCAGGATCACCAGCGCGTATTTATAGATGGTTTCCACGTGACCGTTCCGCCCCATTGCGACAATCCGAGTATAGCGGCGGCCACGCGGGGTCTTATATGACCTTTCTGCGCCGTCCGACGTGGTTCGCTGTCGCACTGACCGTGGCCGGCATCCTCGTTTTCATCCGCCTGGGCGTCTGGCAACTGGATCGCGCGGCGGAGAAGGACGAGCTCCTGCGACGCTTCGCCGCATCCGCGGCCGCGGGCGTCGAGGAGTTCGGCATGGTGGCGGAGACGCCACCCGTGGACCGCTACCCGCGCCTGGACCTCGCGGGACGCTTCGTCCGGGATCATTACTACCTGCTCGACGACCAGACCCATGCAGGCCAGGTGGGCGTGCATGTCTACGCACCCTTCGCCCCGCGCGGGCGCGACCGCTACCTGTTGGTGGATCTCGGTTTCCTGTCCAAGGACAATGGCGCGAACCCGCGCCTGCCGCCGTTGCCGGCCGGCGAAACCCATGTACATGGCCTCTACGTGCCCCCTCCGGGCGTGGGCATCCGCATGGGCGGCGACAGCCTGCCGGGCCAGCACGCTGCCGTGAAGACCATGGTGTACGTCGATCTCAAGGAAATCGGCGCCGACCTCGGCCGCTCGCTGTATCCTCGCGTGTTGCTGCTGGACGCCGACCCGGCAAGCATCTATACGCGCGACTGGACGCCCGGCTTCATGCCACCGGCGCGGCACCGCGCGTATGCCTTCCAATGGTTCACCTTCGCCCTGGCGGCGGTGGTGATCTTCGTCCTCCTGCATCGCAAGCGACGCTGATGACCGATCCGAACGCCAAGACCCCTCCACCGCGCAGCGGACGCCTGAAGCTCGTGCTCATCATGCTCGTCTTCCTCGCGCCGATCCTCGCCGCCGGCCTGCTCACCCTGTCCGGCTGGCAGCCGGAGGGGAAGGGCAATGGCCAGCCGATCATGCCGCAGCGCAGCCTGGCCAACGTTCGCGTCGACGTGGACGGCAAGCCCTGGGCCTGGCGCGACAGCGAGCCCCGCCTCACGCTGGTGGTCCTCCCGGGACCGGACTGCGGCGCGCGCTGCATCCAGACCCTCGCGCTCATGCGCAATGCGCGCATCGTGCTCAACCGCAACGCGGATCGCCTGCGCCTGCTTTATATCGGCGCGGCACCCACGGGCGCCGATGCGGATCCGGTGATGCGCGACTACGCGACCGGTACCGACCCCAGCGACGCCTTCGCGCCATTCCGGCCCGCCGCGCCGGACAGCGTCGCCGCCGTGCTCGTCGAATCGAACGCCACCGCGCTGGCATGGTATCCGGCCGGCTTCGATCCGAACGGCCTGCGCAAGGACCTGCAGAAGGTGATCCGCTGATGTCGTCGCGAGCCGTGACATTCCTCCGTACCCTGGCCCTGCTGGCCGCGCTGTTCGCTTTCTGCGTGGTGATGTTCGGCGCCTTCGTGCGCCTGTCCAACGCCGGTCTCTCCTGTCCCGACTGGCCCACCTGCTACGGCAAGGTCACCTGGCCGGGCCATGCGCAGGATATTGCGCAGGCGAACCAGGCTTTCCCCGATCGTCCCTACGAGACGCACAAGGCCTGGCGCGAGCAGGTCCATCGCTTCCTGGCCGGCAGCCTGGGCGTGATGGTGCTGGCCATCGCGCTGGTGTCCGCGTGGCGCCGCCGCTTCGCGGTGGCCGCCGTGCTCCTCGCCGCAGTGTTCGCGGCAGTGGGCGTCGTCATGTACATGCGGGGGGAGCACGTCGTTTCGTCGTGCCTGTCGGCGCTGGCGATCGCCTTGCCGCTGGCCGCCGCCGCGAAGCTCGACCGGCCTGGCGCATGGAAGGTAGGCGTGGCGGTGCTCGCCGTGATCGTCTTCCAGGCGATGCTGGGCATGTGGACGGTGACGCTGCTGCTGAAGCCCATCGTGGTAATGGGCCACCTGCTCGGCGGCCTCGCCACCTTCGCGTTGTTGGCGTGGGCCGCGCTGCGCTGGTGGCGCGTGGGTACGCCGGACGATCGTTTCGCCACCCTGCGCCTGCCGGTGGCCATCGGCATCGGCGTGCTGGTGTGCCAGATCGCCCTCGGCGGCTGGACCAGTTCGAACTATGCCGCGCTCGCCTGCGGCACCGATTTCCCGAAGTGCCTGGGCCAGTGGTGGCCGCAGACCGATTTCCGGCAGGCCTTCGTGCTCTGGCGTGGCGTCGGCGTGAACTATGAAGGCGGCGTGCTCGACATGGCGGCGCGCAGTGCCATCCAGATCGCCCACCGCATCGGCGCGCTGGTGACCTTCTGCTACCTCGGCTGGCTGTCGCACCGCCTCGCTCGCGCCGGCCTGCGCAAGGCGGGCGTCGGTGTGGCGGTGGTCCTGGTGGCGCAGGTGCTGCTGGGCATCGGCAACGTGTACCTCGGCCTCCCCCTGCCTGTGGCGACGGCGCACAATGGCGTCGCCGCGCTGCTGCTGTTCACCCTGCTGGCCGCGTTGGCGAGCACGCAGCGCCTGCCTGTCTCGGAGTCCCCGTGAACGTCCTGGGCCAATACCTCGAACTGACCAAGCCGCGTGTCGTCGCGCTGCTGGTCTTCTGTGCCGTCATCGGCATGTTCCTTGCCGTGGACGCGAACGGACAGCGCATGCTGCCGGGCTGGCACGCCGTGGTTTTCGGCACGCTCGGCATCTGGCTGGCCTCGGCCTCGGCGGCGGCGTTCAACCACCTCATCGACCAGCGCATCGACAAGCTGATGGCGCGCACCTCGCATCGTCCGCTCGCCACGGGGCAGCTCACGCCGATGCAGGTGTTCGTGTTCGCGATGTCGCTGGGCATCGTCTCGATGCTGGTGCTGGTGTTCCTGGTGAACATGCTCACCGCGGTGCTCACGTTCTTCTCGCTGATCGGCTACGCGGTGATCTACACCGCCTACCTGAAACGCGCGACCCCGCAGAACATCGTGATCGGCGGTATCGCCGGCGCGGCGCCGCCCATGCTGGGCTGGACTGCCGTCACGGATTCCCTGCACCCGTACGCGCTCCAGCTGCTGCTCATCATCTTCGTGTGGACCCCGCCGCATTTCTGGGCCCTGGCGATCTTCCGCGTCGACGACTACTCGCGCGCGCAGGTGCCGATGTTGCCGGTGACCCATGGCGTGACCTACACGCGCTGGCACATCCTTTTCTACACGATCCTGCTCTTCGTGGTGACCTTGCTGCCGTTTTTCACCGGCATGAGCGGTCTCATCTACCTGTTCGGTGCCGTCGTGCTGGGCGCGGGTTTCCTCTGGTATGCGATCCGCCTGCTGAATCCGCCGGACGAACTGTTCGCGATGAAGACGTTCAACTATTCCATCGTGTACCTGATGGTGCTGTTCGCCTTCCTGCTCGCCGACCACTGGCTGGTCGATCCGGTGATCCAGACCGGGTTTCGATTCGAGCCCGTGGCCTGAAGCGCTGCTGTAGGAGCCGCTATAGCGGCGAGGAAACCTGGCGACACCGTGGCAAGATTTCCCTCGCCGCTATAGCGGCTCCTACAACGCTTCGGATAGCCACGCGGCGACTTTGGCCGGGTGTTCGAGGTGCAGGTGATGCCCGCCGTCCATGTGCGTGACGCGGATGTCCGCCACGCAGTCGATGCGCACCTGTAGGGCTTCAGGTTCGAGATAGGGCGGATGCGGTCGTGCCAATAGCAGCGAGGTCGGTGCAGCGAGTCCCAGCAGCAACGCCATCACCTGCGTTTCGGCGAGCCGGATGGCCGTGGGGCGCGACAGGCGCGGATCGCTGCGCCAGCTGTAACCGCCGTCGACTTCGCGCAGGCCGCGTTCGACGATCGGCCGGGCCAGCGCGGCGTCGAGGCCGCCCACCAGGGCACGCGCGTCAGCGGCATCGTCGATCGTCGGGAAGACGCGCAATGGCCGGTTGCCGCCAGCCTTCGAGGCCATCGCCTCGCGGAAGCGGTCGAGCGTGCGCGATCCGTCGTCGCCAAGCGGGCCCAACCCTTCGACGAGGGCCAGGGCGCGGACGCGCTCGGGGGCGGCGATCGCGACCAGCGTCGCCACGCCAGCACCCAGGGAATGACCGAGCAGATGGAAGCGCGGCAAGGCCAGGGCATCGGCGGCGGCCAGCACGGCCCGCGCATAGTCGACATGCTGGTAGACGGTGCTTTCCGGAAAGTGCTGCGAATGCCCATGACCCGGCAGGTCGAGCGCGATCACATGGAAACGATCGGCCAGCAGCGGCGCGAGCAAGGCGAAGCTTGCCGCGTTGTCGAGCCAGCCGTGCAGCATCATGAGTGGCGGTGCGTCTGGCTCGCCCCAGGCCAGGCCGGACAGTTCCAGGCCCGGGATCGACAGCTTCAGCTCACGCATGCGCGCCGTTTCCCGCGGAGAACTCGGGCCACCCCTGGCCATGCCTCCGTACGAGGGTGGAGAGCGCCCGGACGTGGGACGCCGTGGCGTTGAGGCAGGGAATGTAACTCAGCGTGTCGCCGCCGGCCTCGATGAAAAACTCGGCATTCTGCATGGCGATCTCCTCCAGGGTCTCCAGGCAGTCCACGGCGAATCCCGGACTGACGACGTCGATGCGCTTGATGCCCTGCGCGCCGAAGGCCCTCACCGTCTCGTCGGTATACGGTTGCAGCCAGCGTTCGCGCCCGACCCGCGACTGGAAGCTGATCGGCGCCTCGGCTTCCGAGAGGCCCAACGCCTCGCGCAGCCGTCGCGCAGTTTCCTGCGATTGCTCGAAGTAGGGGTCGCCTTCGCGCACGTAGCGTTCGGGGATGCCGTGGAAGCTCATCAGGAGCTTCTCGCCCCGGCCGTGTGCCTCCCAGTGGGCGCGCACGCTGTCGGCCAGCGCCGCGATGTAATCCGGTTCCGCATGGTAGTCGTTGACCTGACGCAGCTCGGGCGGCCAGCGCAGGCCCTTGATCGTGTCCGCGACGGCGTCGAACACGCTGCCCGTGGAGGTGGCCGAGTATTGCGGATAGAGCGGCAGCACCAGCAGCCGGCGCACGCCCTGGCGCTGGAGGGCCGCGATGCTGCCGGCGATGTCCGGTTGCCCATAGCGCATGGCCAGCGCGACGCGTACCGGCCCGGCGACGTTCGCGGCGAGTTCCTGCTGGAGCGCGGCCGCCAGGGCCTCGCTGTAGACGCGCAGGGGCGAGCCTTCGGGCGTCCAGATGCGCGCATAGGCATGGGCCGAGCGTTTCGGGCGCACCCGCAGGATCACGCCGTAAAGGATCGCCTTCCACAGAAGGCGCGGGTAATCGATGACGCGCCGATCGCTCAGGAACTGGGCGAGATAGGGTCGCACGGCGGCCGCGGTGGGCGCATCAGGTGTACCGAGGTTAACCAGCAGCACACCGGCCTTCGGCGCATTGTCGTGGGTTTGACCGGCTGGGCCGGTATAGTCTGGGTAACCTGGCATCGGCGTCCGGCGCTCGCGGGGGATCGTTGCAGTCTGCCATACGGCGGCGTAGCGAGGCTCGCACGGCATGCCGCAGCCGATGCCCATCCGCGCCAAAAGGAGCCACCGATGTCCCCACGCCTGTTCAGCCTGCTCGTCCTGGGATTCATGACCCTGCTGCCTTCGATGGCGGCACAGGCGGCCGATCCGCCGCGGAAGCAGGCCCGCGAGGCCGTGCGGGTACTCAGGGACATGGTCGAGGACGCTCCGGACAAATCCCTGCCCATCGACATGCTGAAGAACGCCCACGCCATCGCGGTCATCCCGAAGATGGTGAAGGGCGGTTTCGTGTTCTCGGGTACGAAGGGCGAAGGCCTCATCTCGATCAAGCACGACGGTGTCTGGTCGAACCCGAATTTCATCTCCCTCGCCGGTGCCGGGGTGGGATTCCAGGCGGGCATCCAGTCCGCCGATGTCATCCTCGTGTTCATGACGGACAGGGGCGTCAACGAGATCATCAACGGCAAATGGACGATGGGCGCCAATGCCGGGGCCGCCGCCGGCCCGGTGGGCCGCTCGGCCACCGCCGCCACCGACGGCCGGATGAACGCCGAGATCTACACCTACGCCCGGGCCAAGGGCCTGTACGCCGGGATCGCCCTGGACGGCGCCCATTTCAGCATCGACGACGACTCGAACGAGGCTATCTACGGCCCCGGGATCACGGCGCGGCGGATTTTCGAGGGGGGCGTGACGAACGTTCCAAGCGAGGTCGTGGAATTCAGGGATAAACTGGAGGAGTACACTAGCCGCTGACTTCCGTCCCATCGGCCGCCCAGGGCGGCCCCGAGGTTTCCATGAGCATTACCCATATCGTCCTCCTGCTGCTCGTCGTCGTGCTGATCTTCGGTACGAAGAAGCTGCGTAACATCGGCTCGGACCTGGGCGGTGCCATGCGGGACTTCAAGAAGGGCCTGGACGGCGACGAAGAGGCCCGCCAGCAGCGCGAGCGCGAGGAAAAGCTACGCGCCGACCCGCCGCCGTCGACCCAGGTCCCGCCGGCCGCCCACAGCGAGACGAGCGAGCCGCGCGACCGCGCGCCGTGATCCCGGCGGCAGCATGATCGACATCAGCCTCACCAAGCTGCTGCTTCTCGCGGTGGTGGCGCTCATCGTCCTCGGACCCGAGCGCCTGCCCCACGCCGCGCGCACGGCCGGCGCCCTGCTGCGCCGGATGCGCAGCGGCTGGGACAGCGTGCGCGCCGAGGTGGAGAGGGAGATCCAGGCCGAGGAAATCAAGCGCACCTTGCGCGAGACCGCCGAGAACGCCCGAGCCACGCACGACAGCGTGCGCGAGGACATCCGCGCCGCCGGTGCCGGCATCCGCGAGACCGGCGAACAGGTGCGCCACACCTTCACCGAAACCCAGGTCGCTCGCACCGAGCCGCGGGAACCGGACCCGGCGCTCGACATGCTCCCGCTGAAGAACGATTCGCATGACCGCACGTGAGCCCGATCCATCGCCTGACGACGTGGTCGAAGAAGGCCTGTTCTCCCATCTGATCGAGCTGCGCTCTCGGCTGCTGCGCGCCATCGTGGTGCTCCTGGTCGTTCTCCTGGCCCTGGTGCCGGTGGCGAACCACCTGTACGCCGAACTGGCCAAACCGCTGGTGGAGCGCATGCCGCAGGGAGCGCACCTGATCGCCACCGAGGTGGCCAGTCCCTTCGTCACCCCGCTGAAGCTCGCCTTCTTCGTGGCGCTGTTCATCAGCATGCCGATGATCCTCTACCAGCTCTGGGCGTTCGTGAGCCCGGGCCTGTACCGGCACGAGAAACGTCTTGCCAGGCCGCTCCTGGTGGCGTCGCTGCTGCTGTTCTATGCGGGCTGCGCCTTCGCGTATTTCGTCGTGCTGCCGGCGGCGTTCAAGTTCCTCAACGCCGTGACGCCCGAAGGCGTGGCGATGATGACCGACATCACGCATTACCTCGATTTCGTGATGCTGATGTTCTTCGCCTTCGGCCTCTGCTTCGAGGTGCCGGTGGCCGTCGTGATCCTCGCGGCGATCGGCGTCGTCGACGCCGACAAGCTCAGGAAGGGGCGCGGGTACGCCATCGTGGGCGCCTTCGCCATTGCCGCCTTCATCACGCCGCCCGACCTGCTCTCCATGATCATGCTCGCGGTGCCCATGTGCCTGCTCTACGAGCTTGGCCTGCTGGCGGTGCGTTTCCTGCTGAAACCCATGCCATCGGAGTGATCGCATGGGCGCCTCGATCGGCTGGCTCGCAGTCAAAGGCAAGCGCGGCGAAGAGGTGCTCGACGCGCTCGAGCTGGTGCGCAACGAGCAGACGGCGAGCCATCCGCACCGGGGTTTTTCCCTCGCTTTGCCGAACGGCTGGTTTGCCGTGCTCACGCGCTTCGCGGCGCCGCTGATCGCCGATGACGCCATGCGGCGTCTTTCCCGCGGCTGCGTGGTGGTCACCTGCGAATACGACGACCACGTGATGGTCAGTTCGGCTACCTGCTACGTCAACGGCCTGCGCAACTGGCGAGCCGAGCACGACGGGCAGAAGGACGATACGCGCGATCTCTCGACCAGCGGCAGCCTGCCGGCCGCCTTCGACGCGATCCATGCGCGGATCGAAGCGATACAGGACGCGGCGGACGCCGAGGGCGACGATGTCGACCATTACTATTCGCTGCCGATAGAACTCGCGCAGAGCGTCACCACCTTCCATGCCGACCTGCCTGCGTCGGCCTTCGGCGCGGCCGCCTACGAAGGCTGGACCCTGGTCGAGGCCACGACCGCCGTCCCGGCCGATCCCGATCTGCCGCGCAAAGTGCGCAAGGCGGTAGCCAAGGCCTCCCGCCCCTGGTGGAAGTTCTGGTGATGCCGTCATGCCTGCGAAGGCAGGCATCCAGCGCCTTTCGGCATGATCGTGCGTAGAGTCCCTGGGTCCCCCTGCCTTCGCAGGGACGACAACGGGGGTTAACGCGACCGGTTCAGCGCCATGCCTTTGAGCACGTTGAGCGACTGCGATAGCGCGTAATCCTCGATGGCCAGCTTGCCGTCGTCGTCCGCCGCATGCTTGTCCTCGGTGGCCGCCTTCTCGTTGACGAGGTGGTTCGGCAGGTCCGCTTCCGAGCCGATGAGTTGCGGCGGCGTGTCCGCCTTGTTCACCGACAGGTCGGCGAGGGCGATGTCCGGCTTGATGCCTTCGGCCTGGATGGACGTGCCGTTGGGCGTGTAATAGCGCGCGGTGGTGATCTTCACCGCGTGGTCCTGGTCGAGCGGCAGCACGGTCTGCACCACGCCCTTGCCGAACGTGCGGCGGCCCATGATGAGCGCGCGGTGGTTGTCCTTCAGCGCGCCGGAGACGATCTCGGCCGCCGAGGCGGTGCCGTTATCGGCGAGGATGACGATCGGCGCGCCCTGGAGCATGTCGCCCGGATGCGCGTCGAAGTGCAGGTTCGCGTCCGGCAGCCGGCCCTTCGTAGTGACGATGGTCCCACCATCGAGGAAGGTATCGGCGACGCCCACGGCGGTGGTCAGCAGGCCGCCGGGATTCGAGCGCAGGTCGAGCACCGCGCCGCGCGGCGCGCCGTTCTTCTTGATGTAGTTGCCCAGCTTCTTGTCCAGGTCCGTGGCGGTGTCCTCCTGGAACTGGCTGAGACGGATGTAGACGAAGCCGGGTTCGAGCTGGCGCAGCTTTACGCTGGTGACGTTGATGCGCTCGCGCACCAGCGACAGGTCGATGGGCTTGTCCGACTTCTCGTGGAGGATCGTGAGCGTGATCCTGCTGCCGGGATCGCCGCGCAGCTTCTTGAAGGCCTCGTCGATATTCTGGTTGTCGACGACCATGCCGTCGACCTTGAGGATGGTGTCCCCGGGCTTGATGCCCGCGCGCGACGCCGGCGTGTCATCGATGGGCGAGACGATCTTCAGCATGCCGTCCACCTGCAGCACCTCGATGCCGAGGC
This sequence comes from Luteibacter yeojuensis, assembly GCF_011742875.1. Lineage (NCBI taxonomy): Bacteria > Pseudomonadati > Pseudomonadota > Gammaproteobacteria > Lysobacterales > Rhodanobacteraceae > Luteibacter > Luteibacter yeojuensis. The sequence goes on from NZ_JAAQTL010000003.1 coordinate 220,450, forward strand.
CGCCGTACTGGCCGGTGGTGTCCTCGTCCAGTTCGTCGAGGCCCTCCTTGTCCAGGTATTCGCTGTGCGGGTCGAGGTTCTGCAGCATGCCGCCGATGGCGGCGTTCATGATGGTCTTGTTGTCGAGCTTCTCGACGTAGGCCTGCTGCACGATGTGGTAGACCCGCGTGAAATTGCGGATGTCGTCGAGGCTCACCTCGTCCGCGTCCTTCATGACGGCGGCGGCCGTGGTCGAGGAGGCGGCGGGTGCGTCGGGCTGCTTGAGCTTGTGCTGGGCCTGGGCCGAGGGAATCGCCAGTGCGCCCAGGGCGAACAGGAGGGCGAGGCGAAGAGGGTGCTGGCGCATACCTTGGGTCCTTAGTGCCGTTTGCCGAGCCAGCCGCGCGCATCGATGGGCTTGCCGCCCTGGCGCAGCTCGAAATAGGCGCCGTTCTCGCCGGCGGGCGCCGCGGCGGTGCCGACGGCTTCGCCGGCTTCCACCATGTCGCCCACGCCGTGCAACAGCGTCTCGTTGTTACCGTACATGCTCATGAAGCCGTTGCCGTGGTTCACGATGATCATCATGCCGTAGCCCCGGAGGAAGCTTGCGAATACCACGCGTCCGCGCGCCACCGCCTTCACCTCGCTGCCCCGCGGCGCCACGATGATGACGCCGTTGCCATAGGCGTGCACCGGGCCGTTGGTGGGCCAGGGCAGGTTGCCGCGAAGGTTGGACAGCGGAGCGGACGGGGGCGAGCCTTTCGTCGCGGGTGCCGGCTCGGCCGCCTTCGCCGCCTCGTCGATCACTTTTTGCAGGCGGGCGACGAGGGCGTTCATGTCCTGCTCGTTCTGTTTCAGGGCGGCCATGCGCTGGGCCTGGTCCTTGTACTTCGCGTCGGCCTCGGCGGCGAGCTTCTGCTGCGCGCCCCGCTGCCGTTCCAGTTCCGCGGCGCGCTTCTCGCGTTCCGCGCGGGTCGCCTCGAGCTTCTGCTGTTCGGCCGTGATGGCGGTTTCGACATCCTGCAGGCGGGAAAGATCCGCGAGCAGGCCGCGGATCCGTTCCACCCGGTTCTCCTGGAAGTAGCGGGAGTAGGCGAGGGCGCGGGAAATCCGGTTCACGTCCTCGTCGCCCAGCAGGAGCTGCAGGTCCGAGCCGCGGCCGAGGGTATAGGTGGCGCGGAGGAGGTCGCCCAGCGCACCCTTCTGCTTGTCCAGCCCGGCCTGCATCTCCGTCCGCTGGGCGTTCAGCTGCTCGAGGTCGTGGCGGCGCTGCGCCAGGTCGGCCTCGATCTCGCGGACGGCCTTTGCCGCGGTCGACACCTGCTCGGCCTGCTTCGCCAGGGCGGCGTTGGCGCTGTCCCGGGCATTGGCCGTTTCCCGCTGCTCGCGGGTCAGGGACTCGATGTCCTTGCGGACCCCCTCCAGCTTCTGCCGCGCATCCTTCTGTTCCGCCTGGGCCTTGTCGTCCTGCGCGGCCCGGGCCGGCGGGAGGGTGGCGACGCTGGCGACGGCGAGGGCAAGGGCGAGGGGAAGACGGGGTATTGGGCGCATGGCTGGATTATTACCCATCCGGCCGGTGCCCCTGTAGGAGCCGCTATAGCGGCGAGGGGAATCTGCCTCGCCGCTTCATCGCTTCGTGGGCTTCTCGCCGCTATAGCAGCTCCGACAGGGGTGACGATCCGGCTCGGGCGCGTTGGTATGGCTTCGAAGCGCCGCGCCATCCCCTTTTTCGCAACTGGTCTTTTCCTAGGCCTCCTAAGAATTCCGTTTGCATTTCGTTTGGACGTCCAAATGTTTTGACGCAACGCGTCAATTGTGCCAAGAATGGGATCGTTTCCCAGCGAAACCTATGCCAAGAGGAGGCGGATGGTGAAGCAAGGCAATCCGCGCCTCTACGACGAGGCGTTCGAACACGACAGCTGCGGCTTCGGTCTCGTCGCGCAGATAGACGGCCATGCCAGTGCGGCACTGGTCGACACGGCGTTCGCCGCGCTCGCGAAACTTTCGCACCGCGGCGGCGTGAACGCCGATGGCATCAGCGGCGACGGCTGCGGCGTGCTCCTGCGCCGCCCCGTGGAATGGTTGCGCGCCCTGGCGAGCGAGGCGGGTATCGCCCTCGCCACGCATTTCGCCAGCGGTCTCGTCTTCCTCGATCCGGACGGCGACGACGCAGCGGCGCGTGTACTGGAAGACGAACTGGCCAAGGTGAACCTGTCGGTGGCGGGTTGGCGCGACGTGCACGTCGACGCCTCCGCGTGCGGCCCGCTCGCATCCTCGTCGATGCCGCGCGTGCGCCAGGTCTTCGTCGACGCGCCGGGCGATCTCGCGCCGGACGCGTTCGAGGCCGCCTTGTTCCGCGCGCGCCGCCGCGCGGAACTCGCGCTCGCGCACGACAGGCATTTCTACGTGGTGTCGCTGTCCGGCGAAGTGGCCGGCTACAAGGCGATGGCCGCGCCCGGCCGCCTGCGCGACGTGTACCCCGATCTGAAGCATCCGGCCCTCGTCGCCGACGCGGTGGTCTTCCACCAGCGCTTCTCCACGAACACCTCGCCGCAGTGGCGCCTGGCCCAACCGTTCCGCTTCCTCGCGCACAATGGCGAGATCAATACCATCCGCGCCAATCGCCGCTGGATGCAGGCGCGTACATCGGTGCTCCGATCCGATCGCGTCGACCTTTCCGATATCGGCCCGCTGGTGCGGCAGAGCGGTTCGGATTCCGAAAGCCTCGACAACGCGCTGGAAGTGCTGCTCACCGGCGGCATGGACCTGCTCGCCGCCATGCGCGTGCTGGTGCCGCCCGCGTATGCCGCGCGCGAGGACATCGACGAGGACCTTGCCGCCTTCTACGAGTATTACGCGCTGCACAGCGAGCCATGGGACGGTCCCGCCGGCCTCGTGATGTGCGACGGCCGGTATGCGGCCTGCACGCTGGACAGGAACGGCCTGCGCCCCGCGCGCTGGTCGCTGTCCGACGACAACCACCTCATCGTGGCTTCCGAAACCGGCCTCTGGGACGTGCCCTCGTCGCGCATCGTCGCCAAGGGGCGTCTTGCTCCGGGCGAGATGATCGCGGTGGATTTCCGCGAGCACCGCCTGCTGCGCAACGCCGACATCGATGCGATCAACCGTGCCCGTGCGCCGTTCCGCGACTGGCTGCGCAACGGGGTGACCTACCTCGAATCCGACCTCATCGATCCCAGCCTGGCCGCGGAGCCCCTGCCCGCGGAGGAGTTGCGCCGGTACCAGAAGCTCTACGGCCTCTCGCGCGAGGAATGCGAGTCGGTGCTGAAGGTGCTCGCCGAGACGGAAGCCGAGGCGACCGGATCGATGGGCGACGACACGCCGATGGCGGTATTGTCGCGGCAGATCCGCCCCTTGTTCGACCGCTTCCGCCAGGGCTTCGCCCAGGTGACGAACCCGCCCATCGATCCCCTGCGCGAGCGTCTGGTGATGTCGCTGGTGACGCAGATCGGGCAGGAGCGCAACATTTTCGATCTCGGACCCGAGAACGCGAAGCAGATCCTGCTGAACTCGCCGATCCTGTCGCAGCGGAAACTGCGCCAGATCCTCGCCAATCCCGCGTACGCCGACACGCCGCGCTTCGACCTCATGTTCGGCGGCGACGAGACGCTGGAGCAGGCGCTTCGGCGCATCTGCGACGACGTCGAGGCAGCGGTGCGGCGCGGCGTCCAGATCGTGTTCCTCAGCGACCGCTATCCGCGCCGCGACCTGCTGCCCATCCACGCCCTGCTCGCCACCGGCGCGGTGCATGCGCGCCTGGTCGATACCGGCCTGCGCTGCCAGTGCAACATCATGGTCGAGACGGCCACGCCACGCGACCCGCATCACTTCGCCTGCCTGCTGGGCTTCGGTGCCACGGCGATCTATCCGTGGCTCGCTTACCAGAGCCTGTTCGACATGGGCCGCAGCGGCCACATACGCAAGGGTGAAGGCGCACCTCGCGAGATCGGCCGCAACTACCGTCGCGGCATCCGCAAGGGTCTCCTGAAGATCCTGTCGAAGATGGGAATCTCCACGGTCGCCGGCTATCGCGGCGCGCAGCTGTTCGAGATCGTGGGTCTCGCATCCGAGGTGGTGTCGCTGTGCTTCCCGGGGACGCCTTCGCGCATCGGCGGTTCCGGCTTCGCCGACCTCGAGCGGGAACAGCGCCTGCTCGCCGCCGAAGCCTGGGACGAGGCGCAGGCACTGCGTGCCGGCGGCCTCTATAAGTACGTGCACGGCGGCGAGTTCCACATGTACAACCCGGACGTCATCGCCAGCCTGCAGGTGGCGGTCCGCACTGGCGAGTGGACGGATTACGAGAGGTACGCACACTATGTGGACACGCGTCCGCCGTCGGCGCTGCGCGACCTGCTCGTCCCGCGCGAGGCCACGCCGGTGCCGCTCGACGAGGTGGAGCCGGTCGAGGACATCCTGAAGCGCTTCGATTCCGCGGGCATGTCGCTTGGCGCGCTGTCGCCCGAGGCGCACGAGGCATTGGCCATCGCGATGAACCGCCTCGGCGCGCGCAGCAATTCGGGCGAAGGCGGCGAAGATCCCTCCCGCTACGGCACCGACCGCGCATCGAAGATCAAGCAGGTCGCTTCGGGCCGCTTCGGCGTCACCCCGGCCTACCTGGTCAATGCCGAGGTGCTGCAGATCAAGATCGCGCAGGGCGCCAAACCCGGCGAGGGCGGTCAGCTGCCGGGTCACAAGGTGGATGCCACCATTGCCCGGCTGCGCTACGCGAAGCCGGGCATCGGCCTTATCTCGCCGCCGCCGCACCACGACATCTATTCCATCGAGGACCTCGCCCAGCTCATCCACGACCTGAAGGAGGTCAATCCGCAGGCGCTGGTGTCGGTGAAGCTCGTCTCCCATGCGGGGGTCGGCACGGTCGCCGCAGGCGTGGTGAAGGCGGGCGCGGACCTCATCACGGTATCCGGGCACGACGGCGGCACCGGCGCGAGTCCGCTCACGTCGATCAAGTACGCGGGCACGCCGTGGGAGCTGGGTCTCGCCGAGACGCAGCAGACGTTGCGCCTCAACGACCTGCGCGGCCGCGTGCGCCTGCAGACCGATGGCGGCCTCAAGACCGGCCTCGACGTCGTCAAGGCGGCGATGCTCGGCGCGGAGAGCTTCGGTTTCGGCACCGGGCCGATGGTGGCGCTGGGGTGCAAGTACCTGCGCATCTGCCACCTCAACAACTGCGCGACCGGTGTCGCCACGCAGCATCCGGTATTGCGGCAGAAGCATTTCCTCGGCCTGCCCGACATGGTGATGAACTACTTCCGCTTCGTCGCCGAAGACGTGCGCCGGCACCTCGCGCGACTGGGCGTGCGCTCGCTCGCCGAACTGATCGGCCAGAGCGACAGGCTCGAGCAGCGCGATGGCGTGACCCCGGTACAGGAGCGCCTGGACCTTTCGCCGTTGATCGGCGACGACGGCCTCGGCGCCAAAGTGGATTTCGCCTGCACGCTGGGACGGAATCCGATGCGCGACCCCGCCGCGCTCGCGAGCCGCATCGCCGCCGACACGCGGATCGCGGTGACCGAAGGATCGGGCGGCACCTTCCGTTATCCCATCGTCAATACCGATCGCGCCATCGGTGCGCGTCTCTCCGGCGACGTGGCACGCCAGTGGGGCGATGCCGGTATGGCCGAACGGCCGATCAACCTGCACCTGGCCGGAGCGGCGGGGCAGAGCCTCGGCGCATGGAATGCGGCCGGCGTGCATATCGACCTCGTCGGCGAAGCCAACGATGGCGTGGGCAAGGGCATGGCCGGTGGCCGCCTCGTCATTCGTCCGCCCGCCGACTCGCCCTTCGCGAGCCGGGACGCGTCGATCATCGGCAACACCTGCCTGTATGGCGCCACGGGGGGCGAACTCTTCGCGGCGGGGCAGGCGGGCGAACGCTTCGCCGTGCGCAACTCCGGCGCGTTGGCCGTCGTGGAAGGCGCGGGCGACCACTGCTGCGAATACATGACCGGCGGCGTGGTCGCCGTGCTGGGCCGCACGGGGCTCAATTTCGGCGCGGGCATGACGGGTGGGTTCGCCTACGTGCTCGACATCGAGCGCAGCTTCGTCGACTGCTACAACCATGAACTCGTCGACATCGTGCGCATCTCGCACGAAGGCATGGAGCATTACATGCAGCACCTGCGCCGGCTCATCGCACGCCATTCCGAACTCACCGGCAGCGCCTGGGGCGCTCATGTGTTGGGCGACTTCCGCGGCCTGCTGCAGCGGTTCTGGCTGGTCAAGCCCAAGGCGGCAAGCCTCGACGCGCTGGCCGAAGAATTGCGGAGCGCCGCATGAGCGCGAAGGATTTCCAGTTCCTCGAGACTCCCCGGCAGACGCCGCGCACCGTGCCGGTGGCGGTGCGCGTGCTCGGTTACGGCGAGATCTCCGGCGACTTCGCCACGCCGGAGGCTTCGGCGCAGTCCGGGCGCTGCATCGATTGCGGCAATCCCTATTGCGAACACGCGTGCCCGGTGCACAACTACATCCCGAACTGGCTGAAGCTCGTGCAGGACGGCCGCCTCTTCGAAGCCGCCACGCTCATGCACGAAACCAACCCGCTGCCGGAAATCTGCGGCCGCGTGTGTCCGCAGGATCGTCTTTGCGAAGGTGCGTGCACGCTGGAGCAGGGCGACTTCGGCGCGGTGACCATCGGCAGCGTGGAACGCTGGGTCACCGACGAGGCCATCCGCCAGGGTTGGCGTCCGGATCTTTCCCGCGTGCGCGACACGGGCGCGCGCGTCGCCATCGTCGGTGCGGGGCCTGCGGGGCTTGCGTGCGCGGATCGCCTGCGTCGCGCGGGCATCGCCGCGGATGTCTTCGATCGCCAGCATGAGATCGGCGGCCTGCTCACCTTCGGCATTCCGCCGTTCAAGCTCGACAAGACCGTGGTGCGCACCCGGCGCATGGTGCTCGAGGGCATGGGCGTGCAATTCCATCTTGGTATCGAGATCGGTCGCGATATCCGATTCGACGACCTGCTCGCGGATTACGATGCTGTCTTCGTCGGCACGGGTGCTTATACCTATGTCGATGGGCGGCTCGAAGGTCGCGAGCTGCGTGGGGTGCACGATGCGCTGCCCTTCCTCGTCGCCAATACCGAGAGGCTCCTGCGCGAAGAGCCGCCGTCGCCGGAATACGATCTCGCCGGCAAGCACGTGGTGGTGCTCGGCGGCGGCGACACGGGCATGGACTGCAATCGCACGGCGATCCGCCTGGGCGCCGCCTCGGTGACCTGCGTCTATCGTCGCGACGAACCGAGCATGCCCGGTTCGCGCCGGGAGGTCGGCTACAGCCGGGAAGAGGGCGTGCGCTTCCTCTTCCAGCGCCAGCCGGTGGCCCTCGTCGACGATGGCAGCGGCCATGTTGGCGCCGTGCGCATCGTCGAGACGCAGCTCGTCGAAGACGGCGACGGCCGCCCCCATCCGCAAAACGTGGCGGGCAGCGAAGCCGATCTTCGCGCCGATGTCGTGATTCAGGCCTTCGGCTTCCAGCCGAGCCCGCCGGACTGGTGCGACGCCTTCGGCATCGAGCGCGACCGCCATGGTCGCATCCTGACCGGCGGCGAAGGACGGTTGCCCCAGCAGACCAGCCACCCACTTGTCTTCGCGGGTGGCGACAACGTGCGCGGCGCCGACCTCGTCGTACGCGCCGTTTACGACGGTCGCGAAGCGGCGGCGTCGATCGCACGGATGCTTGCGGCTGAAAAGTCGAACAACGCGGTCGCTGCCTGAGAGGCGTGTTCTCCCGGCAGCCCCGTCTCGTCGCCCCTCCGCAGGCAGGGGTCCAGCGACTTCCTCGCGACCTCCTGTGAAATCCGGGGTTCCTGCCTTCGCAGGAACGACAGGCGCCGATTCGACCCTCTTGGCTTCATTCGTCCCGGCACCCACAATGGCTCCCATGCTTCCCCGGGCAACCACCCCATGTGCCTGATCGCTTTCGCCTGGCAAGCGCATCCGCGCTGGCGCCTCGTCCTCCTGGGTAATCGCGACGAATTCCACGCCCGCCCGACCGCTCCGCTGGCACCCTGGGACGAAGCCCCGCAGATCGTCGCAGGCCGCGATCTCGAAGCCGGCGGCACATGGGCCGGCGTCGGTACGCAGGGGCGCGCCAGTGTCATCACCAATGTGCGCGATCTCACGGCGGACCATAGCGGCCTTTCGCGGGGGCTGCTGGTGGCCGATTACCTCAGTTCCACGGTCCCGGCGCGCACGCATGCCATCGAACTGATGGCGAGTGCCGGGCAGTACCGCCCCTTCAACCTGCTCACCTTCGACCGCGAAGACGCCTATTACCTGGGCAACCATCCGCATGCGCGGGCGCAACCGGTCGAACCCGGTGTCCATGGGCTGAGCAATGCGGACTTCAATGCGCCCTGGCCCAAGACGCGCACCCTGGTCCACCGGCTGCAGGAGTGGATCGCGGCGGGAGGGGACGAGGATACGGATGCGCTTTTCGCCATGCTCTCCGACCAGGGGCGTTGGCCGGACGACGTGCTGCCGGACACCGGCATCGGCATCGAGCGCGAGCGTTTCCTTTCGAGCGCGTTCATCGTCGGGGACCGCTACGGCACCCGGGCCAGCACGATCGTCCTGATCGACCGCGAAGACCGCGCCACCATCGTGGAACGTCGCTTCGGCCCCAATGGCGTCCCCGAAGGCCAGACCCGCCAAGACCTGTGAGCCGGTCTTGTGCTACGACCTCGCGCTGCACTGGCTCCACCCTGTAGGAGCCGCTATAGCGGCGAGAAAACCTCGCGATCACCCGGCAAGATTGCTCTCGCCGCTATAGCGGCTCCTACAAGAAGGCGGCACCGTTGGTCGTTTCCAGTCCAAAGTCTTTTGCCCGCCGGGCAATTGAATCGCCCGTTTCATGCCCCGACGATCGGGCGAGCATCCCTTTCTTCTTTTCCCGGAGTTTCCATGCAAATCGACCTCAGCAACCGCAGCGCCATCGTCACCGGTTCCACCGCCGGTATCGGCCTGGCCATCGCCACGGGTCTCGCGAAGGCAGGTGCCTCGGTGGTGATTACCGGCCGGACCCAGGCGCGCGTCGACGAGGCCATCGCCGCCGTCAGGAAAGTCGCCTCGGACGCGAAGATCTCGGGCGTCGCGGCCGACCTCGGTACCGCCGAAGGCGGCGCGGCGCTGATCGCGGCCGTGCCCCAGACCGATATCCTCGTGAACAACCTCGGCATCTTCGAGCCGCGCGATTTCTTCGAGATCGACGACGCCGAATGGAGCCGCTTCTTCGACGTGAACGTGATCTCCGGCGTGCGCCTGTCGCGTCACTACGCCAAGGGCATGGCCGAGCGCGGCTGGGGCCGCGTGCAGTTCATCTCCAGCGAATCGAGCATCCAGACGCCGCCGGAGATGGTGCACTACGGCGTGACCAAGACCGCCCAGCTCGCGGTATCGCGAGGTCTGGCCGAAGTGCTCGCGGGTACCGGCGTCACCGTGAACGCGGTGCTTCCCGGCCCGACCCTGTCCGAAGGCGTCAGCGAATTCTTCGGCAAGATCGCGAAGAACGAAGGCAAGACACAGGAGCAGGTGGAGCGCGAATTCATCCAGACGCATCGTCCCACGTCGCTCATCAAGCGTCTGCTCAGCGTGGACGAAGTGGCCAACGTCTCGGTGTTCCTCGCTTCGGAAGAAGCATCCGGCACCACCGGGGCGTCGTTCCGCGTAGACGGCGGCGTAGCCCGCCTAATTCTCTGACCGCGCGCGCGGCTCCTGCCATGGTGTAGGAGCCGCTACAGCGGCGAGGCACGGTTCCTCAATCCCCAACCTGACAAACGATGCGCGCAAACGCCCCATCGTTCCGCTGAAACTCCGGCCGCGGCGAATGAAAGTGCCGATCGCTCAAGGTGACGGCCGTCACTTTATCCATGCGAAAGAACTTCCATCCCGCGGACACCCCGGACGCGCTGGCACCCGCGACCTGATAGGCGCTCAGCAGGCGATCCCCCGCATGATCGTCGCCATACACATAAGGCTGCACCAGCCGCTCGGCCCCACCGTACTCGACGACAAGCAGCCGCATCGAGCGGATCGCTTCGCAGATGGTCTCCTCGAAGCCGCTCACGACAGCTCGCCATCGACGTAATACCAGCGACCGTCCTCGCGGACGAAGCGGCTGACTTCGTGCATGCGTTCCGCGCTTCCGCCGCCCATACGTAGCCGTGCGACGAATTCGACGATCGCGGTATCGGGTGTGGGATTTTCGTGGCGCTTCACCGAGAGACCGAGCCAGGTTGGCTTGGGCGATTGTGTCGATAAACCGAGCGACGAAGGCCGCGTACTCGGATGCCATGTCTCCAGAAGATATTCCTCGAGACCTAGCTTGTAAGCGCTGTAGCGCGAACGCATCAGGGCCTCGGCGGTGGGCGCCGCCAAGCCCCCGTGCCATTGGCCGCAACACGCGGAATACGGTGTTTCGCCGTCGCAGGGGCAAGGTTGAACAAGCGAAGGAGTCATGGAGGCGCCAGTAGGATATGAATTTGTATCAAGCTGATGCACTGACAGATTTCGGCAATTGGTGACCTGCCCCCACCAGCCGTACCAATGATCACTGTGAAAGTCCGGGGTTGAAGATTACTGCGTTGTTGTCCTGTTGTGCGCGGTGGTGAGCAGCGAATTGCGACGGTGGGATGCGGCCACAGCTGCTATGGGGGCGCACCTCGTTGTAATCTCGACGCCAATCCCCGATCACGCCGC
>NZ_JAAQTL010000004.1 GCF_011742875.1 Luteibacter yeojuensis
CTCAGCCTGCTTGATAAACCCGATGATCTGCTCGGTGGTGAAACGACTCTTCTTCATATCCGTCCTCGTGATTGACGGACTTTACAGCTTCATGTGGTAGGGCTCAGTGGGGGCAGGTCAGAGGCAGTATAGATTTCCGGCAGAGAAAGGTGGCTCAAGAGCCGTCACTGGTGTCCAGGCAAATCTTGAATCGAGGAATGTCCCACAAGGAAGGTGGGAGAATAACGGCCATATCGATATAACACGGTGAAGCTATGAGAGCAGAATTGAAATCGATATCGAGCTCGGACGTAGACATGCCGAGTTTTATACCCGCTGTCAGTGATCGTTTCGGGTTCTGGTGTCATGCTCGAATTGGAAGCCAGGGCAGTGACAGTGCCGATCTTTTTCAGTTCTGCATATGTACGCCAGCTTGGCTGATTTCTGAACGGCTGTGCGGGAATCTCGCCAACGCTTCATTCGGTCGAAATCTCATTCTTGTGTTCTCTTACGACTTTAATGAGATAGTTGAATTGGTCGGATCATATGCTCAGTCATGCGAGGGAGATACATGGGATGAGATTGCGACGAAGCTAGCCCGGGTTGGTGAATGGGAATTCGATGACTATAAACACTATTCTCCGCAGAACCGATGAGGAGTCTCTGGGCGACGCCCCTTGTCTTGTAAACCTTCCATAGGGATTGATCTGCATTAGTCCAGTTCACCCGAAATCACCAGCGGCGCCAAGTCATAGCCCATAGCGGCAGCCCGCTCCTTGAGCAAAGAGAACGTCGCCTCATCCATCCCCGGCGTACGCGAGAGAATCCAAAGATACTTCCGCCCCGGCTCCCCAACCATCGCCCACCGATAATCATCGTCGAGAGCGATGACCCAATAGTCCGCCCACACCATGGGCAGCCACGACAGCCATTTCGGTGCGAAGCGCACTTCCAGCTTGCCCTGTGAAAACGGTTCCGGACGTCGCGCCACACCGTCGCTTGCGATGGCGGACCCATCGGCCGTGACGCATTCGTTGTGCACCGCAACGGTGCCATCGGCGCGGAGTGTGTAGGTGGCCGTGACCGGCCCTGTGCACTTGCGCTGGAAGTACATCGGCAGCCGGGCGATTTCATGCCACGTACCGGCATAGCGCTCGAGGTCGAGATGGCTGACGGGGGCGAGGGGCTGGGTGGCGATGGGGCCGGCCCTGGATGGTGCAGGCATGGCTGGATTCCGTGGGGACGACCCCCTACGATGCGCATGGGGAGTGAACCTCGTTTGAACCACGCCGTTGCGGTAGGGGGCCGCCACTGCATGGACATGAATCCACTACATAGGCTCTGGCCGTTGCTCAGGCGGTTGCGCGAGCGCTTGGCTACGAGCGCGGCCGTGCGTTACGACCGGGATGCCGGGACCATTCTCTTCCACCCGAAGCGCTTCCGTCTGGAAGAGGTTCCGGCGGACAGCATCGTTCGTATCGAAGCGGGGAATCGCGACGATCTACCTGGCGTCGCCTGGGAAACGGTATTCCTGTTCTTTCATCTCGACGATGGCGAGGTGTTTGTCGTGTCCGAGCATGATCGCGGCTTTCTGGCGCTGGTGAACGATCTTCGTGTCTTCTTTCCGCGAATCGTCGATTGGAGGCAGGCTGTTCCTCCGGTGCCGTTCCAGCTGACGTCCGTCGATCTATGGGCGCGGCAAAAGCCGGGGGGTGGCGGCGACTCAGGGAATCTGGACGCGGAGAGCGCGGCCTGAGGTTCGGCGCGAAGCAAGTCGCTGGGCCCTGTCTTCGCAGGGGCGACGATCAGGTGTCGTTGCGTTTGATCCGCACCAGGAGCGCTGCCGCTTCATCAGCGAGTTCGATCTTGCAGGGGGCGGTAAGCGTGTCGCCGGGTGCGCACGCGACGCCGTCGACGACGGCGGTTCCGCGAGCCACGTGCAACAACGCCACATCGTCGGCTTCGAGCCGGTTCGGCCCGTAGACGACATTGATCGTGCCGCTGGCCTTTCCCCGTCGAACCATCAGGTTGAAATCCCGTGTCGCTCCGCCGGCGAGCGTTACCTCGACGGCAGCTTCGCCTGGAAAGGCAAACGGCACGCAGGGTGTCGTCAACGCGTGTTCGTGTCCCGCATCCAGCGTCATCGTGAACCCGTCACCCTGGAGCAGCACGATGGTCCGGTCGACGCCGGGAAAGCGTGAAAACGGCGAAGCCGTGTCCACGTCGGCGATGCTCGCGCGCCAGAGGAAATCGTCCATCGACGCTCCCGCCGGTTCGACCGCTATCTCGCGGGTCATGCCAAGCCCGTTCTTCCACGGCACGGCTTTCAGGTCGTCGAATCGGAGGATGCTCATGCGACGCGCTCGATCTCGCGGGCGAAAGGAGGAAGCGCGCGAAGCATGCCCGTGCCGTAGCGCTTGGTGACGACGCGACGATCGAGCAACACGATCCGTCCCGTATCGGTTTCCGTGCGAATCAGGCGACCGCAGTACTGCGTAAGCAGCCGCGTGGCATCCGGCACGCTTACTTCGATGAAGGGATTGCGGCCGCGCGATTCCAGCCATTCCGCATACGTGGCACCTACCGGATCGGTGGGCACCGCGAAGGGAAGCTGCGTGACCACCACGGTCTCGCAGAGCTTGCCGGGAAGATCGAGGCCCTCGCCGAAGGAAGCGAGGCCGAACAGCGTGCTGCCCTTGCCGGCTTCGATATCCGCGCAGTGCTCCGCGATCAGCTGGGCCTTCGACAACGAGCCCTGCGCGCGTACCTTGCGCACGAATTCGATGGGAAGGATCTGCAACACGCGATCCAGCTTGGCGCGCGACGTGAACAGCACGAGGTTGCCGGCGTCCCAGTCGAGGTGCTTCGCCAGCCATTCGGAAACCTCGCGTGCGTGACCCTCGCGATCGTCCGGCAGCGTGTTCAGCGCAGGCACGGCGAGGGTGGCCTGTCGTTCCAGGTCGAAGGGCGAGGGCAGGCTGATCGTCACGGCTTCGTTGGGCAATCCCACCGAATCGGCGAAGCCGCGGAAATTTCCGCCGGCACTGAGCGTAGCCGACGTCATGACCACGGCGGACGCGTTGTCCCACAACACGCTTCGCAGCAAACCGCCGGCCGATACCGCCGAGGCATGGCAAACCAGCTGTTGTTCCGGGGTCATGCTGACCCAGCGTGCGAGCGGCGGACCGTTCTCGCGATCGTCGGTCGACCACGCGTACCAAGTGCGCACCTGCCGGTCGAGGCGTTCCAGCGCCACGCCGAGTTCGCGCGACAGGGCTTCCTGCGTGGGACCGCCGGCCTCCATCTCCACGACGGTGCGGCGCACGGTGCGCAACCAGCGCTGGATGTCCTTCGTGATGAGGTGCAGGTGCTCCGCGTGCATCTTCCAGTTTTCCGGGAGCTGTCCGAGCGAGGCGCGGAACACGGGCTCCGTCTCGCTCGACGAAGGCGTCCACGACATGCGGATCTCGCGCTCGATCTCCTCCAGCGCGTTCGACATCTCGAGCATCTTCTCGTCGCCGGCTTCCAGCGTCAGGTTGCCGATGCTTTCCTTGTCGGTGAGCGAATAGGCGCCGTGAATCTGGTTCTGCAGGCGGCCGATGCGGCGCACGGCCGTGGCGAGATGCACATCGGCAGCGCCGCGGTCGATCGCCTTGCCGGGCACGTGGTGGGCCTCGTCGAAGATGTACAGCGTCTCCTCCGGCTTGGGCAGGATCACGCCGCCAAAGGTGTCCTCGTCACGCGGCATCGTGAGGTCGGCGAGCACCAGGTCCTGGTTGGCGACCACGATGTCGGCTTCGCCGATGGCGCGGCGGGCGACGAAGAACGGGCACGCGGCGAACGCACCGCACTTCCGGCCGGTGCAGCCGCCGGCGCTCGTGGTGATCATGCCGCGCACGAGATCGGACAAGGGCTCGGGGCTCATGTCGATATCGCCGTTCCATTCGCGCGATTCGAACATCCTGCCCAGTTTCTCGATGGCCTTGGTGTCGCGTTCGGCCGGTGGCCGCGACCACAGCGCGAGGTCGGCGTCGAATTCGAAGCCGCTCTGCGCAGAAGGCTCGGCCCCTGCCATCCGCAGGTTGCGCGGGCAAAGGTAGCGAGCGCGACCCTTCGCGAGCGCGACCTTGGCCTCGACACTGCAAAGGCTGAGGTACTGGGGAATATCACGCTGGACCAGCTGCTCTTGGAGCGCGACCGTCGCCGTGGCGATCACCAGCTTCTTCTTCTGCGCCCGGGCCGCTTCGAGACCCGCGATGAGATAGGCCATCGATTTGCCGGTACCGGTGGGCGCCTCGATCACGGCGGCCCCAGCGGGTTCGGAGAGCGCCTTGGCCACCTCGGCGATCATCTTCAGCTGCGCGGCGCGACCGCGGAACCCCGCAAGGCCGTCCTTCAGCCGCGCATAGGCGGCGCGGATCGCGGCTTTGGTGTCGTCGGTGAGCATGGGCGGGGTACGGGAGGGCAAGGCAACCCTGCAAGGTTACCTTATCGACGTCTCACCCCACGAACCTCAGGCGTGGCGCCGGTTCATCCCCGCAGGCGGCGTGCCCGCGCCGGCCACCAGGCCGGCCACCACGTAGTTGTGTTCCGTCCACGTGCCGTCGGCTTGCTGAATGTGGATCTCCACGGGACGGCCGAGTTCGGCGGACAGGCCGGGTGCGATGGCCTCGGCGGCACCAAGAGCGGCCGCCTGCGAATCGTAGGGGCCGAGGAGGAGGGATGCCGCACGGCGCACGATCCACGGTCCCTGTGTCGATTCGCTGTACGGAATGAACAGTTGGGCGGAACTCGAAGCCATGGAACCCTCGCGAAGGCAGGTGTACCAGACGGACGAGGCCGCTGATGCGGCCCCTGGAGTGACGCTACGCCCGGTGGGCTAAAAAAGCCGTTAAGCCTTACGTGACAACGATTTACGGCCGACCTCGGCCCATCGGAAGCAGTCCGGCGAGTGAGTGTTGATGAGGCCGCTGGCTTCCATCCAGGCGAACGCCAAGCCTCGCCCCCATGCGCGTTCGGGTCTACCATCGCCCGCTTACCCTCCGAACAAGCGGGTTCCCATGCCGCCACTCGACGCGACAACGCCCAGGTCCGACGCCATCGTCGCCGTGCACGGGCTTTCCAAGACCTACAAGATCGGCTTCCAGGCGCTCAAGCGCGTGGACCTGGAAATCCGCCGCGGCGAGATCTTCGCACTGCTGGGTCCCAACGGCGCAGGCAAGACCACGCTGATCAGCATCGTCTGCGGCATCGTCAACGGCAGCGAAGGGACGGTGACCGTCGACGGGCACGACATCGTGCGCGATTACCGCGCGGCACGCGGTCTCATCGGCCTCGTCCCGCAGGAACTCTCCACCGACGCCTTCGAGAGCGTCTGGGCCACGGTGAAGTTCAGCCGCGGGTTGTTCGGCAAGGCGCCGGACCCGGCTCACCTGGAAAAAGTCCTCCGCGAGCTTTCGCTCTGGGAGAAGAAGGATGCGAAGATCATGACGCTTTCCGGCGGCATGAAACGCCGCGTGCTGATCGCGAAGGCCCTGGCCCACGAGCCGCGCGTGCTCTTCCTCGACGAGCCGACCGCCGGCGTCGACGTGGAGCTGCGCCACGACATGTGGCAGATGGTCCGTCGCCTGCGGGAGTCGGGCGTCACCATCATCCTCACCACGCACTACATCGAGGAAGCCGAGCAGATGGCCGACCGGATCGGCGTCATCCATCGGGGCGAGTTGGTGCTGGTGGAAGACAAGCACACGCTGATGCGCAAGCTGGGCAAGAAGCAGTTGTCGCTGCAATTGCAGACTCCCCTCCAGGTGTTGCCGGAAGGCCTCGCCGAATGGCCGCTCGAACTTTCGGCCGACGGCGGGAGCCTCACCTACACCTTCGACGCGCAGGGCGAACACACCGGCATCGCGGAACTGCTGCGCAAGCTCGGCACGCTGGGCATCGATTTCAAGGACCTGCATTCGAGCGAGAGTTCGCTCGAAGACATCTTCGTCAGCCTGGTGAGGAGCCGCGCATGAACCTCTACGCGATCCGCGCCATCTACCGCTTCGAGATGGCGCGCACGTTTCGCACGCTGATGCAGAGCATCGCCTCGCCGGTGCTCTCCACGTCGCTATACTTCGTCGTCTTCGGTGCCGCCATCGGCTCGCGCATGGGGGCGATAGACGGCGTGAGCTACGGCGCCTTCATCATTCCCGGCCTCATCATGCTTTCGTTGCTCAACGAGAGCATTTCCAATGCGTCGTTCGGCATCTACATGCCGAAGTGGGCGGGCACGATCTACGAACTGCTCTCGGCGCCCGTGTCGTACGTGGAGGTGGTGCTGGGTTACGTGGGCGCGGCGGCGACGAAGTCGGTGATCCTCGGCTTGCTGATCCTGGTCACGGCACGGCTTTTCGTCGACTACGAGATCCTGCATCCCTTCTGGATGGTGGCCTTCCTGCTGCTCACCGCCGTCACCTTCAGCCTGTTCGGTTTCATCATCGGCCTGTGGGCCGACGACTTCCAGAAACTGCAGGTGGTGCCGCTGATGGTGATCACGCCGTTGACCTTCCTCGGCGGAAGCTTCTATTCCATTTCGATGCTTCCGCCGGTGTGGCAGAAGATCACGCTGTTCAATCCGGTGGTCTACCTGGTGAACGGTTTCCGCTGGAGTTTCTACGGCAAGGCGGACGTGGACGTCGTGGTCAGCGTGGGCGCCACGGTGGGCTTCCTGGTGATTTGTCTCGGCATCGTCTGGTGGATCTTCCGCACCGGGTGGAAGCTGAAGTCGTAGGCTCCGCCGAAGTCGCCGCGCCCCTGCCTTCGCAGGGGCGCAGTGATTCACGGCTTGCCCATGTAATCCATCTTGCCCAGCGCCACGCCCGCGCCGCGCAGGATCGCGTAGGCCGTGGTCGAGTGGAAGAACACGTTCGGCAGCACGAAGGCGAGCAGATAATCCTGGCCGCGGAAGTGCATTTCGCCCGAGCGCAGCGGCAGGACGATATCGCGGTCTTCGCTGCCGTCGATGTCTTGGGGCTTGAACTGCTTGAGCATGCCGACGACGGTCTCGATGCGTTTCTGCAGATCGTCGAACGTCGTTTCGTTGTCTTCCATCTTCGGCACGTCCTTGCCGGCGAGACGGTAGGCGGCACCCTTCGCCATATCCGTCGCGATCTGCACCTGGCGGGCCAGCGGGAACATGTCCGGGGTAATGCGCGTATGCAGCATCACCTCGTGGGCGATGTTCTTCTCGGCGGCGTGCGCCGCGCCCTTGGCCAGCACGCCGGACAGGTTGGTCAGCGCGCGGACGAGGACGGGTACGCAGGTCTGGTACATGGAGATGGACATGGGGTCGTGGGCTCTTGTCGTGATTGGCGGCCCGCGGGCCGCGGCGCCGTATTGTGCGGTGTCGTGGCTCGCGCGTCGACGCCCGTCCCGGTAGGATCGGCGGCATGATCTTGCGAATCCGCCACCGGGAACGCCATCGCCTCGACCGCATCGGCTGGCTTCGCGCCGCCGTGCTCGGCGCCAACGACGGCATCCTGTCCACGGCGAGTCTTCTGGTCGGCGTCGCCTCGGCACCGCAGGCGAGGCCATCCGACATCATGATCGCCGGCGTGGCGGGCCTCGTGGCGGGCGCCATGTCGATGGCGGCGGGCGAGTACGTCTCCGTGAGTTCGCAGGCCGACAGCGAGCAGGCCGAGCTGGCGCGCGAGTTGCACGAATTGCGCGAGGACCCGAAGGGCGAGCACAAGGAACTGACCGAGATCTACGTTCGCCGGGGACTGGATCGCGAGCTGGCCGATCGCGTGGCGGAGCAATTGATGGCCCACGACGCGCTCGGGGCCCATGCGCGCGACGAGCTGGGGCTGTCGGTCACGACGGCGGCACGTCCGCTGCAAGCCGCCGCCGCATCGGCGATGAGCTTCGCCAGCGGCGCGATCCTCCCGATCCTGGCGGTCCTCCTGTCGACAAGAAACCTGGCGGTGCCTGTCACCGTGGGTGTGTCGCTGCTGGGCCTGGCGATCCTCGGCGCGGCTTCCGCCGGCATGGCAGGGGCTTCGGTGCCGCGCGGCGTCGCGCGCGTATTGTTGTGGGGCGCGCTGGCCATGGCGTTTACCGCGGTGGTGGGGCGCCTGTTCGGCGTCGCCGCATAGCTCGGTGGGCGCGATTCCGCAGGAGCCGCTAAGCGACTCCTGCGGGAGTGGATCTCAGCCTGCGACGCAGCGGTTGCGACCGCCGTTCTTGGCCGTGTAGAGGGCGAGGTCGGCGCGATCGAACACCGACTGCGGCGTGTCGCCCGGCTGGAACTGGGCAAGGCCGATGGATGCCGTGACGCGTACCGGCTGCCGGCTCGCGTGGAAGGCGAGGTGCTGGATCTTGCCGCGCAGGCGCTCGCACACCTGCAACGACTCGGCTTCGTCCGCGCCGTCGAAGATCACGATGAATTCCTCGCCCCCGTAGCGCGCCACGAAATCGCACGGGCGCACATGCTTCAGCAGTGCCTGGCCGATGATGCGCAGGACGGCGTCGCCCGCCGTGTGGCCGTAGGTGTCGTTGATGCTCTTGAAGTGGTCGATGTCGATCGCCGCGATGCCGAGCGGACGGGAGGTGGCCTGCCAACTCTCGAAAGCCGCTTCGATGCGCTTCTCGTAGGCGAGGCGGTTGGGCATGCCGATCATCGTGTCGGTCTGCGCGAGTTCGTGCTCGCGTTCGAGCGACCGCTGCAGGGTGTTGCGCTCGGTTTCCAGCTGTTCGATGCGCTGGCGCATCTTTTCGGCGCGTTCGCGATAGGCGGTGAGACGCGCGCCCTCGCGGTCGCGGAAATCGCGGAAGCAGAGCGCGATGGTCTCCAGGCTGTGGTTCACGCGCTCGCGCAGTTCGTGCGCGTCGTCGATCTCGAGCGCGGCCTCGCTGAGCAGGCGCATCTCGTGCGCCACCGAGGCGTCCAGCGCCTGTCCGTTCGACTCGCCGGTGGACTGGTCGGCCAGCTCGCGCGACATGTACTGGCTCATCTCGTCGAGACGGCCGGTGACGTGGCGGAGCACCACCTGCAAGGCGTCGATCTCGCGCTGCAGGCCGATGCGCTGTTCGTTGATCAGGTCGGCCAGGCGGTCGCCGCAGGCCGCGAGGGCGACGAGGTCGCCGGCATCCGCCACCTGGTGGCGCAGGTCGTGCGCACGGTCCGCCAGGCGCGGCAGGACCACGATGCGATCCACCAGCCGGCTGAGCGACGACTGCACGGACGAGCCGTGCTCCGTCCGCTGCGGGCGGCCGATGGAGATCGAGCGCTCCTGGTAGGTGGCGATCGGCTGCTCGCCCAGTGCCTGGATCGCTTCGGCCAGGCCGTTTACCAGCGGCTCCAGGGCAAGCGGCTCCATCGGCCCCGACAGGGCGGCCGAGAGGCGTTCGATATGGGGATCCACGCGGTCGTGCGCGCCGTGGGCGACACGGCCGAGGCAACCTACCAGCTGGCGAAGGAGCGATTCCGCGGTGCGCCATTGCGCCTCTTCACGGGTCATCCGCTCCACGGCTTCGTGATACTTGCTTTCCCAGAGCTGGTTGTCCAAACGCACGCTCCGACCGTCGCGTCAGTTGCCAATCCGGGGCACATCATACGATGAAGTTTGCGGATTAGCTCACGTTTTCAGGGGCCATGGCGGGCTCCGGTTCACCCCGGGTTGCGCGTATAGCCACCACGGCGCCGACGGCCACGAGGGCGGCAGCGACGAGGAACGGCATGCCCGCCACATGGAAGGTCCGGGCCGGGTCGATCCAGAACGCGAAGATCTGGGCGAACAGGTAGGGTCCGAAGATGCCGGCGAAGCTGCCCAGGCTGGTCACGCCACCTTGCAGGCGACCTTGCTCGTCGGGCGCCACGTGCCGGGTCATGATCGACTGGATCGGCGGACCGGCCAGGCCCCAGAGCGACATCAGCGGAATGCCGACGAGGAATGCCCAGCCCGAGGAGGCGAGGCCCATCGTGGCGAACGCCGCGGCGCCGAAGACCAGGCCCGCGACCATGACCCGCCGTTCGCCGAACCGGGCCACGAGGCGGCCCGTGAGGAAGGCCTGCACCGTGCCGTCGCAGGCGCCCACCAGCGCCAGTACGTAGCCCACCTGTTGCGGTCCCCACCCGTAGCGGTAGTCGGCATAGAGCACGAACACCGTCTGCAAGACATAGTGGGCCAGGTAGAACGTGAACATCACCACCGAAAGGCCGAACACCTGCGGGTTCCGGCGCAGGAGCTTCATCGCGCCCAGCGGGTGGGCAGTGTGCGGCTCGAAACGCGCCGCGCGTTTCTCCGGCGGAAGCGACTCCGGCAGGATGAAGAAGCCATAGAGGAAGTTGGTCAGTGCCAGTCCCGCGGCGACCCAGAACGGCAGGCGCAGGTCGATCCCGCCGAGGAAGCCACCCAGGGCGGGGCCGATGATGAAGCCGATGCCGAAGGCGCCGCCGAGCATGCCGAACGCGGCCGCGCGCTTCTCCGGCGGGGTCACGTCCGCGATATAGGCGTTCGCCGTGGTGAAACTCGCCGCCGTCATGCCGGAGACGACGCGGCCGACGAACAGCAGCCACAGCGACGGCGCGACCGCCATGAAGATGAAATCCAGGCCGAGGCCGAGATTGGAAAGCAGCACCACGGGGCGCCGTCCGAAGCGATCGGACAGGGCTCCCTGGATGGGCGAGCAGATGAACTGCACGATCGCGAAGACGGTGCCGAAGATGCCCACCCACCATGCCGCGTTCGAGACGGTGCCGCCGGTCATCTTTTCGATCAGGTGCGGCAGCACCGGAATGATGATGCCGAAGGCGAGGATGTCGATCAGCACCGTGACGAAGATGAAGATCACGGCGGCACGGCGAACGGGGGTGTGGCTAGGCGATTCCATGATTCGATACGGGAGTTCAGACCAGTTGTTTCAGGCGCGGTGCCACGATGGGCACCGTAAGCATCGTGCTCGCCACGGCCATAAGCAGCAGCGCGGTGAAGGTTTCGCTGGTGATCACCTGCCGGTCGAGCAGGATGTTGACGAAGATGATCATGATCAGCGCCTTGGTCTGCAACAGCCAGCCGATAGTCCAGGCATCGCCGCGGCGCCAGCCGAGAAGCTTGCCGGCCAGGCCGACTCCCGCGAGCTTGCCCCCTACGGACGCGACGAGCAACACCCCCGCGGCGATGAATACCGCCGTCCCGCCCATCGACCAGTTCGTGCGCAGGCCCGTGGAGAGGAAGAAGACCGGCATCACGACCAGCAGCACGTTGTGACGCAGCGTGTCCACGTGCTCCAGCGCGAACCAGTCGCGGTCCATGATCGCGCCGGCGAGGAAGGCACCCACCATGTAGTGCAGGCCCGACCAGTCGGCGCCGTACGCGCAGACCGCCAGCCATATGAGCCCGACATACCAGCGGTCGGTTTCCTTCAACCGCCGCATCAGCCGGCGGAAGAGCCAGGCCGCGACCGCGAAACCGGCGAGGAAGGCGGCCTGGTGACCCACGCGCTTCCAGTCGAGCAGGATGATGGCGAGGACGCCCCAGATCGCCACGTCGTCGAGGCTGGCGTAACGCAGCACGCGCATGCCCAACGGTTCGCGCAGGACGTCGAGTTTTTCCAGCAGGAGGATGAGGATGGGGAGCGCGGTCACCGCACACGACATGCCCACGCCGAGCACGAACTGCCATGGCTCGGCGGCCTCGCCCATCCAGCCGCCGCGCCAGGCGAGCATGCCCACCGCGGCGGCGCAGCCGACGATCAGCGGTCCGGCCAGGGCCAGGGCGGCGGTGGTCCCGCACTCGCGGCGGCGCCGCCATACCTCGTGCAGGTCCAGTTCGAGCCCCGCGAGCCATACGAACACCATCACGGCCCACCAGGCGATGCCGTTGAGTGCGCCGATGACGGGCGGGGCGAACACCGTGGCGTAATAATCGGGAAAGATCTTGCCCAACACCCCGGGCCCCAGCACGATGCCGACCACGATCTGCACCACCACCAGCGGCGCCCAGTAATCGGTACGACCCACGCGCCAGATCAGGTACGGCACGGCAAGGATGATCGCCATCGCGATCAGGAACATTTCGGTCGTATTCATCGGCCCTCCCCAGGGAGCGCCGAGCATAGCCGAACATATGCGGTAGCGCGCCTCCTGTAGGAGCCGCTATAGCGGCGAGGAGGCCTTGCCTCACCGCTTCGTCGCTTCGTTGGCTTCTCGCCGCTATAGCGGCTCCTACAGCGGCGGTTGGGCGAGTTCTTTCGCGTTCAATACGCCATCGTGGTTCCGGTCCAGCTTGTGGAACTGGTGGATGAGGTTGCGCTGGAATTCCTCGAGGTGCACGGGCCGGGCGCCGGGGCGCGTGGGGCCGTCGTTCGCGTCGAGCACCCCATCGCCGTTCACGTCCATGCGCAGGAAGCCCTGGCTCATGTAGCGCACGTATTCCGCCTCGTCGATGTGGCCGTCGCCGTTGCCGTCCATCCGGCGCAGATACTCCGTTGGGGTGCGCGGGAAGTCCTGGGCGAAGACGGGTGTCACAAGGACGAAACCGGCAAGCAGGGCGTAAGGACGTCTGTTCATGGACGGGCAGTCTGAGCGATCGCCGGAGGTTTGTCGCCCCATGCCGTGCGGGAGTACCTTTGGTTCCTGGCAGACCCCACCCAAGGAACGCTTCCATGATCCACGA
Source organism: Luteibacter yeojuensis (assembly GCF_011742875.1). NCBI lineage: Bacteria > Pseudomonadati > Pseudomonadota > Gammaproteobacteria > Lysobacterales > Rhodanobacteraceae > Luteibacter > Luteibacter yeojuensis. Next base: position 12,639 of record NZ_JAAQTL010000004.1, read on the forward strand.
CAGCATCCTCGACACCATCGGCCGTACCCCGGTGGTGCGCTTGCATCGCATCGCTCCCTCTCACGTCACGCTCTATGCGAAGGTGGAATCGTTCAATCCCGGCGGATCGGTGAAGGACCGCCTGGCCATCGCCGTCATCCTCGATGCGGAACAGAAGGGCCTGCTGATGCCCGGCGATACCGTGATCGAGGCCACCTCCGGGAATACCGGCGTCGCCCTCGCGATGGTCTGCGCGGCGAAGGGTTACAAGTTCGTCGCGACGATGGCCGACAGCTTCTCGGTGGAGCGCCGCAAGTTGATGCGCGCCTATGGCGCCAAGGTGATCCTCACGCCCGCGGCCGAGCGCGGCAGCGGCATGGTTCGACGCGCGGAGGAGCTTGCGGCGAAGCACGGCTGGTTCCTGCCCCGGCAGTTCCAGAACCCGGCGAACCCGGCCTACCACCGCAACACGACGGCCGCCGAGATCCAGCAGGACTTCGCCGGCCGCCGGCTCGATGCCTTCGTTACCGGGTGGGGAACGGGCGGTACGCTCACCGGCGTGGGCGAGGTGCTGAAGGTGGCGCGTCCGGAGGTCAAGATCGTGGTGGCCGAGCCGGCGGTGGCGTCGATGCTGCAGGACAAGCCCTGGTCGCCGCACAAGATCCAGGGTTGGACGCCGGACTTCGTGCCCGACGTGCTGAACCGGAAGATCTTCGACCTGGACCTGACCGTGGAGGAAGTGGAGGCGCGCGACACGGCACGCCGCCTTGCCGCCGAGGAAGGCCTGTTCGTCGGCGTATCCGCCGGCGCGACGGTGGCGGCGGCGCTCAAGTACGCCAAGGACGCGGAAAAGGGCAGCGTCATCCTCGCCATGCTCCCGGACACGGGCGAGCGTTACCTGTCGACCTTCTTGTTCGAAGGCGTGGAAGAGGGCTCCGACGACGCCTGGCTGAACGGCTTGTCCTGATCCGAGCCGCGCGCCTGTAGGAGCCGCTATAGCGGCGAGAGCCATCTTGCGAAGTGCCGCGAGGTTTTCTCGCCGCTATAGCGGCTCCTACAAAGCGGTGGCCAATTTGCGGGGCGCCATCATGCCCGCGCCACGTCGGCACTGCGTTCCCGTCACGTGTGACAAGTCAGCTTGGTGCCTCAAACGAAGGAGGCCAGCTGTCATGACATTTTTCCGCAGCAAGAGCGTCGGCGAGGAACTGCTTGGCCGAGCCCATCGCCTCGCGGGCGCCGCCATGGGCAATCATCCGCGCGAGGCGCTCGGGGCGGCACGCGAATATGCCGGCCGTGCCGGCGCGCTGGCCAGCGACGCCTTCGGTGGCGCGAGCCGCCGGGTGCGCCGGCATCCGGCCATCAGCGTTGCCGTCGGTGTAGGCATCGGCGCGCTCGTCACCGCCTATCTGCTCTCGCGCCAGCGGGCACGCATGCATGACGACTACGACGAGCACGACCCGACACGCCAGCGGCCGACCAACAGCAGCGGCGATGCATTGGACGGATCGGGCGAGGATAACTCCGCGCCCGGGGAGACTGGTCTTTACTGATCGATCCAGGTGGAAAGGTCGAGCGCTTCCTGCTCGCCTTTGCGGCCATGCTCAGCAAGGGCATCGGCAAGCGCAGCCAGCGTGGGGTGAAGGCCGGCGCGGGGAAGCCCGGCGAGGAGCAGGAGGTCATGATCGGTGAGCGGTTTTCTCCGCCCCGTTGCGATCAGGGCGGCAGGCGACATCGCCAGCGGCTTCCAGCGTGAACCCCAGGGCTTCGACGCGCGCATCGCGATCGCGATGCCTGCGGGATCGGGATCGGCCGCTATGAGCGCTGGCACGGGCACGAGCCTGGAAAGGACTTGCATGGCTTCCAGCCACCAATCGGGAACGTAGCCGGGCATCCAGACAACGGCGAACCGGTCGCCCGATGTCCTCGCCAAGCCCTCGAAGCTGGTCCGGTTCTCCACCAACACCCAGGCAAGCGGGCCACCTTCGATACGCTCGATGCCTGAAACAGTGAGCGGACTCAAGGCGATCATGTCGGGTATCGGCGAAAGGTCCACGTGCCTGCCTCCGCGAAAGCCCAAGCGGAGCGGTGCACGTAGCCAGAGCGCGGGCGTGTGCCGGGAAATGCCGAGTTCATCCAGGTCGACATGGTTGGCCATCCAGTGCCAATCGGCGGCGGTCATGCCATGGGTGTCGTCTACCGCGAACTGGGCAAAGCTATTCCGGGTACCGTTCAGCCCGCCGGCGCACCATGTGTCCAGCTTCGCCACGAGAGCCGCCCGGCGAATCAGCGTTCGCATGGCCAGCGTGCGCAGGCTGGCATGCAGTCCGGCGAGTCGTTCATCCTTCGGAGGTGACGCCAGCGCTTCGGCGCGGCGGGCCGCTTCGGTGTCGCGGCGGGGCAGGTTGAGCCTGTCGCGTAATCCGTCGGCGTCGAGCCAGCGCATGGCGACGATGTCCCACTGGCTGCCCCTCCGTTTCTCGCTCAGCTCGATCCACCCCTGGGTCAGCAGGTAATCGGCGGCGGCGATGGCGACATGGCGAGCGTTGCCCGCCTTTGCGAATAGCGTCCTGCCCTTGACGGTGCTGCCGTTGCCGCGCAACAGGTCGACCACCAGTGCACGCTCTTCCCCGAGCAGGGTGGCGATGCTCCGGGCACCGGCGTCCGCGAGCCGCCACCGGGCAAGGCGGCTCGCCGAGGCATAGCTGGTACGGATGCCCTCCTCGTCGGGCGACCCCCATGTCCGGTCGGTCGCCCTCGTCATCACGCCACCTCGGTGCGGCGACGCAGCACGGCCAGCGGCTGGGCCCATGTCGCCCCTGGCCGGCGCTTGCTGGTCACCAGCGTGAGGTCGGATGGCTGGAACACGTTGACGTTGTGCGTGGCGGGCGTGGTGAGGATGTACTGGGCGCGCGTGGACTTCAGGAACGCGCCTACCTTGTCGATGTTGAAGATATCCAGGTGGGCAAACGGTTCGTCGATGAAGACGAAGCCGCCTGGACGGTCCTCGTCGCGCATCAGCGCCACGAGCAGCAGTAGCGATTTCATTACCTGCTGACCGCCGGACGCTTCGCCGTCGTCCATGCCGATCCAACCCTTCTTGTCGAATTCGAAGCGCACGTGCAGCGCGGCAGAGGCGAGGGCGAGGTCGTCGTTGCTGAGTTCCGGAAGATCGACGTCGACGCCGATGCCGGCCAGTTCCGCGAGTACCTTCAGGTTCTTCGCGTAACGGCGGACGGTGTTGCGCAGCACCTGGATGTAGGCACCGCGGGCTTCGTGGGTGATTCGCGAAGCGCGCTCGAGATGAAGGCGGCGCTTCTCCAGGTCGTGTTTCAGGCCTTCGTGATCCGAAAGCAGCTTCTCGCGCAGGGCGAGCACGCTGGGGTCCTGCTCCCAATGGCCTTCCTCGAGGCGGCGCTCCACGCGTTCGATCTCGCGACGCACCGCCGCGGGCGATTCGTAGCGTTCGCGCAATGCCGTGTTCGCGCTCCGGCTGCGGTAGTGCAGGGGCACATGGGTGCGCTTGGTGCGGAAGGCCTTCAGCCGTTCGACCTGCTCGCCGCGCAACTGGTGATGCTGGCGCACGGCGTCCGCGAGCTGCCGCTGCACGTCGCGCTGTTCGCGCGCCGCGTTGTCGCGCGCGTTGGAGGTTTTCAGGCGCTTCTCGCGTACGGCTTCGTAATGGGCTTCCGCCGCCACGTGGCTGTCGGCCGTGCGCTGCACGTCCTCGCGCAATCGCGTCTGCTGTTCGTGCGCCTCCGCGAACTCGTCGGCGCGGTCCGCGAGCTGGCTGCTGGCGCTGGCGCCGCGCAGCACGGCTTCGGCATCGCTGGCTCGGGCCAGGGCTTCCTTGCGTTCGGTGGCAATGTCGCGTAGGCGGCCCTCGATGTCGCGCAGCTTCGCCTCGCCGTCGCGGAGCTGGCGCTCGCGGGCCGAGGCGCCAAAGTACATGTCGTCCACGCCAAGGTGGCGGCCGCCACGGCGTTCGCGGAAATAGCCCTGCGGCGTGATCCAGTCCTGCTCGCGGCCGAACTTCGAGCCCTCGGCCACGTCGTCCACGCGACGGATGCGATCGAGGTTGCGCAGCAGCCAGTCGGGGGCGGCGGCCGAGAATGCCACCACTTCCAGCAGTGAGCCGTGCGTCGCGGTTTCCGCGGGTGCGCGATCGGCGACGACGAAATGCCTGTAGCGATGCTGCTCGCCAAGTTTCCATGCCCTCTCGCGATCGCGCGGGTCGTCCAGCAGCACCACGTGGCGGTAACCGGCGAGCACCGCTTCCACCGCCGGCTGCCAGCGCGGCTCGACGATCTCCACGATTTCGCTGAGCATGCTGTGACGGATGCCGGCCTCGTCGAGCGCACGGCGGAACGAGGCCTCGAAATCCGGCGTGTAGCGCCGGCCGTTGCGCCAGGCAGCAAGCTGGCTGGTCAGGGTGGCGAGGTCCTGGCGGAGGCGTCCTTCTTCCCCTTGCAACTGGTTCGCGAGGGCGCGTGCGTCCCGCGCCACGTCGGCCAGCCGTTCATGGTCGGCCCCGCCCTGCGCGGTAAGCATCTCGCGCAGCCGGGTCTCCTGCTTGATCAGCAAGTCGTTCTGCGCCAGTTCCGCGCGTGCGGCATCGAGGCTCTTCTGCGTCTGCTGGCGCGCGAGGTCGGCCTCGTGCTGTTCGGCGCGCAGCGACTCGCCGGCGGCGTCCCATTCCCCGAGCTGGCGGGTGAGTTCGGCGTCGCGGCGTTCGAGCTCCGCGACGCGGCGCTTCACTCCCGTGAGCTGCGGACGGGCCCCGCGGATGCCGGCGCCGAGATCGGCGAGTTCCGTGCGTGGCAGGATGTCCGACACCAGGTCGACACGCTCGGTCTTCAGCGCGTTCCATTCCTGGAAGGAGCGCGCACGTGCCTCGGCTTCCTGCAGGCTCACGCCGATGAGCGACAGCTGGTGTTCGAGGCCATGCTGCTCGCGATCGGCCTCCATCTGTTCGCTGCGCGCCCGCTGGTAGTCGTCGAGCACGGCCTTGTCGCCGAACACGTCGAAGACGAGTTCGAGCAGCGCTTTTGGCGGCAACTGGCACAGTTTGTCGGTCGCGCCCTGTTCGAGAGTGAGCACGCGGCGGATGGCCTGCGAAAGACCGGCGCCTTCCAGCCGCACGCGATACTCGCGCAGGCCCAGGAATTCGCCCCTCTCCTCGATGTCCTCGATGCTCACGTCGCCGCCGAGCACGGCGTACTGGCGCGTCCACTCGCCGCCCTTCTTCTGGATGCGGCAGGCGAGGGTGACCTCGCGGTCCATCAATGGAAAGAAGGGGCGTTCGCCGCTTGGCCCCGGAACGTTGCCGACCCGGGCGCGCAGCCATGCGAAGGGCTTGCCGTTGTGGCGCAGGTAGCTCTTGTAGTCGCGATTGCCGGCGCAGTCGATGGTAAGAAGGGTGCGCAGGGCATCCAGCAGCGTGGTCTTTCCCGAGCCGTTCGGACCGACGACCGTGACGATGTTCGTGTCCAGTGGCAGGCTGAAACGCTGCCAGTAATCCCAGTGCACGACTTCGAGGTTGCGGAAATCAAACACTCTGATTCTCCTCGCCGTCTTCCATGGCCTCGTCAAGCTCCTCGCTGTCGCCCGCGGCTTCGACGAACGGTCGATTTGCGGTCTCGGCGAGCAGATCGCCCAATGCGCCGTCAAGGATCCGGCGAGCGGTACGTTCGTAATCGAATGCCAGGTCCAGCAGCGGCCCTTCGGCGATCAGGCGGCCTGCGCTTCCTTCGCCGCGGCGCCGTACGATGAAACCCAGGCGGGCCAGGGTCCCCAGCAGAATATTGATGCGCATTTTCCCGCCGAGCTTCTCGCCGAAATCGGCCAGGAGCGTGCGCTCGGCGATGACCGGCGAGATGGTGGGGTCGCGCGGAATGGGCTTTTCCTCGGCGAACATCTGGCTCTGCGAGGCGGCGGCTTCCACTTCCTGCCGTTCCACCTGGCGCTGGCGCTTGGGTAGCACGATGAGCGCCCAGAGCACCACCAGCAGCGCCACGCCGTCGCGATCGAGCTGCATCGTGTTGGATATCCAGCTGTCGCTGCCGCCGAAGACCGCGCGCTCGCTCTTCTTCGATACGGCCAGGCCGATGTAGGCAGCATAAGGATGTTCCCGGAGTTCCAGCCCAACGGCCTCGAGTCGTCGGTCGAGTTCTTCGCGGTAGGCATCGTCGAGCAGTGCCTTGCGCGCCTGCGCGTCGTCGCGCGGCAGCCAGCGCTGCGCGAGCAGGCGGGTGACCAGGCTGGCGGTATCGTCATGCATCGGTGGTGTCCTTCGCTCCATCGCGCGGGCGCAGGCGCCCGGAGCTAATCAGGGCAATCTGGGGCAGGTCGGTCGAAACGAGAGGCTTCCCCGAGTCGATTTCCAGGGCAAGCGGCAAGCGGGCCAGTTCGGCGGTACCTCCTTCCAGCGCTGCCGATTCCGGGTCGCCAAGCAAGCCCAGCAGGGACAGGCGATAGGCGGACAAGGCGTAGTCGTCGCCGATCAGGGTCGTTTCAAGCTCGCGTGGCGCCTCGATGGCGGCCAACTCGGCATGCCATTCTTCGAGGAAGCGCAAGTCTTCCTCGTCCACCGGGAGATCGGCGGTATTCGGCGGTTCTTCCGCTGTCGGCAACCCGGTGACGGCGGCGGCAACGCGCTCGCGCTCGAGCAGTTCGTACTCGGCCACGTCCAGCGCGATCTGGTCGTGCACGAACGCGGCAGGCAGGGGCAGCAACAGCTGGCCGTCCTCGAAGGCAGCAAGGCCGGCGGCATCCTGAGCCCTCAGCCAGCCGACGAGATCGGAAGAGGACAGGCCGGTGCGACCCAGGTGCACGCGATGCTGGTCGATCTTGTTGAGTTCGCGTTGGAATATGCCAGCCTGGCGCAGGAGCGCGCTCTGCGCTCGCCCCACTGCCTGGGCGAGACGGTGTACCGCAGGCTCCAGTTCGTCCTCGCGGGTGATGGCGGCGACGATTTCCGTGCCCTTCTCTACCCAGGTCCATACCGATTCGAGACGCTCGGACGCGCGACGTATGCGGTGTTCCGAGCCCGATAGCACGGCCCTGTCGAAGTCCTCTTTCAGCTCCGTGAGCCGCGAGAGCAAATGGCCGAGTTCGTCGGTGGATATCCGGCCCAATGACTGACCCGCGGCGAGCTGCGCGGTGAGATAGCCGAGGCCATCGTCGTCGCCCTGCTCGAATTCGAGCATTGTCGCCAAGGCGCCGAGCGCCTTGCGACCCAGGTTACCGACGCGGTAACGCGTGGTTTCCGCGTCGTAGACAAGAAGATCGTGGTCCTTCAGCCGTTGGACGACGGTTTCGAGTTTCACCGGATCGACGAACGCCAGCTGATCTCGGATCTCCTGTGGCGCCCACTCCGTGGCATGGGATCGGGCACCGAGGGTGCGCAACACCAGCAGGCGCAGGAGTACCTGCGTCTCGCCGCCGTGAAAGAGGGCGGAAAACGCACGCAACAGGCCGCGTCCGCGCAAAAGCGGAAACAGGATCGGCAGGTCCTCCGCGACGATGCCGTCGCGGAAAAGATCCTGCAGGCGTTCGTCGTGGACGGCGGTGTCGGTCTGGCCGCTCAAGACTGGCGACTAACGGCGGTCGACGCCGACGAAGCGGAGGAACTCGCCGCGAGTGCGCGGGTCCTCGCGGAAGCTGCCGAGCATCTGGCTGGTGATCATCGACACGCCGCGCTTGTGCACGCCGCGCGTGGTCATGCATTCGTGGCTGGCCTCGATCACCACGCCGACGCCGCGCGGGTGCAGCGTGTCCTCGATGCAGTGGGCGATCTGCGCGGTGAGCTTTTCCTGTACCTGGAAACGGCGGGCGAAGCCGTCCACCACGCGGGCCAGCTTGCTGATGCCGACCACGCGATCGGTGGGCACGTAGCCCACATGGGCACGGCCGATGATCGGTGCCATGTGGTGTTCGCAGTGGCTTTCGAACTCGATGTCGCGCAGCACGATCATCTCGTCGTAGCCCTCCACTTCCTGGAAGGTGCGCCGCAGGTACTCGGCCGGGTCTTCGTCATAGCCCCTGAACCAGTCCGAGTAGGCCTTCACCACGCGCTTGGGGGTGTCGAGCAGGCCTTCGCGCTTCGGATCGTCGCCCGCCCACAGAAGCAGCGTGCGCACGGCCTCCTCGGCCTGTTCGCGGCTGACCGGACGGGACTTGGCGTCGTCGCTCATCGGGGATGGTTCCTTCGGGGATGCAAACAGCCATTGTACCGCTGTTGCCTTTCGGGGATTGCAGCGTTGTGTGGGAGCCGCTTCAGTGGCGATGGGTGCTCGCCGGGAGATTGCCCGCTGCCGCGGGATCGCCGGCACAGCCGGCTCCCACAGGAGCCCCGGTCAGTCCGGGGTTTCGGCGTCGCCGGTATCGGTGTCGTCCAGTCCCGGCACGAGATCCAGCAGGGCCTGCGACTCGTCCGACCCCAGCGATTCCACGCCGCGGAGCTTGCGCTCGATGGCCCGGGTGCGGACGCCGGCCGTGTCGATGCTGTTGCGCACGGTGTCCAGCTGCTTGCGGGTCTTCTCCAGCACCGTGGCGAACTTGCCGAACTCGTTCTTCACGGCGGCCAGCACGTGCCAGACCTCGGAGGAGCGCTTTTCGATCGCCAGGGTGCGGAAGCCCATCTGCAGGCTGTTGAGGAGGGCCGTGAGCGTGGTCGGGCCGGCCACGGTGACCCGGCACTCGCGTTGCAGCTGGTCGGACAGGCCCGGCCGGCGGATCACTTCCGCATAGAGGCCTTCGGTGGGCAGGAACAGGATGGCGAAGTCCGTGGTGTGCGGCGGGGCGATGTATTTGGCGCGGATGCGCTTCGCTTCCTCGCGCACGCGCAGCTCCAGTGCCTTGCCGGCCGCCTGCGCGCCTTCCGCATCCGCGATGTCCTGTGCGTCGAGCAGGCGCTGGTAGTCCTCCACCGGATATTTGGCGTCGATGGGCAACCAGACCGGATTGCCGTCGTCCGCGCCCGGCAGGCGGATGGCGTATTCCACGCGTTCGGCGGAGCCGGGCACCGTCGCCACGTTGCCCGCGTACTGCTCGGCGATGAGGATCTGTTCGAGCAGGGCGCCCAGCTGCACTTCGCCGAAGGTGCCGCGGGTCTTCACGTTGGTGAGCACCCGCTTCAGGTCGCCCACGCCGGCGGCGAGCGCCTGCATTTCGCCGAGACCGCGCTGCACGGCCTCCAGGCGTTCGGAGACCAGCTGGAACGACTGGCCGAGGCGGGTTTCCAGCGTGGCCTGGAGCTTCTCGTCCACGGTGGCGCGCATCTGTTCGAGCTTCGCCGCGTTATCCTGCTGGATGGCGCCGAGACGGGTTTCCAGCGTGGCACGCACCTCCGCCAGGCGCTTTTCGTTCTCGCCCGTGAGGGCGGCGAAGCGCTGGTCGATGAGTTCGCCGAAGCGCTTGAGCGTGAGCGCGGATTCCTCGCGGTTCTTGCGCGAGTCGTCGGCCAGCCCTTGGCGCAGGGATTGCAGGCCGTTGTCGGTGCGCTCGGCGAACTGGCCGAGACGCTCCCCGAGTTCGCCGCGCCCGGCGCGCTGCTCCTCCCGGATAAGGGCTTCCAGCCGGCGCGTGTCGTCGCGCAGGGTGTCGAGGCGAGCGGCACCGCCGTCGTCCTGGCGGCCCCTGGCAAGCAGGGCGGCAAGCAGCCCCAGGCAGGCCATGGCGAGCAGGAGGAGGACGATGAGGAGGATCGTTTCGAGCGTCATGTAGCGAGGTTACCCGACTGGGGGAGCCGCTTCAGCGGCGATGGGTGCTCGCGGCGAGCTTGCCCGCTGCCGCGGGATCGCCGCCGAAGCGGCTCCCACAACAGCGCTACCGTCGCCTCTGTGGATCTCAGATCTCGCGATTGCCCACGATGACCACGTCGGCCGGGCGCTTCGCGAACAGGCCCACGGTGACGACACCGACGATCTGGTTGAGGTCGGCTTCCAGTTCCACCGGATGGGTGATGCGCCAGCCGTGGACGTCGATGATCCAGTTGCCGTTGTCGGTGACCACACCGTCGCGCCACACCGGCTGGCCGCCGCGGGCGACGATTTCGCGCGCCACGTGGCTGCGTGCCATGGGGATGACTTCGATCGGCAGCGGAAACTTGCCCAGCACGTCCACCAGCTTGCTGGCATCGACGATGCAGACGAAGCGGTCGGACGCGGCCGCGACGATCTTCTCGCGCGTGAGGGCGGCGCCGCCACCCTTGATGAGGCGCTTGTGCGGATCGCACTCGTCGGCGCCGTCCACATAGAGGTCGAGGCGGCCGGCGGCGTTGAGGTCGATCACGTCGATGCCGAGCTTGCGCAGGCGCTGGGTCGAGGCCTCGGAGCTGGACACGGCCGCCTTGATGCGGTCGCGGTACTGGGAGAGCTCGTCGATGAAGAAATTTACCGTGGAGCCCGTGCCCACGCCGATGATGCCGTCCTTGAACGCGCCGTCGCCCACGTAACGGAAGGCGGCGGTTTCGGCGGCGAGGCGCTTTTCGTTGTCCTGGCTCATGGTTTTTCCAGCGTGAGGATGAAATCCCAGTCGCCCTTGGCCACCGGCATCACGGAAAGACGGTTGCCCTTGCGGACCAGCGGCATGTCGGCGAGTTCGTCGTGACCTTTCAGTTCGTCGAGCGTGATGTTGCGCGCGAGCTTGCGCTCGAACTTCACGTCCACGAGTACCCAGCGCGGTTGCTCGCGCGTGCTCTTCTCGTCGTAATACTTGGACTTCGGATTGAACTGGCTTTCGTCCGGATAGGCCGGCGAAGCCACCGTGGCGATGCCCACGATGCCCGGCACGTCGGTGTTCGAATGATAGAAGAACACCTTGTCGCCGACCTTCATGCCGTCGCGCATGAAGTTGCGCGCCTGGTAGTTGCGTACGCCGTCCCAGGCCTCGATGCCCTTGCGCTTCAGGTCGTCGATGGAAAACGTGTCCGGCTCGGACTTCATGAGCCAGTACTTCACGCGCTGCCGTCCGTGCAATCGATCAGCTCCTTGTCGGTCGCGACGTAATCGAGCGAGATGTCCCACTCGGCCGTCTCGATCGAGTCCAGTTCCTGGAAGTCGTAGGCCACGCCCACCAGGAGGGGCTTCGCGGGTCGCTTCTGCCCGCGCAGGAATTCGAAGCTGCGGTCGTAGTAGCCGCCGCCGAAGCCGAGGCGGGTGCCGCGGCGGTCGAAACCGAGCAGGGGAACGAGCACGAGGTCGAGTTCGGTGGCCTCGACGATGCGCTCCGCCGCCTTCGGCTCGGGAATGCCCATCTCGTTGGTCTCGACGTCCTGGCCCGTGGTCCACGGCGCGAAGGTGAGCCGGCGCTTGCCGCCCGACTTCGTGACGACGGGAAGGTAGAAGGTCTGGCCGCGTTCCGCCATGGGGGCAATGGCCAGGTTGAGCGGCAGTTCGCCACCCGTGGCCCAATAGCCCGCCACGTGCGTGTCGGTAAGGAATTCAGGCAATTGCTCGAGCGAATGGCGCAGCCCCTGGGCTGCCGCGACGCGCTCCGCCGGCTTCAGCTGGCGGCGGCGCTGCACGAGGTCGGCTCGCAATTCACGTCTCTCGGGAAGCTTTGACATGGTCGTTCAGCTGAACGGCACAGGCAAGGTCGCCGTCGAGCCGCCGCACCCGGTGCCGCGGGTACGACGCTGACCGGCCCCGGAAGGGCCGGTCGGCTGGAATGAAGAGGCGTTCTCCGCGATGCCGCTGCGCACCAAACGACCTTGATCCAAAGGATCAGGTGGGAGAGCTACGCAACTTCGAGGCTTTCCGTACGAGGCGGACATGCACAACAGTCGCGAAAAGCCGACCCGGGGTCGTATGTAGGAACAAGGCAAATGTAAAGTGCGCTGGCGAACACCGCAGGGAACGCCCGGTGGTTATTTTACCGATGCGTCGAGCAGACCATCAAGCTTTCTGCGCAGGGCGGCCAGCCCGTCGGTCAGGACCTGTTCCTGGGAGTCGTGCTCCTTGCGCAGCGTGAGCAGTTCGTGAGCGATGCTCACGGCCGCCAGCACGGCGATACGGTCGAAACCGGGCACCTTGGCGTTCGATTTCAGCTCGCGCATCTTGCCGTCGAGGAACTGGGCCGCGGCGATCAGGCCGGGGCGTTCCTCGGGGGCGCAGGCGATGTGGAACTCGCGGTCGAGCAGGCGCAGGGATACCGGTTCACTGGCGGTTGCATTCATGTGAAGGTTCAGCCCGTGTTCTCGAGCGCCTTCAGGCGCTGGATCATCGCTTCCACACGGCTGCGCGCCTGTTCGTTGCGTGCCATGAGTCCCGCGCGTTCGTTCGCCAGCTGTTCCTGGCTGTGCCGCAGGCTGCGGTTTTCCTCGGAAAGCCGGCGTACGGTGTCGACGAGCCGGTCGAGCGTGGCGCTCAAGGCTTCCAGTTCGGTCTTGAAGGCATCCGGGTTCGTCATGCGCGGACTATAACAGGAGGCCCGGCCTTGTAAGCAGCCCGCGAGGTAGGCCCTCTGCATTAGACTTTGGGTCCAAGCCCGAGGAGCACCGCCATGTCGGCCAACCAGACCGTCGATCCCGAAGACATCGCCGAACTCATCGAGCGCTGCAAGCTGGCCACCACGGTCAGCGAATTCCATGGCTCGCTCGTGGGTTACATCAGCGCTGGCGGCCGCTTCCCGTCCGGATCGCTGCTGGATGCCCTGCAACTCGAGCCCGATGCCGCGCCCAACGCGGAAGAGCAGGCCATGCTGGTGCGCCTGCGCCACCAGACCGAGGCGTGGCTGGCCGACACCGACCTCACCTTCGGTCCCTGGCTGCCCGAGGACGACGCCCCGCTGGCCGAGCGGGCGGAAGGCCTGGCCGAGTGGACGCGAGGCTTCCTGGGTGGATTCGGCCTGGGCGGTACCGGGGAGACGGCCAAGTCCCTCAGTGAGGATGCCCGCGAAGTGCTGAAGGACATGGCGACGATCGCCGCTTCCGAATTCGAGCTCGACGAGGACGTCGAAGGCGACGAAGAGTCGCTCACGGAGATCGAGGAGTTCGTCCGCGTGGGCGCGCTGCTGCTGCACGCCGAGGCCGGCAGCAGGAACGCACCGGCGAACGACACCCTGCATTGATCGCCGCGGCGGAGTACGCCCGGCGCCGCCGGGAACTGATGCGCATGGCGGGCGAGGACGCCGTGCTGATCCTCGCCTCCGCACCCGAGCGCATGCGCAATGCGGACGCGCCCTGGCCGTACCGGCAGGACTCCGACTTCCATTACCTCACCGGTTTCGGCGAGCCCGATGCCGTGCTGGCCCTGCTGCCTGGCCGCGCGCACGGCGAAAGCGTGCTGTTCTGCCGCGAACGCGACGCCGATCGCGAGCGCTGGGACGGCGAGCGCATGGGCACCGACCGGGCCGCGCGCGAATTGCGGCTCGACGATGCCTTCCCGATCGACGATATCGACGACATCCTGCCCGGCATGATCGAGGGCCGGTCGCGGGTCTACTGCCATTTCGGCCAGGAACCCGATTTCGACGCGCGCCTGCTGGCCTGGATGCGCCGCCTGCGCACCGCGCGGGGCGGCGGCGTGGTGCCGAAGGACCTCGTGGCGCTGGGCCACCTCCTGCACGACCTGCGCCTGTTCAAGTCGCGCGACGAGCTGGCGCTCATGCGCCGCTCGGCCGAGGTGGCCGGTGTGGCCCACCTCGCCGCCATGACCATCGCCCGCCCCGGTGTGGCCGAGTACGAAGTGGAAGGCGAGATCCTCCGCAGCATTCGCGGGCAGGGTGCCGTGCCCGCCTTCCCGCCCACGGTGGCCGGCGGCAGCAACGCCTGCATCATGCACTACCAGGCCAACCGCGCCACGCTGAAGGATGGCGACCTGCTGCTCGTCGACGCCGGCGCGGAAGTGGACTGCTACGCCTCCGACATCACCCGCACCTTCCCGGTGGGCGGTCGTTTCACGAAGGAGCAGCGGGCGCTCTACGACATCGTCCACGAGGCGCAGCTGGCGGCCATCGACGCCGTGCGACCGGGCCGTTCCTTCGGTGAAGCCCACGATGCCGCCGTGCGGATCATCGCCGAGGGACTCTGTGCCGTCGGCATCCTGCGCGGCGGCGCCGATCGCGTCGTCGCGGAAGGAAGCTACAAGACCTACTTCCCCAGCAAGACGGGCCACTGGCTTGGCCTGGACGTGCACGACGTCGGCGATTACCGCATCGACGGCGAGCCGCGCATCCTGGAGGAAGGCATGGTCGTCACCGTCGAGCCCGGCATCTATGTGCCGCCCAACGACAGGCGCGTGGACGAACGCTGGCGCGGCATCGGCATCCGCATCGAGGACGATGTGGCGGTGACCCGGGGGGCGCCCGAGGTGATGACGGCGATGGTGCCGAAATCGCCGGAAGCGCTGGAGCGGTAGGAGCGCGCTCCTACCTGTGGGTTAAAGCAACGCGAACGCGTCGCGCGTCAGGTTCTCCGGCTCGCCCGTGGTGCACACCACGTCGTCCTCGATGCGGATCCCGCCGTACTTGCGGAACGCATCCACCTTCGCCCAGTCGATGTCCGCCGAGAACGGCTTGCTCTTCAGCTCGGCCAGCAGCATGTCGATGAAATAGATGCCCGGCTCGATGGTCACCACCATGCCCGGTTCCAGGTCGCGCGTGAGGCGCAGGTACGGATGGCCCTCGGGCTTGGCGATCGTCCCGCCCGTTTCCGCAGCCTGGAAACCTCCCACGTCGTGTACCTGCAGGCCGATGCCATGCCCGAGGCCGTGCGGGAAGAACGCCGACGAGACGCCGGATTCCACGGCGCTTTCCGGGCTCATGCGGATGAAGCCGTGGTCGCGCAATACGCCGGCGAGCACATGGTGGGCATGCACGTGCAGTTCGGGGTAGTTCTGCCCCGCGCGGACCTTCGCCGCGAAGGAGCGTTCGGCGGCGTCCATCGAGTCGATGAGCGACTGGAATTCGGAAGCCTGGCTCCCGGCATAGGTGCGCGTGATGTCGCTGGCGTAACCCGATGCGCTGGCGCCGGCATCGATCAGGAACGAACGGCTTTCCGTGGGCGCGCGACGGTCGAAGTGCGTGTAGTGCAATACCGCGCCGTGCTCGTTGAGGCCGACGATGCTGGCATACGGCAGTTCGGCGTCGATCTGGCCCACCGCGGTGAGGTAGGCGAGGTGGATGCCAAGCTCGCTCTCGCCCTGGCGGAAGGCGCGCTCCGCGGCCCGGTGGCCGCGCGTGCCGAGACGGCTGGCCTCGCGCATCAGTTCGAGCTCGTACGGCGTCTTGTAGGCGCGGTGGTAGTGCAGGTGATCGATCACCGCCGGGGGATTGTTCGCGCAGACTTCCTGCAGGTTGCAGTACTGGTCCCCGACGATGGCGCAGCGCGAGAGCGCCGCCGGCAGCTCGGCGATGGCGTCGGCGGGCTTGCGCACCACCACGATGTCGAACTGGTCCACCCAGTAGCCCGAAGGCGCTTCCGGCACCACGTGCCAGTAGTCGCGCGGTTGCAGGAAAACCAGCTTCGGCTTCTCGCCCGGGGTGTAAACCAGCCAGCTTCCCGGTGCGTCGGTCAGCGGCAGCCAATGCTTGAAATGCGGGTTCGCGATGAACGGGTAATCCTGGTCGTCCAGGAATTTCGTGATCGGCCGGCCGGCCGGGACCACCAGGTGGTCGAAACCGGCGCGGGCCAGCGCGGTATCGGTGCGCTCGCGCAGGGTGGCGATGTGCTGGGGGTAGAGCGCGGCCAGCGCGTCGTTCATGGTGAATCTCCGGGGACGTGGGGCAAACGCCAATGGTGCGCCTCCCGCCTGCCGTAGCCAAGTCCGGACGTGGGGGATCAGGCGGTGGCGAAGACCACGGTGTAATCGCCGGCAATGTCGCCAAGCCGGTGGCGCAGGAGGGTGGCTGCGTACTCGTCGCCGCCAAGCAGGCCCTTCAGGTGCGCGCCGTAGAGGGTGATGGCGAAATGCCCGACCGCGAAATCGTGCGCCGGCGAGCG
Source organism: Luteibacter yeojuensis (assembly GCF_011742875.1). NCBI lineage: Bacteria > Pseudomonadati > Pseudomonadota > Gammaproteobacteria > Lysobacterales > Rhodanobacteraceae > Luteibacter > Luteibacter yeojuensis. The sequence continues at coordinate 28,558 of NZ_JAAQTL010000004.1, forward strand.
CCACAGGTGCAGGGGCGTCCAGGTGGCGCAGGCGGGGCAGGCCACGTAGGCCGAATCCGGCGCGTCGCACCACACGATGAGGGCCTCTTCCAGCGCGTCGCTGCCCTCGTCGCCGAGCGAGAGGGCGGCGTGGCATTCGGGGCAGCGGATGGTGAAACCGCCGTCGTAGCGGCAGAAGATGCCGTTCTCGCGACCGCCGTCCACGAGGTGGGCACCGCCGTGGCCGTCGCCGCACCAGCGGTGGCCGCTGGCGTGAAGGCCGATGGCGCGTATGCCGGTTTCCGCGACGAAGCGTTCGTCGAGCACGCGGAAGCGCGCTTCCTCGTCGCCGTCCGGTCGCGCGGCGATGGTGCCGTCGCCCACCAGTCGCAGGTACAGGCCCGTCGCGGCCGCCGCGGCGTCGTCGCGTTCGAGGTCCGTATCGACCAGGATGGTGGTGGCATCGCTCATGACGAGGGATGGTGGGCTTCCGCCGGGGGCGTCGTAAAGCATGGTCTATGGCTTCCGTTCAGTCCGCAGGTGGGCCGATCCATTCGTCGATGGCACGGACGGCGTCGTCGAGGCCGGAAATGATGCGATAGCCGGACCAGAACTGTCCCGCCGATGCCGCCGGCTCGTGCCATTGCTCCTGTATGCCGATCTCGATGCGGTGTTCGCGGTGCTGGGCGTCTGGCAACGTGAAGGCTACCTGGTACACCCCGCCGTGCGTCGGTTTGCTGGAGACCAGCAGCATCACGCCGCTCGTCGATAGATTGCCGAGCTGGCCGCATACGCGCTCGGTCATCGCGTCGACGACCGGAATAGGTGCGGTCGCGCGCTTGCGGGTGGCGCGGCGCTGGTTGAACTCGCTGCTCATGCGTGGCCCGCCATGCGCTCGAAGCCGTTTTCACGCCGCAGGTTGCGCGCCACGGCACGCCAGGCGCGGTCCACGATCGACAGCCGCTGCTCCTTCCATTCGCGCACTTCGCCGCTGGCGATGAGCCGCGCGAGGCGGGTGAGGTCGATGTCTTCGGTGCGTCCCCCGCGCTGGTTCACGAACAGGCAGCGACCGGTGCCCGGAGAGAACCAGGCCAGCTTGCGCAGGGCGATCGAGCCGTCCGCCTGGGCGAATTCGAACCAGGTGCCGAAGCGCAGGCTGGCGAAGCCGTCGTAGATGGCCTGCGCCGCGGCGTCGAGCGGCGTCGGCCGCACCGGCGTTACCGCCTCGACATGGGCGGTGCCCTCGCCGAGCCGTGGCCGCTGCTTCAGGCGCATGGCGACGTCGGTCGGGGTGAGGGCTTCGTCCCCCTGCCTGCCGGGCGGTTCGAACACACCCGCCGCCACCTGTGCCGCTTCGGCGGCATGCATGCCGAGATGTTCCAGGCCGCGTTCCACGTCCTGGCGGAGCTTCTGCGGATCGACGATCGGGCGCCGGCCAAGCAACTGGTCGGTCACGCCGAGGCAGTGCAGGAAGGCCTCGCCGTTCTCGCCGCCGCGAAGGATGTGCAGGGCGAGCACGTCGGCCCACGTGCGCTCGAGCAGGATGCGCAGCACGCCACGCGGCGCGGCGCCGCGCACCATGTGCTCGTTCATGATTTCGGTGGCGCGCTGGCGCGCGCGTTCCAGGCGGTCGCGGCCTTCCATCGCTTCGATCTGCCGGCGTTCGGCCACGTGCGCCTTGCGCGAGAGCAGGGCGATCTGCTGTTCGATGTCCGCGCGCCATGCCGGGTCGATCACCTGTGCGTGGCTGGCTTCGACGACCAGCCGTTCGAGGCGGTCGACGAGGGCCGCGTCCGGTTCGCCTTCGGCCGGATCGAGCCAGTGCTGCGCGGCTTCGCCAACGGTGTCCAGCAGCTGGCGCGCGGGGTGTTCCGCCTGGTCGAAGAAGCCGCGGTCGTTCACCGCCGCACGCAGCATGGGCCATTGCAGGCCGCCGAGCACCGCGCGACCGGGGCTGGCCGCGGCGAGTTGCTGGCCGAGGCTCTGGAACAGCATCGCGGTGAGTTCCACCGTGTCGTCCTGCTCGAGGGTGAGCTCGGCGGGCGGGGAACCGGCCGGGCGGCCGAGGTTGAGCTGGTGGATGAGTTCCTCGCGCAGCGCGTGCGCGCTGCGGATTTCGCGCTGGGCGGCGTCGGCCACCTCGGTGACATGTCCTTGCAGGGCCAGCAGCGCGGTCTGCAGTTCGTCGTCGGAGGCCAGCCGGCCGGGCGCGAAACCGGCGCCGCGCCCGGTTTGCACACGGCTGGCGAGCAGGGCGCGCAGGCCTTCCAGCACGCCGATGTGCCCCTCGACGGTGGTCGTCGCGGCAGCGGTGCTTCCGCCCACCGTTTCGGTCGCGGTTGTTTCCGCGGTCTTCGCGCGTCTTTCGGCGGCGGGCGTGGCGGCGACGCGTACGTTCGGATAGACGCGGAATCCCGGAAGGATGCCGCGCGTGCGGTAGTGCTCGTTCAGCGCGCCATAGAACGCCTCGCCATGGCCGAGCACGTGCGCGTCGACGGCCTGGAAAAGCAGCAGGCGATGCGCCACCGACAGCGGCATCGGAGCCACCGCTTCTTCCAGCGCGGCCGTGAGGGCGCGGGGGCCCGCGGGCAATGCCTCGCCTTCGAGGGGCGCCGTACCGGCGAGCACCGCCAGCCGGTACCCGAGTTCGAACAGGCTGCTCGCGCTGCGCGCCTCGCAGCGCGCCGCCATGCTCGCCAGCGCGTCGGCCTGTTCCTGTTCCTCGGGGTCCACGAGGCTGAGGGTGAGGTGCTCGGTTCCCGGCGCCGACTTGCCGCCGGTCGTCTCGCCCAGCTGGCGGAAACGCCTGGAGAGGTGCGCGGCGAAGCGATTGCGGAAGCCTGGCCCGTCGCGTTCGACGATACCCCGGCTTTCGAAGCAGGCCTGCTGCTCCAGGTGGTTGCGGCTCGCTTCCGCAGCGGCGAACAGCCGCCGATCGAAATCGCGCAGCGCGTCGCGCAGCGGCATGTCCAGCCAGGTCAGGCACAGCGACAGGCCCTGCTGCGCCTCGCGTTCGGCACGCGGCGACAGGGCGACGGGATGCGGTCCCGTCCGGCCGTACGGCGGCTGCGTGCCTGCACTCATGCGATGAGGTCCTCCTCGACCCTGCGATCCGAGTTTAGGCGGCCATACGCCGGCCACGCCAGCATATGGGTGGCTCGCTTATGGCTTAGGGCGATTGGAATAGAACCCGTTGGAGCGCCGAAGAGGCTCCCGGTCGGAGCCGGCCGCTTGCGGGAGGACATGGGATCTCCCGCAAGCGGCCTCCAGGGCGGGTCAGGGCATGAACGCCTCGATCACGTCGTTCAGGAAGCGCTGCCCCAAAGCGGTCGCTTTCAGTATGCCGGGACTGGCCTCCAGCCAGCCGCGAGCCACGCAGGCCTCGATCGACGAGGCGATGGCCTCCCGCGGCAATCCCGTCCGTTCGGCGAAATCGGTCGCCGGTACCCCGTCGATCAGGCGCAGCGCATTGAGCATGTATTCGAAGGGCAGGTCGGCGGCGGCCACGAGGCTGTCGCCGCCGATCCGGGCCGGCTGTCCGGCGATCGCCAGGTAGGCCGCGGGCAGACGGGTCTTCCAGCGGCGTCGCACGCCGCTGGCGTCGCTGATCTTGCCGTGCGCGCCCGCCCCCACGCCGAGGTAGTCGCCGAAACGCCAGTAATTGAGGTTGTGCGCGCAGCGGCGTCCCGGACGCGCATAGGCGGATACCTCGTACTGTCCGTAACCCGCCTCGGCCAGCCGTGCCTCGCAGGCTTCCTGGATGGCCCAGGCCGCATCGTCGTCCGGCAGCGGCGGCGGGTTCGCGGCAAACGCGGTGTTCGGTTCCAGCGTGAGCTGGTAATGCGAGACATGGGCCGGCGCGAGGGCGACGGCGCGCGCCACGTCGTCGAGCGCGCCCGCCAGGCTCTGTTCGGGCAGGGCATACATCAGGTCGATGTTGATGTTGTCGATGCCGGCGTCCTGCGCCTCGCGCACGGCATGGGCCGCATCGTTCGCGGAGTGGATGCGGCCGAGGCGACGCAGCTTGTCGTCGTCGAAACTCTGTACGCCGAAGGAAATGCGGTTGACGCCGGCGGCGAGATACCCGTCGAAGCGACCGTGCTCCACCGTGCCGGGATTGGTTTCCAGCGTGACTTCGGCGCCCGGCGCGAATGGCAGGCGCTCGCGCGCGCCGTCGAGGAAGCGGCCGACGAGTTCGGGCGAGAAGAGGCTGGGCGTGCCGCCGCCGAAGAACACCGTTTCCACCGTGCGCCCGTGGACTGCCGCGCCGAAGTCGCGCAGGTCCGCGTCGAGGTCGGCGAGCAAGGTATCGACATACGCCGCGTATTCGGGCGTGCCGCGCACGCCGTGCGAGTTGAAGTCGCAATAGGGGCATTTGCGCACGCACCAGGGCATGTGCACGTAAAGCGACAGCGGCGGCGGCAACAGGCTCATGCGAGGTCGACGAGGCGGTCCTTGAGCAACGCCAGCGCGCGGCCGCGGTGGCTCAGGCGATTCTTCAACGCGGGGTCGAGTTCCGCGGCCGACATGTCGTAGCCGTCGGGCAGGAACAGCGGGTCGTAGCCGAAGCCTCCCGTACCGCGTTCCGCTTCGAGGATGCGGCCGTGCCAGCGCCCTTCCGCGATCAACGGCGCCGGGTCCTCGGCGTGGCGCAGCAGGACGAGCACGGCGATGAAGTGGGCCCTGCGCTTGTCCGCCGGGACGCCGTCCAGTTCGTGCAGCAGCTTTGCCCGGTTGGCGGCGTTGTCGCCGTGCTTGCCCGCGTAACGCGCGGCGTAAAGGCCGGGCGCCCCGTCAAGCGCGTCGACGCAGATGCCCGAGTCGTCGGCGAGCGACGGCAGGCCCGTGGCGCGCGCGGCATGGCGCGCCTTGATGAGCGCGTTCTCGACGAAGGTGAGGCCGGTCTCGTCCGCATCGTCCACCCCGAGCGCAGTCTGCGGGACGAGCGCCAGGCCGGTGTCGGCCAGCAGGTGTTCGAGTTCGGCCCGTTTGCCGGCATTGCCGGAGGCCAGCACGATGCGCATCGGTCAGAGTCCTTCGGAAAATTCGGGGGCGTAATCCACACGACCGCGATAGCCGGCCAGGCCGTCCACCGTGAGCGCCAGCACCTGGAACGCGTTACCGCCCTCGAAGGCATCGTGCAGGCCGTGCGCGGAAGCCTTGGTGAAGCCGAAGCCCGCGTAGTAGGCGGGGGAGCCGAGCACGAAGACGGCCCGCGCGTCGCGCACGAAACACGCGCCGATACCTTCCTCGATCAACGCACGCCCGACGCCCTGGCGCTGGTGTGTCGGCAGCACGGCGACCGGCGCGAGGCCGAGGGCCTTGCCGTCGTCGCCTTCCTCCACCGTGAGCGGCGAGAACAGCACGTGACCGACGACGGCGTCCTCGTCGTCGACCGCCACCAGCGAGATCGCGTCGCGGCCGGCCTCGACGAGCCGCCTGACCAGGTCGGCCTCCGCGTCGCGACAGAAGGCGGCGCGATGGACGGCGACGATGGCGTCGAGGTCGGTGGCGGTCGCGGCGCGGACCCCGCTCATGGCGCGTCTTCCAGCGCGGCGCGCTGCGCCGCGACCAGCTCCGCGATGCCCTTGGTGGCGAGGTCGAGCAGGGCGTCCATTTCGTCGCGGCGGAAGGCATGGCCCTCGGCCGTGCCCTGCACCTCGATGAAGCCGCCGCCGTCGTTCATCACGACGTTCATGTCGGTGTCGCAGTTCGAGTCCTCGGCGTAATCGAGGTCGAGCACCGGGACGCCGTTATAGACGCCCACCGACACGGCGGCGATCGCGCCAAGGATGGGATTGCGCTTGATCGCGTTGCGTTTCGTCAGGGTCGCCACCGCGTCCACGAGGGCCACGTAGGCACCCGTGATGGCCGCGGTGCGCGTGCCGCCATCGGCCTGGATCACGTCGCAATCCAGGGTGATCACGCGTTCGCCGAGGGCGGCACGGTCCACGCAGGCGCGCAGGGAGCGGCCGATGAGGCGCTGGATCTCCATCGTGCGGCCGCCCTGGCCGCCGCGTGCGGCTTCGCGCTGCGTGCGGTCGGTGGTGGCACGGGGCAGCATGCCGTACTCGGCGGTGACCCAGCCCTCGCCCTTGCCGCGCAGCCACGGCGGCACGCGCTCCTCGATCGACGCGGTGCACAGCACCTTGGTGTCGCCAAAGGAAACCAGCACGGAACCTTCCGCGTGGCGGGTGTAATGGCGTTCGATGCTGACGGCGCGCAACTGGTCGTTGGCACGCCCGCTAGGACGGGTGGAGGTCATGAGGGGCCTGATTTGGGCACGGGCGGTGGGTCAGTTTACCATTGCCCCTCCTTTCCCGACGCGCATGCCGCGAGGCCATCGATGATCCGCAGCATGACCGCCTATGCCTCCGCCGAGCACGCCGGCCCGTCCGGCACGCTCACCTGCGAGCTGCGGACCGTCAATCATCGCTACCTCGAGATCAGCCCGCGCCTCCCGGACGAGATGCGCGGCTTCGAAAGCGCCCTGCGCGAGCGCATCGCCACCCGCCTGTCGCGCGGCAAGGTGGATGTCACCGTGCGCCTGCGCGCCGAGCCGGGTTCGGGCGAGGGCCTGCGCATCAATGCCTCGCTGCTCTCCCGCCTCTCCGAGCTGTCCCTGGACCTCGAACAGCGTTTCCCGCGCATGAGCGTCCAGTTCACCGAACTGCTCCGCTTCCCCGGCGTGCTCCAGCAGCCCGAGGCGGACGCCGACGCGATGCAGGCCGCCCTGCTTGACGTGCTCGACCGGGCCTTGGCGGTGTTGGGCGACACGCGCGGCCGCGAAGGCACCAAGCTGGGCGAGATCCTGCGCGAGCGCCTCGACGGCGTCGAGAAGATCGTCGCGGACGTGCGCGGTTGGCTTCCCGAGATCCGTACCGCGCTGCGCGCCCGCCTCGAATCCCGTCTTGCCGATATCCGCCAGCCCACGGACCCGGGCCGCCTCGAACAGGAACTGGTGCTGCAGATCACCCGCATGGACGTGGACGAGGAACTCGACCGCCTCGCCACCCACATCGCCGAGGCGCGCCGCGTGCTGGCGCTGAAGGAGCCGGTGGGCCGCCGCCTCGACTTCCTCATGCAGGAATTCAACCGCGAGGCGAACACCCTGGGGTCGAAGTCGGTCGATTCGCGCACCACGAACGCCGCGGTGGAGCTGAAGGTGCTGATCGAACAGATGCGCGAGCAGGTGCAGAACATCGAGTGAGCCTCGACCGCTCCCGGATCGTCCCGCCGCTCACCCACACGGAATTCCCGCTATGTCTTCGCCCGCCGGCGCCACGTTGTTCGCGCATGTCGACAACCTCCTTGCCAACGCATTCGCCGCCTGCGGCCTCGAGACGGAAGGCGTGCGCGCCGTACCCGCGCAGCGCCCCGAACTCGGCGACCTGCAATGCAACGCCATCATGCCGCTGGCCGGCCGGCTGAAACGCCCGCCCCGCGAACTCGCGGCCGCCGTGGCGGCGAAACTCGAAGCGCTGGACGATTTCGCGAACATCAATGTCGCGGGCCCCGGCTTCATCAACCTCACGCTCTCCGACCGCGTGCTCTCGCATTTCGCGGCGACGCAGGCCGCCGCTCCCCGCGGCGGCATCGTGGCCCAGCCGGCCGAGACGATCGTCATCGACTTCGGTGGTCCCAACGTCGCCAAGCCATTGCATGTCGGTCACCTCCGCTCGCTGGTGCTGGGCGAAAGCCTGCGGCGCATCCTCCAGGCCCAGGGACATCGCGTCATCGGCGATGTGCACCTGGGCGACTGGGGCCTGCAGATGGGCATGCTGATCTCCGAAGCGCTGGTCGCCTGGCCCGAGCTTGCCGAGGACGGCCCGTGGCGCGACGACCCGCCGTTCGACATGCAGACCTTGCAGGAGCTCTACCCGCGCGTGGCCGCCGCATGCAAGGCCGATCCCGAGCGTATGGCCGTCGCGCGCGCCGCCACGGCCGCCCTGCAGGCGGGCAGCGAGCGGCACATGCGCATATGGGAAGTCGTGCGTCGCGTTTCGCTGGAAGCGCAGGCGAAGGATTTCGCCACGCTCGACGCGCACTTCGACGAACTGCTCGGCGAAAGCCATGTCCAGCCGCTGATTCCCGACATGGTCGCCGACCTGGTCGCGCGCGGCGTGGCCGTTCGCAGCGACGGCGCGCTGGTGATCGACGTGGCCCGGGAGGACGATGAATCGCCCATGCCGCCGCTGCTGCTCGAGAAGTCGGACGGCGCGTCCCTGTACGCGACCACCGATCTGGCGACGATCCTCGACAGGCAGCGGCGCCACCATCCGTCGCGCATCGTCTATGTCGTCGACCAGCGCCAGTCGCTGCATTTCGCCCAGGTCTTCCGTGCGGCCAGGGTGGCGGGGTTCGCCGACGGGACCGAGCTGGTCCACGTCGGCTTCGGTACCGTGAACGGAGCCGACGGGAAGCCGTACAAGACCCGCGACGGCGGCGTGGCACAACTGCGCGACCTCCTCGCGGATGCGCTGGACAAAGCGCGCTCGCGACAGGACGAAAGCGATCCCGAACTCGCGGCGGCCATCGGCATCGCCGCCGTGAAATTCGCCGATCTCTCGACCTACCGGACCTCGGGTTACATCTTCGACGCCGAGCGCATGGTGTCTTTCGAGGGGCGCACCGGACCCTACGTGCAGTACGCCTGCGTGCGCATCGCGTCGATCCTCGAGAAGGCTTCGCGCGAAGGTGTCGCGGCCGGCGACATCGAGGTGAAGGAGCAGGCCGAGCGCCAGCTCGTATTGCTGTGCGCCCGTTTTCCCGAGGTGGTCGAGTCGTCGGCTTCGGGTTACGCGCCGAACGTGATCGCCGACTTCGCCTACGAACTGGCGCAGGCGTTCAGCCGCTTCTACGCCGAATGCCCCGTGCTCGCTGCACCGGGTGCCGGCGAGCGTGCCTCGCGACTGGCGCTTGCGCGGTTGACGCTCGGTGTCCTCACTGTCGCGCTCGATGTGCTTGGTATCCGGGTGCCCGCACGCATGTAAGCGCGGGGGAGGGGCGATGTTTCGCGGGCTTTTCGCCTCGATGGGGTGGCGTGGTTAGAATGCCGCTCCACCAGACGAGATGCGCCCGTGAACCAGCAGACGCCGTATGCCATCGGTACGCCCGGAAAGCCCTGGGGTGCCGCCGAGATCGCCACATGGCGTTCGCGCCAGGTGAAGCGGCGCGACTTCGGGCAGGATGTCCTCCGGGCAATCGATTCCCTGCGCGAACGCTTCGACATCTCCGGATACGGCAAGCTGGACTATGACGGCGAGCGCTTCCCCTTGCTCGCGGTCCGCACCCTCGACTGGCGCGACGATCTGCCGGTCATGCTGGTCACAGGTGGCGTGCACGGTTACGAAACCAGCGGTGTGCACGGCGCCCTGCAATTCCTGCGCGATCACGGCGGCGACTACGCGGGTCGCGCCAACGTTCTCGTTGTACCCTGCGTCAGCCCCTGGGCTTACGAGCGTATCCACCGCTGGAATCCGGACGCCATCGATCCGAACCGGAATTTCCGCGAGGGCAGTCCCTCGGGCGAGGCCGCCGCGCTGGTGAACCTGCTGGCACCGCTGCACGGCCGCGTCCTCATGCACATCGACCTGCACGAGACGACCGATTCCGACGAATCCGAATTCCGCCCGGCGCTGGCCGCGCGCGACGGCAAGCCCTTCGAGCCGGGCGAGATTCCCGACGGTTTCTACCTCGTCGACGACACGGAGAATCCGCAGCCCGCTTTCCAGCAGGCGGTGATCGAGGCGGTGGCGAAGGTCACCCACATCGCCCCGGCGGATGCCAGGGGCGAAATCATCGGTTCGCCGCAGGTGGCGCCCGGCGTCATCGAGTACGCATTGAAGGCGCTTGGCCTCTGCGCCGGTATCACCGGCGCGCGCTACACGACCACCACCGAGGTCTATCCGGACAGTCCGCGAGCGACGCCGCAGCAATGCAACGATGCGCAGGTGGCGGCGGTGCGCGCCGCGATCGCGTATGCGCTGGCGGCACCTGCGATGACCTGAGGATCAGTGTGCCCAGGGCGATGCGGCGATGACGCTGCAGATGTCCACGCGCCGGAAATCCGGGTCCCGGCAGGCCAGGAAGTCGTCGTTGAACGTGCCGAACGTGCTCTCGGGGCGATGCCTCATGCCTTCGTAAAACGTGTCGATGATGTCGTTCTTGAAGGTTTTCTCGCGAGGATACGCCTGGGTGACGGCGTCGAGTTCCTCGTCGGTGAACTGCGTGTAGTGACGTCCGGCCACGTCCATGCCCGCGCCCACGTGGAGCAGGGTGGCTTCCGCGTGCAGGAATTCGGGAATGCCCGGGGTCGTGTGGAAGGCGATCGCGCCCCAGGTCTTCTGCGCATCGGCTTCGGGCACGCCATGGCTGCGCAGGAAGTCGCGTGCCGCGTTGGCACCGTCCACTTCGAAGCGCAGGCGGCTGCGCTGATAATGCGCCGTGAGGCCAAGGTCGTGGAACATCGCCGCGACGTAGAGGAGCTCGGGATCGTAGGCGAGTCCTTCGCGCTTGCCCATCAGCGCCGCCCAGAAATACACGCGATGAGAGTGCTGGAAGAGCAGGTTGTGTCCGGTGTCGCGCAGCAGTTCCGCCGCCTCGCGGGCCACGCGGCTGTCCGGGATCGCCACGCCCAGGCGGAAGATGGATCGGTTCATCGCGCCCATCTCACTTGTCCGGCGTGGTGAGCGTCGTTTCGCTGCTGTCGACCACGAACACCGCGAGCAGCTTCGCCGGCTCGGTCTTGCTGGCGTTGCGGCTCACGCCATGGTGCTGGCCTGGCTGTTCGTAGAAGGACTCGCCTGCTTTGTAGACGCGTGCCGGACCGTCGTCCACCTTGCTTTCGATGGCACCCGAAACGACGTAGGCGTAAATGAACGCCGACTTCGCGTGCGTATGCGGCTGGCTGGCGCCGCCGGGCGGGTAGGTGACTTCCACCGCGGTGAGCGTCTTGCCGGGGATGTTGGGAATGGCGTGGGAAAAGTTCGGCTTGACGTTGTCGCCCGCGCCGTGGGCAGTGGCGGCGGTCGCCAGCGACAACGCGGCCGTGGCGGCGAGGGCGGCGAGGGCGGCGAGGAATCGATTCGCTTTCATGGGATGACTCCGTGGGGATGTGACATCTTGCGCCGCCTGTAGTGCACCTAAAAGAACCAGGAATGCCCGCGTCGGATGTACCATGGCGGCATGACGCCCCGACTGGACATCAAGCTCGATCGCGCGGCCAGCACGACGCTTGCCGAGCAGATCCGTCTTGGCGTCCTGGCCGCTATCGAGAGCGGCGCGCTGGCCCCCGGTGCCCGGCTGCCCTCGTGGCTGACCCTCGCGGCGCAGCTCGGCGTGGCGCGCGGCACCGTGAAGTCCGCCTACGAGCGGCTGGCCGACGAGCAAGTGGTCGTTTCGTCCGGTTCGGGCGGCACGCGGGTGGCCGATCACCCGGTACGGGCGGGGGCCGTGGTCCGTCCCATCGAGGCCGACGACACCCCCGCGCAGTACGCGCATCTCGTCGCCCCGCAATCCACGTTCCAGATGGGCGTACCGGCGTCGGATTGTCTTCCGGTGGGGCTGCTCGCCCGCCTGCGCGCGCAAGCCGCGCGTGCGGAGGTCGCCGCGCCGGCGGTGTATCCCGACCCGCGCGGCGAAGCGGCCCTGAAGCGGGAGATCGCGGCGCACCTCGCGCTGGCCCGGGGGCTGGACTGCCGTCCGTCGCAGGTCTTCATCACGGCTGGGTTCACCGGTGCCCTCGCCCATGTCATCAGGTTGCTCGAAGTCGAGGGCGGCAAGGCATGGATGGAGGACCCCGGCTTCTTCCAGAGCCGTCGCGCGCTCGAACTCGCGGGCCTTGCGCCGATACCGGTGCCGGTGGACGAGGAAGGCATCGACATCGACTACGGCATCGCGAACGGATCCGATGCCTCCGTGGTTCTGTTGACACCCGGACAACAGGCGCCGCTCGGCCCGACGTTGTCCCTGCGCAGGCGGGTCCAGCTGATCGAATGGGCCGCGCGCAACGGCACCTGGATCATCGAGGACGATTATCTTGGCGAGCTCCAGCTGAAACGTCGTGCCGCCCCCGCACTGGCCTCGCTGGACGGTTTCGGGCGGGTGATCCATATCGGCTCGTTCAGCAAGACGGTAAGCCCGTCGCTTCGCCTGGGTTTCGTCGTCGTTCCGCCCGCGCTCGTCGACCGGTTCAACGAGGTCGTGATGTGCCTGGGCTCGGCGCCCAGCCCCGCCGTCCAGAACGCCATCGCGGAATTCATGCGCGAAGGGCATTACATGCGGCACCTGCGCCGGATGAAACGCATCTATGCCGAGCGCGGCGAATTGCTGAGAACGACACTGGAGGGCCAAGGCTACGATGTGCGTATTGGCGGGCTCAGCGTGGTGCTGCGCCTTCCGGACGGCACGCCGGACCTGGCCATCGCAGGAGAGGCGCGCGAGCTGGGGCTCGCGCCGGAACCCCTGAGCCGATGGTTCGATCCCGGCAGCCGGCCGGAGCGCGGACTGCTGCTCGGCATCGCTACCGCCAACGAAGCACGGATACCCGATGCCTGCCATCGTCTGCATGCATTGATCCAGAAACACCGCTGAACGGCCCGGTCGACACCGGCCAGGCACTGGAAATCCGGACGGACCCGGTGAAGACTTGCCGCTTAGCTTCCCGGGAGCGCATGGATGACATCACTGTCATGAAGAAGGCCGCCGTGGTCCCGCTGTCGCTGTTCGTCGCATGCATCGTCGCCGGTCTTCCCGCCGTCGCGGCGTCCGCCGCCGACGCGTCGACCGTGCAAGCCAAGGTCGCGGTGCCTCCGTGGCCTTTCCCCATGGCGGGAAAGTCGTGGCTGGTCTACGAACTGCACCTTGCCAACACCGGTCGTTCGCCCGTGGAAGTGGTGCGACTGGATGCGGTCGACGCGGCGGTGCCTGGCGATGCGCTCGCGCACTGGGAGGGGAAGGCACTGGCGGATCGCATCGCTCTCCCGGGGGCGTCGCAGGCATCGCCGGTCCTGCCACCGGGCGCGGCGCGGATCGTTTACCTCGAGGTGCCGCTTCGTGCCGGCCCGCCGCCACGGGCGATCGCGCACGTCGTCTGCTTCCGCGTCGCGAACGATGCGACGGCAGTGGCCGGATGCGAGACGGGCGGCCGCAGCGTCCTCGCCACCCAGCCGTTGCCGGTGCTCGCGCCGCCGGTAAGAAAAGGTCCCTGGGTCGCGGTATACACGGTGGCCGCGCCGCGTGGCCATCGCCGCGTGATCTCGAGCGGAGACGGCTCGACGGGCATTCCCCAGCGCTTCGCGATCGACTGGATGCTCGTGGGCGAGAAGGGCGGCCTGTACCGGGGCGACGAAGAGAAGGTGGCGAACTGGTACGGCTACGGCCGCGATGTCCTCGCCGTCGCCAGCGGCACCGTGGTCGATGCGCACGACGGCATGGCGGAGAGCCCCGTGCTGGAGAACCGCAAGTATCCCGGCCTCGAAGCGAGCGGGAATTTCGTCTCGCTCTCGCTGGGCGATGGCTTGTACGCGCACTACGAGCACCTGAAGCCCGGCAGCATCCGCGTCCGTCGCGGCGAGCACGTCGTGGTCGGCCAGGTGATCGGTTCGCTTGGTTACACGGGGAACTCGACGGGACCGCACCTGCATCTCCATGTGAGCACGGGAGCCGGCCCGATGTCGGGCGACGGCGTGCCGTACCTTGTGCGCGACGCCACCGTGGTCGGGCGGTACGCTTCGCTCGACGATTTCGGCAAGGGCCTGCCGTGGTCGCACGACGGAGCCGAGCCAGCGACGACGGCGGGGCGGCGGCCCGCCGAAGGCGCGGTGGTCGAATTTCCGGGAGCGGGAAGATAGGTCGAGGAGCGTCCGGCACTTGACCTGGCAAGCTGGAGAGGGGCTAGCATCGGCGATCGCTACCATGGCAACTATCCCGATGATCCTTCGCCGGCACGCTCTTTTCGTCGCCCTGGTCCTTGCCAGTCCCGTCGCCCTCGCGAGCCCGACGGCGACGGATGCGGCGCGCTGGAAGAAAGAGGCGGCCGCGGTCACCGTGATACGCGACGACTGGGGCATTGCCCACGTGCACGGCAAGCGCGACGCCGATGCGGTCTTCGGCATGGCCTATACCCAGGCCGAAGACGACTTCAATCGCATCGAGACGAATTACCTCACATCGCTGGGCTGGATGGCGCAGGCCGAGGGTGAATCCGCGCTGTGGACCGATCTGCGCCAGCGCCTGTTCGTCGACGAGGCGCAGCTCAAATCGATGTACGCGCGCGCACCTTCATGGCTGAAGGGATTGATGGATGCGTGGGCCGATGGACTCAACTATTACCTCGCGACGCATCCCGACGTGCACCCACGCGTCATCGGGCATTTCGAGCCGTGGATGGCGCTCGGCTTCAGCGAGGGCAGCATCGGCGGCGACATCGAACGCGTGAAGCCCTCGGGTTTGCAGGCGTTCTACGGCAAGGATCCGGCCGGCGCGCTCGCACAGTTCGTGCCGCCCTCCAGCTGGGCCGAGCCTTCCGGATCCAACGGCATCGCCATCGCGCCGAAACTCACGGCCGGCGGTCACGCGCTCCTGTTGATCAATCCGCACACCTCTTTCTTCTTCCGCTCCGAATTGCAGATGTCGAGCGACGAGGGCCTGGATGCGTATGGCGCGGTCACCTGGGGCCAGTTCTTCATCTACCAGGGTTTCAACAGGCACATCGGCTGGATGCATACCTCGACCGGTGCCGATGTCGTCGACGAGTTCGCCGAAACCATCGAGCACAAGGGCGGCAAGCTGTTCTATCGCTACGGCAAGGCGCTGCGGCCGGTGACGGTACGCGAGATCGTCGTGCCCGTGCGTGCGGCGGATGGTTCGCTCATCGAACGCCGCTTCACGACCTACGCCACGCACCACGGCCCCATCGTTCGCGCGGACGGCGACAAGTGGATCGCCGAGGCGCTGATGAACAAGCCGCTGGAGGCCTTGCAGCAAAGCTGGCTGCGTACCAAGGCCAACGATTACGCCGCCTACATGAAGGTGGCGGAGTTCAAGGCGAACTCGTCGAACAACACGCTTTACGCGGACGACAAGGGCAATATCGCCTACCTGCATCCGCAGTTCATCCCGAAGCGCGACGACCGCTTCGACTATACGAAGCCAGTGGACGGCAGCAATCCGGACACCGACTGGCAGGGCCTGCTGCCGCTTGACAGAGCGCCGCACGTGTTCAACCCCGCGACGGGCTGGGCCTTCAATACGAACGACTGGCCGTACTCGGCCGCCGGCCCGGACAGCCCGAAGCCGGCGGATTTTCCGCGCTACATGGATTCGGTCGGCGAGAATCCGCGCGGTTTGCATGCGACGCGCGTGCTCACGGGTCGCAAGGGCTTCACCCTCGCATCGCTCATCGATGCCGCCTTCGATCCGTACCTGCCGGCGTTCGCGCGACAATTGCCGATCCTCATCGCGGACTACGATGCGCTGCCGGCCAGCGATCCGATGAAGCAGACGCTCGCGGGTCCGGTCGCGCTGCTGCGCACCTGGGACTATCGCTGGGGCATCGCGTCGATGCCGACGTCGCTCGCGGTGTTCTGGGGCGATATCCTCTGGGACAAGGCGAGCAAGCTCGACACCGCCGAAGGCCTTTCCGTGTACGACGTGATGGCCGAGAAGGCCGGTCCGAAGGCGCGGCTCGGTGCACTGGCCGAGGCCGCCGACCGTCTGGAGCGGGACTTCGGGAGTTGGGGCGTGCCCTGGGGGGAAGTGAACCGCTTCCAGCGCGTGGACGGTGCCCTCAAGCAGCGTTTCGACGATGCGAAGCCGAGCATCCCCGTGCCGTTTACCTCGTCGCGATGGGGCTCGCTGGCATCGTTCGGCGCCCACCGCTGGCCCGGCACGAAGCGCTATTACGGCACGAGCGGCAACAGCTTCGTCGCCGTGGTGGAATTCGGGCCCAAGGTCAGCGCGCGCGCGATCACCGCGGGCGGCGAAAGCGGCGACCCGTCGTCGAACCATTTCAACGACGAGGCCGAGCGCTATACGACCGGCAATCTCCGCAAGGTGTACTTCTGGCCGGAAGACCTGCAAGGCCACACGGAGCGCACGTACCACCCGGGCGAATGACGCCGGCCGACTCCCTGTAGGAGCCGCCATGGCGGCGAGGAAACCTCGCGACACCGCCGCAGGATTGCCTCGCCGCCATGGCGGCTCCTGCAGAGGCCGCCGCAAGTTCCTGCCGGCGTTGAATCTGCGCGGTCGTTGCAGTCATATTGCCGTTTTCCAGGGGGAGAGAAGCGCGATGGCTCGACAAACGAAGCTCCTGGCCTGGCTCGGCCTGTCGCTGTTGCCGGCGGCTGCCATAGCCGCCGAAGCCCCCGTGCCCACAGGCCCTGTCCTGCTCAAGGCCGATCGCGTCTTCGATGCACGTGACGAGCAGACGCACGAAGGCTGGGTGGTCCTCGTGCAGGGCGACAAGATCGCCGACGTCGGACCCGCGGCAAAGGTCTCCGCCCCGGCCGGAACCCGCACCATCGACCTGCCGGGCACGACGCTCCTGCCCGGTCTCATCGACGCGCACTCCCACGTCTTCCTGCATCCCTATAACGAAACCCTCTGGAACGACCAGGTGCTGAAGGAGACGCTCGCCTTCCGCACCATCGGAGCCGTGAAGCACGCACGCGATACGCTCATGAGCGGTTTCACCGCCTTGCGCGATCTCGGCACCGAAGGCGCGGGCTACGCGGACGTCGACGTGCAGCGCGCGATCGACAAGGGCCTCATCCCCGGGCCGCACCTCTTCGTCGCCACGCGCGCGACCGTCGCGGCGCATTGCTATGGACCGGGCCCGTTGGGCTTCCGCGACGACATCGACCTGCCGCAGGGCGGCATTCCCGTGAGCGGCGCCGCGCAGATGATCGATGCCGTGCGCGACCAGGCGGCGCACGGGGCCGATTGGATCAAGATCTACGCCGACTACCACTGCGGCAAGAGCAAGGGCTCGATGCCCACGTTCACCGAAGAGGAACTGAAGGCGGGCGTCGACATGGCGCACTCGCTCGGCCTGCCGGTGGCGGTGCATTCAAGCACGGCGGAAGGCATGCGCCGGTCCGTGCTGGCGGGTGTCGACACCATCGAGCATGGTTACGACGGTACTCCCGAGGTCTTCGCGCTCATGAAGAAGCATGGCGTCGCCTACATGCCGACGCTGGAAGCGAGCGCGGCCTACGCCGAGTATTTCGGTGGCTGGAAACCCGGCCAGCCGCCGACGGAGGACATGCGGAAGTCGGCCAGGGCGTTCAAGACGGCCCTGGACGCGGGCGTGACCATCGGCAACGGAAGCGACGTGGGTGTGTTCACCCACGGCACCAATTACAAGGAGCTGGAGTGGATGGTGCGCGACGGCATGCGGCCCGCGCAGGCATTGCTGGCCGCCACCGCGGTCGACGCGAAGGTGCTGCGCCAGCAGGACCGTATCGGCCAGCTGCGCAGCGGTCTCGACGCCGACATCATCGCCGTCCCGGGCGATCCCACCCGGGACATCGGCAGGCTTGCCCACGTGAGCTTCGTGATGAAGGGCGGCGTGGTCTACAAGCGTCCCGGGGATGCCCCGGAGGCTCCCTAAGCCGTTTCGAGGTCCGCGTCGGGCGAGGCCTGACGCGGTTCCGCCGGAGACCCCTGCTGGGCGAGTTCGCCGGCCGCAATCTCATCCAGGCTGTGACCCAGCGCGGCGTCGTCGCCAATGGCGTAGTAGCCCGGCGACCAGTTGTGCCGACGGATCGCGTCCACGTGCCGCACGGTCTCGAACTCCAGCTTGTGCGGATAATAGTTGAGCGCATTCATGGTAAGGGCGACATACATGGCCATGCCTCGATGCACGATTTCGTGCGGAAGCGGATGGGCGAGCCGGGTCTCGCGTCCTCGCCCACGGCGGAAGGCCTAAGAGGCGAGCGTAGATCGGTGGGCCGGTCCCGCGCCGGGCATCGTCCCGACGCATGATCGAGGATGCTCCGGCGGCCATTAAACGCGCGTAATCGAACTGCGTTTCGAGCCCTTTTTTAAAGGGTTTTGCCGCATGACTGATGGCACATGATCGTTGCCGAGGTAACCGATTCACGGAATCCCGAAACCCGGTACAATCCCTATTTTGCACAACAGGATGCGTGCCGAAACCGACCCGGTCGGTGCGCCGGTGCCACCGGGAGCGAGCCATGTACCACCAACGAGTTACCCGCGGATGACCGAAGGCACCCTGTTCGTGGTGGCCGCGCCCTCCGGCGCCGGCAAGTCCACGCTGGTCAACGCGCTGCTCGAATGCGAGCCGGACATCTCGCTGTCGATATCGCATACCACGCGCCCGCCCCGGTTGGGCGAAGAGTACGGGCGGCACTATTTCTTCGTGGAACGTCCCGATTTCGAACGCGAGATCGTCGACGGCATCTTCCTGGAGCACGCCGAGGTGCACGGCAACCTCTACGGCACCTCGCGCACTGTCGTCGAGGGCACCCTTGCCGAAGGCCGCGACGTGCTGCTCGAGATCGACTGGCAGGGCGCACGCCAGGTGCGCAAGGGCAAGCCGGAATGCGTGAGCGTGTTCATCCTGCCGCCGTCGAGGGTGGAACTGGAACGCCGCCTGCGCGGCCGGGCCTCCGACAGTCCCGAGGTGATCGAACGCCGCCTCTTCAATTCGCGTGAGGAGATCGCCCACGCGCACGAGTTCGACTACATCATCGTGAACGACCGCTTCGAGGACGCCCTTGGCGACCTCCGGGCAATCGTCCGCGCGGTGCGCCTGCGCGCGCCGCTCGCGGTGCGTCGCCACGAATCGCTGATCGAGGAGCTGCTCGCCCCATGACCGACGACACCATCGTCCGCGTGCGCGGACTCACCACGGTCCTCAACGGCAAGACCATCTTCGACAACCTCGACCTCGACATCCCGCGCGGCAGGGTCACCGCCATCATGGGCCCCAGCGGCACCGGCAAGACCACGCTGCTGAAGCACATCACCGGGCAGATGCGCGGCGACGCGGGCAGCGTGGAGGTCGACGGGCAGAACGTGCCCGCACTGTCGCGCGAGCGGCTGTTCGAGCTGCGCGAGCGGATCGGTTACCTGTTCCAGAACTCGGCGCTGCTCACCGATTTCGATGTCTTCGAGAACGTGGCCTTCCCGCTGCGCCAGCATACGAAGCTGCCGGAAGAACTCATCCGCAATATCGTGCTGAACAAGCTGCAGGCCGTGGGCCTGCGCGGTGCGGCGCGCCTCATGCCCAGCGAGCTTTCCGGCGGCATGGCACGCCGCGTGGCGCTGGCCCGCGCCATCGTCTTCGATCCCGCGCTGATCCTCTACGACGAGCCTTTCGTGGGCCTCGACCCCATCGCGCTGAACCAGGTGCTCCTGCTCATTCGCACGCTCAACGAGACGCTGGGCCTTACCAGCGTGCTGGTGGCGCACGAACTTGCGGCGGTGCAGAAGGTGGCGGACCGCGTGTACCTCATCGCCAACGGCAAGGTCGTGGCGCAAGGCGACCCGGCCACGCTGGCCGGCGACGGCTCGCCGTGGACGGCGCAGTTCTTCGGCGGCCAGGCCGACGGCCCGGTGCCCTTCCAGTATCCCGCCGGCGACTACGCCAGCGCGCTCGGTTTTCCCGGAGGCAAGGCATGACCAGCAAGGACGACAACGTCGTCGTGCGCAGCCTGGCGCAGATCGGCGCCTGCGGGCTGTTCCTCCTGACGATCCTGGCGGCCATCCCGCGCAGCTTCCGGCATGGCCGCGAGACGATCCGGCAAATCTGGTTCGTCGGCGCGATGAGCCTCACCATCGTGATGACCTGCGGCCTGTTCGTCGGCATGGTGTTGGGCCTGCAGCTGTACGACGTGCTCTCGATCTTCGGCGGCACCTCGGCCACGGGCACCGTCGTGGCCATCGCCATCTATCGCGAACTGGGTCCCGTCGTCACCGCGCTGCTGTTCGCCGGCCGCGCCGGCACCTCGATCACGGCCGAGATCGGCCTGATGCGCGCCACCGACCAGCTCGACGCCATGGAAATGATGGCCGTGGACCCGATCGCCTACGTGGCCGCGCCGCGCTTCCTTGCCGGCGTGGTGGCCCTGCCGCTGCTGGGCGTGGTCTTCTGCGCCATGGGCGTGTTCGGCGGCCATCTGGTCGGCGTGACCTGGCTCGGCATCGACAACGGCACCTTCTGGTCCAACATGACCGCCACGGTCGACATCCGCAAGGACATCGTCGACGGCGTGCTGCTCAAGTCCATCGCCTTCGGCATCGTGGTCTCGCTGATCGCGGTGTTCCAGGGCTACACCACCCCGCCCACCAGCGAAGGCGTCGCCTATGCGACGACGCGCACGGTGGTCGCCTCGTCCATCGCCATCCTGGCGCTGGACTTCGTCCTCACCTCGTTCCTGATCTGAGGCACCGGAGACCCGCCATGACCGCCCTTTTCCCCATCTCCCACCCGAGGATCGTGCCGTGACCCAGAGACGTTCCTATGCCGTCGGCACCGGCCTGTTCATCGTGCTCGGCTTCGCCGCCCTGGCTTACCTCGCCACGCAGACCACGTCGGTGGCCAACACCCGCGGCGGCGACACCTACACGGTGGAGACGCGCTTCGCCAACGTCGGCCAGCTCAAGGTCCGCGCGCCCGTGAAGGTCGCCGGCGTGCGCGTCGGTTCGGTCCAGGCCATCGACCTGGTGCCGGGCAAGGAGGAGGCGAAAGTCACCCTCGCCATCGACGACAACCACAAGGACATCCCGGAAGATTCGGTCGCCACCATCTATACCAGCGGCCTCCTGGGCGACCAGTACGTGGGCATCCAGTTCGGCCAGTCGAAGAACCCGGTGAAGGAAGGCGGCGAGATCGGCCTGACCCGCCCGGCGCAGCAGCTGGAGGAAATGCTCGGCAAGTTCTTCGGCGGCGGCAGCGCCCCGGACCGCCTGGGCGGCACGTTCCATGTGACCGGCAGCTTCACCAATATCGGCGGCCTCCAGCCCGGCGCGGCGGTGAAGATGGCCGGCGTGCCCATCGGCAGCGTCGAGTCGGTGGTGGTCAAGCCCGGCGCGGTGGAAGCCACCGTGACCCTTGCGATCGACAAGCGCTACTCCCAGATACCGGACGACTCCTCGGCCGCGGTATTCACTAGCGGTTTGATCGGCAGCCAGTATGTTGCGATCCAGCCCGGCGGCTCGCCGGAATACCTGGCGGACGGCGACAGCTTCGTGCTTACGCAGTCCGCGCTCCAGCTGGAAGACCTGATCGGCAAGTTCCTGGTGAACGGTTCGCCGAGCGAGAACAAGTCCGGTGGCGCCCAGGGCGCCGCCCCGTCCGATAACGCCGGCAAGAAATAACCGGCTCAGGAGATACCGCATGTTGCGTCAGCTTTCCCTCGCCATCGCCCTCGCCGTGACCGCGGCGGCGTCCATGCCCGCCCCTGCGCAGGACGCCTCCGCATCGGCGGCCGCGGCCGACACGGCTCCGCAGGCGATCGTCAGCACGATCTCCGACGACCTGGCCAAGGCCATCGATGGCCACCAGTCCGAGCTGAAGAACGACAAGGAAAAACTCATCGCCGTCATCGACGATGTGTTCCTGCCGCACTTCGACATCGATTACGCGTCCATCCTCGTGCTGGGCCAGAACGCGTCCAAGGCCACTCCGCAGCAGCGCGAGCGCTTTGCCAAGGCGTTCTACAACTCCATCACCCACCGCTACGCGGAAGGGCTGCTCAACTACACGCGCGGCCGCGTGAAGGTGCTGCCGTTCAATGGCGACCTCAACAACAAGCGCACCGTGGTGCGCACGCAGGTCATGCTCGACGACGGCAAGTCGGTCTCGGTCGACTACGCGTTCCGCAAGTCGAAGAGCGGCGACTGGAAGGCCTACGACGTGATCATCGAGGGCATCTCGTACATTACGAACTACCGCAACCAGGTCGATGCCGAGATCAAGAAGGAAGGCCTCGACAAGCTGACGGCCGATCTGGAGCAGAAGGGCTCGGCCGCCATCGACGAAATGAAGCAGCAGACGGCTGGCGGACACCAGTGAGCCGGCCGGCGTTCCAGCTGGGCCACCCGGCGCCGGACACCCTCGCGGTGTCCGGCGCGCTGACGTTCGCCACCGCGTCCGACGTGCTCAGCACCGCTCGCGCGGAGCTGGATCGCGGTCGACAGGTTTCCCTCGATCTGTCCGGCGTCGGCCAGGCCGACAGCGCCGGGCTCGCCACGGTGCTGGCCCTGCTGGCGCACGCCCGCGGCGAGGGCAGGGCGCTTTCGGTGGCGAACGCGCCGGCGGGCCTCCAGGCCCTGGCCCGCGTCTCGGGCGTCGAATCCCTACTGTCCTGAATTGTGGGAGCCGCTATAGCGGCGAGAAGCCAACGGAGCGATGAAGCCGCGAAGAAAAAGGGCCCCGAGGGGCCCTTTCTTTATTCCGGCTCCTGGCCGTTCTTCCGTTCCCAGTTGTGCTGTTCTTCAAGCAGCTTGTCCGGGTCGAAATCCTGGTTGTCGTTCAGGCCCTGCATCTTCTCGATGGCTTCCGGCGGCGGGTTGCCGTAGTAATTCTTGTAGAGACGCTGCTGGCGATAGGCGTCGCGTATGAACACATACGGGTCGTAGGCCGAGGCGAGGAAACTCTCCGCATCGATGCCGCGCGAGCGCAGGGTCACGAGGTAGAGCAACTGGGGCACGTACTGCTGCCCGTACTCGAAGTCGTGGTTGCGTGAGTAGTAGCTGATCGGGTCGAAGAAGTAGCTGTCCACCGGCAGGCGCCAGACGTCGCGGACCGTGGTCGGGCCGACGAAAGGCAGCATCAGGAAGTCGCCCTCGGGCACGCCCCAGCGGGCCAGGGTCACGCCGAAGTCGTTCTCTTCCAGCGGGATGCCGAGCAGGCTGGCCGGGTCCTTGAAGCCCAGGAAGCCGATGGTCAGGTTGACCACGAAACGGCCGGTGGACTGGAGGGCCTGTTTCGGCCGGGCCTGGAGGAGGTCGTTGGCCACCGTGATGGGCAGGCGGATGTTCGTGTAGAAATCGCTGATGGCCGTCCGGACCGGCGGGTTCGTGACCTTGCGATAGCCGACGGCGACCGGGCGGATCACCGCCTTGTCGAGCTGATCGTTGAAGGCGTACACCTTGCGGTTGAACTTTTCGTTCGGATCGTCGGTGCGCGGCGGCGCCATGTGGCAGGCGGCCAACAGTGCGACAATGAGGGCGCCAAACGCGGTACGGACCATCCGGGACAGATTTTTGGGGTGCATCGATGCGGCTTTGGGGGTGGGGCGATTCTTTATTGTACCGTGCGGTATTATTATTTGCACCAGTGCCGTCCGTCTTGGCTGAACAGAGCATCATACCCCCCGCCCGATTGCCAGCCAACGGGGCGGGCCGGTACACTGCTCACCCAGAAGTGTCTTTGATGTCAAGGATTTGAAATGGCCCGTATTACCGTCGAAGACTGCCTCGAGGTAGTCGACAACCGCTTCGAGCTCGTGCTCATGGCGACCAAGCGCGCCCGCCAGCTGTCCAAGGGTGCCGAACCGACCCTCGATCCCAGCAACGACAAGTCGACCGTGCTCGCCCTGCGCGAAATCGCCGATCGTCGCGTGAACGACGAGATGATCGACGAGATCGACCGCGCTGCCCGCGAGCGTGCCGAGCGTGAAGCCCTCGAGTGGGCCGCCACGGAAGTGGACGACGACCTCTCGAAGGGCGGAGATGATTGATGACGCCGGGTCGCTGTCGGCCCTGCATTCATCCGCATCCTGCGCACGCTGACGCGCGGCTCCTGAAGCCGCGCACGGGAGGCTCCGTCGCCTGAGGCGGAAGGTTCTCCCATGAACGTCATACCTGCGAAAAAACTGACCGACGTGGTCGACGACCGACCGGTGCCGCCGTATGTGCAGGCGCTGGAAGAGCGCGTGGGCGCCTACCTGCCGCACGAGCAGGTCATGCGCATCCGCCGCGCCTACCTGGTCGGCGCCGCGGCACACGAGGGGCAGACCCGCAAGTCCGGCGAGCCGTACATCACGCACCCGGTAGCGGTGGCCCACGTGCTGGCCGATCTCGGCCTCGACGCCGAGACCATCATCGCGGCCATCCTGCACGACACGCTGGAAGACACCCGGCTGGGTCGCGAAGAGCTTGCCGGGGCGTTCGGCGAAACCGTGGCCGAGCTGGTGGACGGCGTCACCAAGCTGGACAAGATGCGCTTCTCCAGCCGCGCCGAGGCCGATGCGGAAAGCTTCCGCAAGATGCTGCTGGCGATGGCGCGCGACCTGCGCGTCATCCTCATCAAACTGTCCGACCGCCTGCACAACATGCGCACCCTCGGTGCGAAGGACGCCGCGTCGCGCCGGCGCATCGCGCGCGAGACGCTGGAAATCTACGCACCGATCGCCCAGCGCCTGGGCATGAACAAGTTCAAGGCCGAACTGCAGGACCTCGGCTTCAAGGCGCTCTACCCCGACCGCCACCGGATCATCGGCGAGCGCATCCGCGCCGCCCTCGGCAATCGCCGCGAGGCCATGGCGAAGATCGAGATGGCCCTCGAGGGTCGCCTCGCCGCCGAGAAGATCCCGGGCCGCGCGGTCAGCCGCATCAAGTCGGCGTGGAGCATCTATTCGAAGATGCGCAGCGAGCACAAGTCGTTCGCGCAGCTGATGGACGTCTACGGCTTCCGCGTCATCACCGACACGGCGATGCATTGCTACATGGCGCTCGGCGCCGTGCACGGCCTCTACAAGCCCGTCGACGGTCGCTTCAAGGATTTCATCGCCATTCCCAAGGGCAACGGCTACCAGTCGCTGCACACCGTGTTGCTCGGTCCGTTCGGCGCGCCCATCGAGATCCAGATCCGCACGTCGGAAATGGAATCGGTGGCGGAGCGCGGCGTCGCCGCGCACTGGGCGTACAAGAGCGATTCCGGTCCCGCGAACAGCGCGCAGGCGCGTGCGCGCGAATGGCTCTCCGCGCTGGCCGACAGCCAGGCGAACACGCCGTCGGCGTCCGAGTTCCTCGAGAACGTCAAGATCGACCTCTTTCCCGACGAGGTGTACCTGTTCACGCCGCGCGGCGAGATCTTCTCGCTCCCGCGCAATGCCACCGCGCTCGATTTCGCGTACGCGGTGCACACCGACGTGGGCGATCACGCCGTCGCGGCCCGCGTCGACAAGAAGCTCGTGCCGCTGCGCACGCGCCTGGTGTCCGGCCAACAGGTGGAAATCATCACCGCGCCGTCCGCCGTGCCGAACCCGGCCTGGCTCGAGGCCGTGGTCACCGGCAAGGCGCGCACCGCGATCCGCCAGTACCTGAAGCACCTGCAGCACGAAGACGCCGTGGACTTCGGCCATCGCATGCTCGACCGTGCGCTCGACGCGCGCGGCCTCAGCCTCGACGCGGTACCCGCGGCCGCGCTGGACCGCTTCCTCGAGGAGTCCAAGCTGAAGCGTCTCGAGGAGCTGCTCTCCGAGATCGCACTCGGCAACCGGTTCGCCGACCAGGTCGCCGCCCAGCTGGTAAGCCTCCTGGGTCCGCGCGAAGAACACGCCCCGATCGCCGGCGAGCATTCTTCCGCCGAGAAGATCCGCATCAGCGGCGCCGAGCGCGGCGTGCTCAGCTTCGGCAATTGCTGTCATCCGCTGCCGGGCGACGAGATCGTGGGTTTCCTTTCCTCGGGTAAGGGTATCGTGGTGCACCGCGTGGAATGCCCGAACGTGGCCGAGTTCCGGAAGACGCCGGAACGCATCGTGGCCATCGAATGGGATCGCGACGTCAGCGGCGATTACCGCGCCGAGCTGCGCATCGAGGTGCTGAACCGCCCGGGCGTGCTCGCCACCGTCGCGGCGGCCATCGCCGACGCGGGCTCGAACATCGAGAACGTGGAGTACATCGAGCGCGACAGCACGGCCGCGACGCTGCTCTTCGCCATCGAGGTGAAGGACCGCAAGCACCTGGCCGACGTGATGCGCCGCGTTCGCCGCACCGGCGTCGTCAGCGGCGTGTATCGCCATCCGCTGTAGTTGTAGGAGCCGCTATAGCGGCGAGAAGCCCAGGGAGCGATGAAGCGGCAAGGCAGGTTCCCCTCGCCGCTATAGCGGCTCCTACAACGGGCGGTTCCTCGTTAGACTGTCCGGATTCCCCATCGAGGACAGCCCATGACCCGCAGCATCATCGCCACCGATAAGGCACCGTCGGCGATCGGCCCGTATTCGCAGGCCGTGCGCGCCGGAAACACGGTGTACTTCTCCGGGCAGATCCCGCTCGATCCCGCGACCGGCAACCTCGTCGAAGGCGACATCGCGGCGCAGACCCGCCGCGTGTTCGACAACCTCGTGGCCGTGGCCGAAGCGGCCGGCGGCGAGCTCGCCGACATTGTGCGCGTGGGCATCTACGTGACGGACCTTGCCAACTTCGCCGCCGTCAATGCCGTCATGGCCGAGTACTTCCAGGAGCCGTACCCGGCGCGTTCGACCATCGAGGTGTCCGCGCTTCCGCGGGACGCGCAGGTCGAGGTCGACGCCATCCTCGTCCTGCCCTGAGGTTCCAGCGATTCCCGTGGCCGGCAGTCGTAAGCCCATGCCCGCCGATCCGGCGGATCCGGGTCGCGCGCCGCTGACCTCGCTTGGCGGCGTGGGGCCCGCGCTCGTCGAAACGCTCGGCAGGCTGGGCCTGCGTACCGTGCAGGATCTCTGGTTCCACCTGCCGCTGCGCTACGAGGATCGCACGCGCGTCCTGCCCATCGCCGACCTGCGTCCGGGCGATCGCGCCCAGGTCGAGGGTATCGTCGATGTCGTCGAGCGCGGCTTCCGTTTCCGCCCCCAGCTGAAGGTGATCGTCGGCGATGCCTCCGGGGGCGTGTTGTTGCTGCGCTTCTTCCATTTCCGCAAGGCGCAGGTGGACCAGCTCGCCAGGGGCACGCGCCTGCTTTGCTTCGGTGAAGTACGCCAGGGTCCGCAAGGCCTGGAGATGGTGCATCCGCAATACCAGCGGATCGAAGCCGACGAGCCGGTGGTCGTGGACGAACGGCTCACGCCGGTCTATCCCACCACCGAAGGGCTCGGGCCGCGCCGGCTGGCGGGCGTGGTCTCCCGCGCGCTGGCGCACCTGCCCGCCGACGACCGCCTCGAGCTGATTCCGGACGGCGTGGACCTGCCTTCCGGGCTCACCTCGTTGCGCGATGCCTTGCTCTACGTGCACCGGCCTCCGCCCGAGGTGGACCTGCGTCAGCTCGGCGAAGGACGCCACCCTGCGCAGAAGCGCCTCGCCTTCGAGGAACTGCTCACCCAGCACCTCACGCTGCGACGCATGCGCGCGGCGGTGAAGAAGCGCAAGGCGCCGGCGCTGAAGAGCGCGGGAACGTTGCGCGACCGCCTGCTCGCCGGCCTGCCGTTCGCGCTCACCGGCGCACAGGCCCGCGTGTCGAAGGACGTGGCGCGGGACCTCGCGCGGCCGCATCCCATGCTTCGCCTCGTGCAGGGCGATGTCGGCAGCGGCAAGACCGTGGTGGCCGCGCTCGCCGCGGTGGCCGCGGTGGAAAGCGGTTACCAGGTGGCGCTGATGGCGCCGACCGAGCTGCTCGCCGAACAGCACCTGCGCAATTTCCGCGCATGGCTCGAACCGCTCGGCCTGAAGGTCGAGTGGCTGGCGGGCAAGGTGCAGGGCAGGGCGCGCAAGAGCGCGCTGGGCCACGCGGCGGATGGCAGCGCGCACGTCGTCGTCGGCACGCATGCGCTCATGCAGGAAGGCGTGGCGTTCTCGCGTCTCGGTCTCGTCATCGTCGACGAGCAGCACCGCTTCGGCGTGCACCAGCGCCTCGCGCTGCGCGACAAAGGCGCCGAGGGCGACCTCATCCCGCACCAGCTCGTGCTCACCGCCACGCCGATCCCGCGCACGCTCGCGATGAGCGCGTATGCCGACCTGGACGTGTCGTCCATCGACGAACTCCCGCCGGGGCGCACGCCCGTGCAGACGGCGGCGCTCTCCAATGAGCGCCGCTACGACGTGATGGAACGCATCCACGCGGCGTGCATGCAGGGGCGCCAGGTGTACTGGGTATGCACGCTCATCGAGGAATCCGGGCAACTCGACGCGCAGGCCGCGGAAGTGGCGCATGCGGAGCTCGCCGCCGCCTTGCCCGATCTCGCCGTGGGACTGATCCACGGGCGTATGAAGCCGAAGGAAAAGCAGGCCGTCATGGACGCCTTCAAGGCCGGCGAGCTGGCCGTCCTCGTGGCCACCACCGTCATCGAGGTGGGCGTGGACGTGCCGAACGCCAGCCTCATGGTGATCGAGAACAGCGAGCGCCTCGGTCTCGCCCAGCTTCACCAGCTGCGTGGCCGGGTGGGGCGCGGCTCGGTCGCCTCCAACTGCGTGCTGCTTTACCAGACGCCGCTGTCGCGGCTGGCGAAGGAGCGCCTGCAGGTGATGCGCGAGACCAACGACGGTTTCCGCATCGCGGAGAAAGACCTGGAACTGCGCGGTCCCGGCGAAGTCCTCGGCACCCGGCAGACCGGCCAGCTGCAGTTCCGCATCGCCGACCTGGCGCGCGACGCCCACCTCATGCCCGACGTGCAGCGCGTGGCCGAGGCCATGATGAAAAACCACTCCGACCGCTGCGAACGCCTCATCGCGCGCTGGGTGGGCGACGCGGCCCGTTACGTCGACGCCTGACAACCCTGTGGGAGCCGCTATAGCGGCGAGAAGCCCACGGGGCGATGAAGAGGCAAGGTGCATTCCCCTCGCCGCTATAGCGGCTCCTACAACAGCCCCAGATGCTTGCGGACTTCCACGGCGATCGAATCGCCGCTATAGCGGCTCCTACAACAGCCCCAGATGCTTGCGGACTTCCACGGCGATCGAATCTGTTTCGCGGAGAGGCAGCTGCGCTTCGAGCGTGATGGCATCGATATCATGCAGCAAGCCCGCCGCACGCAACTCCGCATGGAACCGCCCCAGCTTCCCCCGCAACGGCACCGGCGCGAACGTATGCACGGGCCGCCCCGTTGCGCACGCCTCGGAAAGCATGTTCACCGAATCCGGTGTGACGATGAGCCGGTCCGCCCAGCCAAGGATGCCGGGGTAGGGATTCGGGCCATCCGCGCTGCCCGTCCACACCACGCCGGGCAGGCCCGCGAACGCCTCGCGGATGCGCGGCAGGATCGAGTCCGGCGTGCGCCGCGAGGCGGCGACCAGCACCGAGCCGCCATCCACGGCATGCCGTGCGCGCACGGCGGCGAGGAAGGCGTCGCTCGCGGCGGCGTCGAACGGCGTCCCCCGCCGCGCCCCGCCGACGAGCACGCCGAGCCGCGGTCCCGGAAGGGCGGCGAAGGGGGCGAAGGCGTCCCGGCCGTCGGCAAGCCAGCCATCGTCGATCGGGTTCAGGGAGCCCAGGGGATTGAGCACGTTGTCGCCATGCAGGCCGTCGTGCTTTGGCGCCACCACCAGGTCCCAGTGCGACGGATCGATCCGCGGGTCCAGGATCTGCACGGCCAGGCAGGCCCCGGCCGACCAGCGGCGGATCTGCCGCGTGGCCCAGGCGGCCTGGCGTCCGCAGCCGATCGCGAGCGCCGGCCAGGGCGGAAGGAGGTTTTCCTCCTGTCGGCCCAGGGCCAGCCGGGCACCGGGTATTGTTCGCGGAGCGAACCAAGACCATGGCGGGCGGAGGCTCACCACGATCTCCCGGATCGACGGCGTGAGCGCCTCGGCCAGGGCCAGGGCCTGGCGCCGGTTGCCCGCGGCGCCGTCGGTCAGCACCCAGCACGCCTCGCGGGGCAACGCGCCGATGGACTCGATTGTTATCGATTTCGGCACAGTTCGTTCCCTGGCTGCCGATCCACGAACCGCGTCGTGGCGCTTACACTGTCAGGATGCCGGGATACCGGCGCACCGTCACTTTACAAGGATATCCATGAGTTCCCCGTTGCCCGATGCCGCGCTCGACCAGCTCTTCCGTACCGCTCGCACCTATAACGGGTGGCTGCCGAAGGAAGTGACCGACGAGCAGATCCACCGCATCTACGAACTCGCCAAGTTCGGACCCACCTCGGCCAACTCCTCGCCCATGCGCCTGGTCTTCGTGAAGTCGCCGGACGCGAAGCAGCGTCTCAAGCCGTTCCTTTCCGAGGGTAACCTCGAGAAGACGATGCAGGCGCCCGTCACGGCCATCGTGGCCACGGACTTCGCCTTCTACGAGAAGCTGCCGAAGCTGTTCACCCACGCGGACGCGCGCAGCTGGTTCGTCGGCAACGAGACACTGATCCAGTCCACCGGCGTCCGCAACGGGTCGCTGCAGGGCGCCTACCTCATCATGGCCGCCCGTGCCCTGGGGCTCGACTGCGGTCCCATGTCCGGCTTCGACCAGGCCGGTGTCGACGCCGAGTTCTTCGCGGGCACCCAGGTGAAGTCCAACTTCCTCGTCAACATCGGCTACGGCGACCCAGGCAAGAATCTGTTCGAGCGCCAGCCCCGCCTGGATTTCGACGAAGCCGCACAGATCGCCTGACCGCTTCTTCCGCGGTGACCCGCACGGTCCCGCTCCCATTGCCGCCACCACTCACTGCAGGAGATACACCATGCGCGTCCTCCGTTATCTCGTCCTCGCCGGTCTCGTCGCCACTGCCGGCACCGCTGTCGCCGCGCCGGTCACCTACAAGCTCGATCCGGGCCACACGATGGTCCTGTTCAGCTGGAACCACTTCGGGTTCTCCAACCCCACGGCCAACCTCGGCCAGGTCGACGGCACGCTGGTCTACGACGAAAAAGACCCGTCCAAGGCCACCGTCGAAGCGACCCTCCCGCTGTCCGGTCTGGACACCTTCGTGCCCAAGCTCGACGAGCACCTCAAGTCGTCCGACTTCTTCGATGCCGCCAAGTACCCCAACGTGACCTTCAAGAGCACGAAGGTGACCCCGGCCGGCAAGGGCAAGCTGAAGGTGACGGGCGACCTCACCGTGCACGGCGTGACCAAGCCGGTGACGCTCGACGTGACCCTGAACAAGGTCGGCCCGCATCCGATGATGAAGGCGCAGACCATCGGCTTCGACGCCACCGCCACGATCAAGCGCTCCGACTTCGGCGTGGGCGCGTACGTGCCGAACGTCTCGGACGAGATCAAGATCCGCATCACCACCGAAGCCCACGACGCCTCGGCGGAAAAGAAGTAAGCCCGGAAGCGATCCGTAAGGCCTTCCAGACCCGCGCCGGCGACGGCGCGGGTTTTCTTTTTTGCTACCATCGCCTGCTCCACCGCATCGCCGGAGTTTCCCCATGCGCCCCAATCCCGCGGCCGCGCCGCTGATCCCGGCGAACGCCGAAAACCGCTACGACGTCACGCGTGCCGACCTGCCGCTGTCCTGCCCGATGCCGGGCATGTACCTGTGGAATTCGCACCCGAAGGTCTACCTGCCCATCGAAGACGACGGCGGCACCTCGAAGTGTCCTTATTGCGGTGCGAATTACGTCCTGAAAGACTGATCAGCCTCACGGGGCATGTTTCGTGCATGGCCTTCGCACCTCCCTCCCATCGGACCGACCCATGGCCACCGTCTCCGCCCACCGGACGATGACCGTCGTACAACTGATTCCCGCCCTGCATTCGGGCGGTGCCGAGCGCTCGACCCTCGAAATCGCGCGGGCCCTGGTCCAGGCCGGGCATCGTTCGATCGTCGTGTCGGCCGGCGGGCGGATGGTCGAACAACTGGAGGCCGAGGGCAGCCGTCACGTCACCTTGCCGATCGGCAGGAAGTCGCTCGCCACGCTCTTCACGGTAGGCAAGCTGCGCGACCTGCTGCGCGACGTGCAGCCGGACATCGTCCACGCCCGCTCGCGCCTGCCGGCGTGGGTGGGCTGGTGGGCCATGCGTGGCCTCAAGCCGCGGCCGCACTTCGTCACCACGGTGCACGGCCTGAACACGCCCGGACGCTACAGCGCCATCCTCATGCGCGGCGAGCGGGTGATCGTGGTCTCGCAGACCCTGCGCGATTACGTGCTACGTCATTACCCGCGTGAGGTGGACACCGCGCGCATCGCGGTCGTCCCGCGCGGCATCGACACCGATGCCTTCCCCTACGGTTACCGCCCCGACGACAGCTGGCAGCGGGCCTTCTTCGAGCAATACCCGCAGCTGGCCGGGGCGCCCCTGCTCACCCTGCCGGGGCGCGGCACGCGGCTGAAGGGTCACGCGGACGCCATCGAACTCCTCGCCGATCTCGACCGGCGCGACATCGACGCGCGCCTGATGCTCCTGGGCGCGGACGAGCCGGGTCGCGAGTCCTATATCGCGGAACTGCGCGCGCTGGTCCACCAGCGCGGTCTGGACGACAAGGTGGTGATCTCGCCCCAGCGCGCCGACGTGCGCGACGTCTACGCCATGTCCGCGCTGGTCCTGCAGCTGTCCCGGCGTCCGGAATCCTTCGGTCGTACCGTGGTGGAAGCCCTGGCGCTGTGCCGCCCCGTGATGGGTTACGCCCATGGCGGCGTCGGCGAACTGCTGGCCGAGCTCTACCCCGCAGGTCGCGTCCCGCTGGGCGACCGCGAGAAACTGGTCGAGCGCGCCGCCGAACTGCTTCGCTTCGCGCCGCCCATCCCGCCACCGCGCAGCTACCGGCTGGCCGACATGCAGTCCGCCACGCTGGCGCTCTATGCCGAGGTGGTGCAGGGCGTACCCGCGGCGTGAGCGGGCGCGGCCCCGGCGCGGCGATCCGGGCAGGCCTCGCCTCGCCGCTGCTTCCCGTCTGGCTGGTGCCCGCTCTGCTGCCTTTCGGCCGCAGCGCCGAACTCGGTGTCTTCCTTGCCCTGGTGGGCTGCGTCCTGCTGCTGGTGCGCGAGCCCGCGGCCTTGCGCCATCATCCCGGGGCGAAACTGTTCCTCTGGCTGTTCGCCGCATACGCGGGCGCGGCGCTCGTCTCCGCCGTCGACGCGGTCGCGCCGGGTAAGAGCTGGGGCACCGTGGCCGGCATCCTGCGTTTCGCGCCCCTGGGCATCTATACCTGCTTCGCGATGCGCCGG
Source organism: Luteibacter yeojuensis (assembly GCF_011742875.1). Taxonomy (NCBI): domain Bacteria; kingdom Pseudomonadati; phylum Pseudomonadota; class Gammaproteobacteria; order Lysobacterales; family Rhodanobacteraceae; genus Luteibacter; species Luteibacter yeojuensis. The sequence goes on from NZ_JAAQTL010000004.1 coordinate 61,537, forward strand.
CCGGGCAAGGTCCGTGCGCTCTACGTCGCCACCGCCGCCGTGGTCGCCGTGTGGGTCGCCGATGCCTGGGTCCAGGCGCTGACAGGCTATGGCCTGGCCGGTGCGTCGGATCCCGAGCGGCTTTCGGGCATCTTCGGTGCGACGAACCTCAAGCTCGGGCCGGCATTGTCCGCGCTGGCACCGTTCCTCTTGTGGGCCGCGCGGGAGCGTTGGGGGAGGCGTGGCCTGGTGCTCGCATTTCTCCTGGCGCTGGGTCCCGTCCTGCTGTCCGGGTCGCGTGCGTCCTGGCTTTGCTATGCGCTGGTGGCCGTCGCCTTCCTCTGGCGGGAAGCCGGGTCGCCCCGGCGCTTCGCGGTGGCCTGCGCCGGCGCCGCGCTGGCGGTGACGATGGCGGCGGCACTGGCCTGGCAGGTCTCGCCCCGCTTCCGCGACCGCGTGGCCCATACCGTGCCGGCCCTCTCCGGCACGGCCGCCGGCGTGGACACCGCGCTGACCGGACGGCTCGACATCTGGACCACCGCCTTGCGCCTGTATGCGACGCATCCGGTGAACGGCGTGGGCGTGCGTGGTTTCCGCGTCGCCTATCCGTCCATGGCCGCGCCGGGCGACCACTTCCTCACCATCGAAAAATGCGGGGAAGGCGAGGGCGCCTGCCACGCGCACCAGGTGGTGCTCGAGGTGGCCACGGAAACCGGCACGATCGGCCTGCTGGCCTGGCTCGCGGCCGCGGTGTTCGCCGTCCGCACATGGTGGCGGGCGGGCGCCGTCGCCCGTGCGCGAGCGTTTCCTCCCACCGTCGCCCTGGTGGCGATCCTGTTCCCGCTGAACACCCACATGGCCTTCTATTCGGCGTGGTGGGGGTTGCTGGCGGCGTGGCTGTTTTCGGTCTGGGCGGCCGCCCTGTTCGCCGACCTGCCGGACGACAGGGAGGTCCGACGTGGCACGTGAACCGCTCTCCGTCGTCGTCACCACCTTCGACAACGCGGAGACGATCGGCACCTGCCTCGGCTCGGTCGCGTTCGCCGACGACATCGTCGTGCTCGACTCGGGCTCCACTGATGCGACGCGCGATATCGCCGCGCGGCTCGGCGCGCGGGTGGAAGTGCGGCCTTTCGCGGGCTACAGCGCGCAGAAGCAGGCGGCGATCGATCTCGCCCGATATCGCTGGGTGCTGCTGCTGGATTCGGACGAGGCGCTGACGCCTTCCGCGGCCGAACGCATTCGCGTCGCGCTCGAGTCGCCGGAGGCGGCGGGCTACGTGCTGTTGCGCCGCGAATGGGTGTTCTGGCGCTGGCAGCCGGAACGCGCGCGATTGAACCATTACGTGCGCCTGTTCGACCGCACGCGCGCCCGCATGAGCGGGCACGAGGTGCACGAAAGCATCGTCGTCGACGGACCGGTGCGTCGCCTGGATGCCGTCATCGACCACTACGGCGAACGCGACATCGAAGGTCGCGTGGACAAGGCCAACCGCTATTCGTCGTTGCAGGTGCGCGATCGCCACACACGCGTGCCGCGCTTCCTCCGCGCGCGGATGGTCTTCTACCCGACGATCGCCTTCGCGCGTTATTACTTCTGGCGCGGCCACTGGCGCGGCGGCTGGGCGGGTTTCGTCGCCGCCCGCGTGCATGCGTTCTATGCGTTCCTGAAGTACGCCAAGCTCTACGAGCTTCGCCGCTCAAGCGACGAGGGCCGTCGCCGTCCGTTCGAGGGCGAACACGGTAAGGACTGATTCGCAGGCTTCGCCGTTACATCGCGCGGAAACGATGACGGTACGCGTCGCTCACGCGGAGCGGCTCGGCGAAGCCATTGAGCCAGACCAGGAAACGGCCATCTCCATCTGGCACCGCTCAGGCGGCCAGGGCCATCGGCGCCCGTTCGGGGACGAACGCGGCGACGACCCGCTCGCAGGCCGCACCGCGCAGGGCTTCGCGGCGACGGAACTCGGCGCGACGCTTGCTTTCGATCTCCGACGCATGGCGCTCGGGGTCGCGTGGAGGAAGTTCGTAGAAGCCGTCTTCCTGGGGAACGCCGCCGGCTTCCATCCAGAACGCGTCGTAATCGGCCTTGACCTTGTTCGGGATGCCCGCGAAGACGTGGGCGGCATTGCCGATGCCGAGGACCCGTTCGATGTCGAACGCGCCGGCCAGCGCACGGACGATCGATAGCAGGAGGTTTTTCGGTCGCAGGCCATGGCACTGCCGCGTGAGCTCGCGCACCGCGTCGCGTCCCGCGTTGTTCGCGGCGCCTTGGAGGCAGCCGACCACGATCGTGCGGCCGCCGTCGACGAAGGCGATGGTGGCGTACGATATCTGCAGGCCATTCGCGTCGGTGAGCGAGATGCTCATCTCGCCCTCTCGGCTGCGGCGGAACGGCGCCTTCAGGATGAGCGAGAGATCCTCCCCGTCGCGTAGTCGCAGCTTGCCGAGGAGCACCTGGCGTTCGCGATAAAGCATGTGGAAGAGGGGGCGCGGAAAGCGCGCGAGCGCGAAGTCGTAGTGATCGCGCAGGGCCTGCAACCGCTTCGGCCGGCTCCATCCCAGATTGATGTAACGATGCTGGTAGCGTTCCGGCAGTACACGATCGATCGACGCGATACCCGCCATCGCCGGCGACTCGAGAAAGGCCAGCCACGCATCGTGTTCGCGCCAGCGCGCGAGACACCTGCCGATATAGGTAAGCATGGCGGCGATGCCGCGCACGCGCGTGCTGTGCCAACCGGCACGCCCGCTCAGCGAGCGCATGAAACGCAGGATCGATGGCATGATGAAGGTCCGTTTCGTGACGATGACGCACGTTCTACGTGCGCCCTTTTTCCCGGAACTTTCATGATGCCGGACACGCCGATCGTCGTTCTGTCGGCGTTTGGATTACCGAAAGGTCAGGGAAAGTCGAAGGATCCACACCTGCCCCTCTTCGGAGTGGGCGTCCTTGTGGGAGATTCCCTGTTCTCGTGCAAGCTGTCGGGCTTCGTGTGGGAGCCGCTTCAGCGGCGATGGGCACTCGCGAGACGCCGGCCGGCTCCCACATGCACGCGACTGGCCGGAGCCGCATGCCCCAGGTTTCAGTAAACCTTCGGCTCGCCTGGCGGCCGGGTCTTGAAGCGCTTGTGCACCCAAAGGTATTGCTCGGGTGCCTCGCGGACCATCTGCTCTATCTGCGCGTTCACCCGTGCCGTGTCCAGGGCCGCGTCCTTGCTGGGGAAATCGTCCATCGGCGCGCCAAGGCGCATCGCGTAACCGGCATCGCCGGGGAGGCGGCGATGGTAGAAAGGGACGACCAGGGCACCGGAGAGGCGCGCAAGGTGGTGCGTGGCGGTGATGGTGGCCGCCTGCACGCCGAAGAACGGCACGAAGACATTGTCCTTGCTGCGCATGTCCTGGTCGGGGGCGTACCAGAGCGTGCCGCCGGATTTCAGGTACTTCACCGTGCCACGGATATCGTCCTTCTCGAACATCGCATCCGCGTAATGCAGCCGGGAACGCAGCACCGCGAACTCGAATACCTCCGAATCCATCCGCCGGTACATGCCGGCGATGCGGATCCGTTGGGACACCAGCCGGGCACAGAGTTCCAGGTGCGAGAAATGGCCGCCGACGAGGAGGACGCCGCGCCCGGCCTTGCGGGCGGCTTCGAGGTGCTCGAGCCCCTCGACGGTGACCGGTACCCGCGCGATCGCCCGGTCCGAGCCCATCCAGCCCAGCGCGAACTCGGCCAGCATCATGCCGACGTCGCAGAGGTTGGCGCGCACCAGGGCCCTCTGCGCGGCGGCATCCAGCTCGGGGAAGCACAGGCCGATATTGGTCGCCGCCACGCGTCGCCGTTCCGGGTTCAGGTGCAGGGCCAGCCGTCCGGCCAGGCGGCCCAGGCGCATCAGCAGGCGGAAGGGCAGGCGGGCAATCAGCCAGATGAAGGCGACGCCCAGCCAGGCCGGCCAGTGGCGCGGCGCGAGCAGGGTGCGGGTGAGTTCGGGGCGGGGCATACCGGGCATGGCCGCGCATTGTAACGAATGGGGCCGCCATGCTGCCTTACGGCCTGTCGCTGGCCGTGAAGCGGTATCTTCGCCTCAAGCGTCCGTGGCTGGTCGGTCGCTACACTAACCTTGCCAAGCGCCGAAGGCGTGCGTGGAACAGGCGAAGCGGATGCGTACTCTTTCCCGTCGGTTGTCCTTGAAGCCCACGCTCATGCGATCGACGCGTCGATCGCGATCGACGCAAGTCCGGTAGGCCAGGTCTCGCGCAGCTTCATAGGCCTGTCGCTTTCCCATCCCCGAAACCACAACGAGTTCGTCCTCGTCACTACCCCCGCGGGCCTTGCCGAGCATCTCTATGACCGGTGCCGGCGTGGCTTCGGAGGGCGCTACCTCGGGAGCTGGCTCGATGGCACACGTCGCATAGGCAAATTCGCGGATGGCACCGACCGGACCTGCGATGCCGGGGCGCTTGTGGCCCGCATGGTACTCGACGACATATCCGTTCTGCTCTTCGCAGACGCGCAAGGCATGCTTCCACATCGAGGCAAATACCGTCCTGCCATGGCGTCCAACGTTCGTGACGTCGTACTCGAAGGCGGCGAAGGGACGATATTCGCGGGCGCGAAAAGCGGGAGCATCCAGCGGTGGTTCGGAAGCGGGTAGGCTTGGCGCGGCCCCGTCGCTATCCGTCGTTTCGCGCAGCGGTACGGCATATATCCGCGTCCGCGGCAGGTCGTTTTCCTGCGATGGGGCGTGTGCCGCGCTTTGTGGCATCTCGGTTTCGGCGTGAGCGAACGCCGCGGACATGGCGAGCAGGCCGGTAGCGGTAAAGCCGATCGTCTTAATCATGGTTCTCCCTTGCTATGCATGGCCCGGATGGGTCGCGCCATGGTCCTCGAGCACTCACGGGGAGGATGTCGGCGGAGTGCGCGGCCTTCCGTCGGCCGATTCGTCAAGACCTGGCGGTGACAGCCTGCACCAGGCCAGCGGCCGGCAGGCCGGGTCGGCGGGCCATGGCCACGGGCGGGGCGGCTATACTGCCGGGCTACCGGCAATACCAGGGATCCGCGTGCTGCTGCGCCTGCTCTACAACCTCGCCATGTACCTGTTCACGCCGCTGGTCATGCTCCGCCTGATGGCGCGCGGCATGCGTTACGGTGACTACCATGTGCGCTGGCGCGAGCGTTTCGGCCAGTTTCGCGAGCCCCGCCTCGCCGGTTGCCTGTGGGTGCATGCGGTGTCCGTGGGCGAGGTGAACGCGGCCGAGCCGCTGGTGAAGGCGCTGATGGAGGCCTACCCGCAGGCGCCGATGCTGGTGACCACGGTGACCCCCACCGGCTCGGAGCGCGTGCGCCAGTTGTTCGGCGACAGTGTCCATAGCGTCTACCTGCCGTACGACCTGCCGTTCGCCGTGAAGCGCTTCCTGCGCAATACCCGTCCACGGCTCGCCGTGATCGTGGAAACCGAGATCTGGCCGAACCTCTATTTCGCCTGCCGCCGCCACGGCATTCCCTTGCTCATCGCCAATGCGCGTCTCTCCGAGCGCTCGCTGCGCGGTTACGCGCGCATGAGTTCGCTGGTGAAGCGCGCGCTGCGCTGTGTGAGCCATATCGCCGCGCAGTCGCGCACCGACGCCGCGCGCTACCGCCTGCTCGGCGCCGAACCCAGCCAGCTCACCGTCTGCGGCAACCTGAAGTTCGACATGCCGGTGCCACAGGCCGCGCTCGAAGCGGGCACGGCGATGCGCGAGGCCTGGGGCAAGGGGCGTCCCGTCTGGATCGCCGCCAGCACGCACGAGGGCGAGGAGATGTGCGTCCTCGAGGCCCACCTCGACGTCATGCGCCGCCTGCCCGACGCCCTCCTGCTGATCGCGCCGCGCCATCCGGAACGCTTCAAGGCCGTGGAGGCTTCCGTGCGCAGTCTCGGCTTCAATGTCGCCACGCGCAGCGCGGACGGCGCCCCCGGCCACGCCACGCAGTGCTTCGTCATCGACTCCATGGGCGAACTCCTGCGCTTCTTCGCGTCGGCCGACGTCGCCTTCGTGGGCGGCAGCCTCGTACCTATCGGCGGCCACAACGTGCTGGAGCCGGCTGCGCTGTGCAAGCCGGTGCTCGTCGGTCCGCATACCTTCAACTTCGAGGAAATCACCCAGGCACTGCTCGACGAGGGCGGCGGTCAGCGCGTGAAGGACGAGAACGAACTCGGCGAGCAGGTGCTGTCGCTGCTTCGCGACCGGGAGCGTCGGGAGGCGATGGGTGCCCGCGCTCGCCATGTCTTCGACAGCGAGCGCGGCTCGGTCGGCAAGGTGATGGAACTCGTCGACCGCCTCTTGCAGGAATAGAAAAGCTGTGGGAGCCGCTATAGCGGCGAGAAGCCCACGGAGCAGTGAAGCGGCGAGGTGGTTCCCCTCGCCGCTATAGCGGCTCCTACAGGGAGTCCGTTACTGCAGCAGCGCGTTCACCGCCTCGAGGTCCTTCACGTCCACCGTGCCGGCCGTCTGCTTCAGCAGCAGCTTGTCGAGGATGAACTGGTGGCGGGCCTGCGAGTAGTCGCTGAGCGCCTGGGTGAGGTTCTGCTGCGCGATCAGCACGTCGACGATGGTGCGCGTGCCGACCTCGAAGCCCGCCTGGGTCGCGTCGCGTGCGCTCTCCGACGACTCGACGGCGGCCTTGGTCGCCTCGACCTTGCTGATACCGGCGACGACCGAACGGTAGTAGTTCAGCGTGTCGCGGACGACCTGCCGGCGCGTGGCCTCCAGGGAGTCCTGCGCGGCATCGCGCTGGTAGATCGACTGGCGGACGCGCGATTGCGTGGCGCCGCCGGAGAAGATCGGCACGTTGAGCGTGAGGCCCACGGTGGTGTTGCCGCGACCGTTGTTGCCGGACCCGAGCGTGCCGGCCGAGGCGGCGGTGCCGGCGTTCTGGGTCCACGCCGTGGTCTTGCTGTAGCCGAGCGTGGCGTCGATGGTCGGCAGGTGGCCGGCGCGCGCCGAGGAGATGCTGTGCTCGGCGGAGTCGACGTTGTACTGCGAGGCGATGATCGACGGGTTGCTCTTGACTGCTTCGGCCACCCAGGCCTTCGGGTCGTTCGGCGAGGGCGCGTCCATCGGCAGCTGCTCGCGCAGCTTCTTCAGGTTGTCCGCCGGCTTGCCGGTGATCTGGGTGAGGGCTTCGCGCGCGTCGGCCAGGGTGTTTTCGGCCGTGATGACCGCGGCCACCGCGGTATCGTGCTGGGCCTTGGCATCCTGCACGTCGGTAATGGCGGAAAGGCCGACGTCGAAGCGCTGCTGGGCCTGCTCGAGCTGGCGGGCGAGCGCCTGTTCGTTGGCCTTGGCGAAGGTGAGCGCGTCGTCGTTGGTCAGCACCTGGAAGTAGGCCGTGGCCACGCGGGTGGTGAGCTGCTGCAAGGCCGCCTCATACGTGGCGTCCTGCGCCTGCGACGAGGACTTCGCGGCCTTCAGGTCGGCGTAGCGGCTGAGGTCGAGCACGCTCTGGCTGATCGTGGCGCTCAGGTCGCGAGTGCGGGTATGGCCCGCGTCGCCGGTGAGCACCGGGTTGCCGGCACCGTCGACCACCGGATTGCCCGCGGCGTCGGTGACGAACGAACGCGACGGCCCGTTCGGGTCGCTCTGGTTGAGGCTGAGCTGGGCATTGATCTGCGGGAGCAGCAGGGCACGCGCCTGCACCACGCCCTCGCCCGTGGCGAGACGGGTGGAGTCGGCCTGCGACAACACCGGGTCGTTGGCCCGGGCCTGCCGGTAGGCGTCGAGCAGGTCTTCCGCGTGGCTCGCGAAAGGCATCGCAGCCAGTGCCAGCGCGACGGTGAGCAGCTTCAAGCGCATGGTTTCGCCTTGTGTGTGAGGAGGATCTGGTGGGTCAGAGGACGAAGCGCTTCACCGGCGCGGCGTGCGCCAGGTACGGAAGGTCCGTTTCGAACAGGGATTCCTCGCGATAGCGGCCGTCGCCCTCGTGGGTCAGCAGGACCGCGGTCTGCGCGGGGGAGTCGCCGCGTACCACGAACATGCGCCCGCCGGGCTTCAGCCAGCGCACGAACTTCTCGGGAACGACATGCACGGCGCCCGTGACCACGACGGCGTCGAAAACGCCTGCGGGGGTGTAGCCGTTGACGGCCTCCGCCGTTTCCAGCGACACATTGGCCACGCCGGCGGCGGCGAGGCGCGTACGCGCGGCCTCCACGAAGTCGGCGTGCATGTCGATGCTGGTGACCTTGCCGGCGAGACGGGCGAGGCAGGCGGTGAGATAACCGGAACCGGTGCCGATTTCCAGGACCTCGTCGACCTTGTTGAGCGCGACGGCCTGGAGCACGCGACCCTCGATCACCGGCTTCATCATCACCTCGCCGTGGCCCAGGGGCAGGGTAAGGTCCGCAAACGCCACGTTACGGTGGGCCGGCGCGACGAAATCCTCGCGGCGAACGTTCTTCAGGGTCTCGAGGACGTCGGCATCGAGGACTTCCCAGGGACGCACCTGGTTCTCGACCATGTTCTGCCGGGCCTGCTCGAAATTCATCGCCATGGTTGGTATTCCGTACGAAAGCTGCAAAAAAAGATTTTGAAGGATAAGCGCTTAGCACCCGCTACCCAATAGCTAAAGGCTGCGGTGCCGGTGCTCAGGGACGAAGTGCCGGAAGTCACCGGACGGAGCTGACGGAAGTCATGCCCCCATCGCGCCGGGTGGCCTCAGGTACCTGAACGACCCTTCGCGCGGGCCCCCGATCCCATGGGGAACCGCCCTGGCACCCCCATTTACCATTCTAAGGTAGACAGGACGGCCAGCACCCCTGCTGGAAATAACTGAACCGCTGCGTATAATAAAGTCATAATCTCTGTTTGTGAAGGTGCAACCCATGAACGCCAGCCCGAAACTCAAGACCCAGGGACCCGGGCGTCCGAAGGACATGGAGAAGCGCGCGGCCATCCTCGACGCGGCCAAGGCGCTCTTCACCCAAGGCGGTTTCGCGGGTACCAGCATGGATGCCGTCGCGGCGTCCGCCGGGGTGTCCAAGCTCACCGTGTACAGCCACTTCGGTGACAAGGACAACCTCTTTCGCGAGGTGATCCGCGCGCACGTGCAGGAACGCCTTCCCGACGATCTCTTCGATTTCAGCCAGGGCGCCGATATCCGCGCCACGCTGACAAACATCGCCAGCCGGCACGCGGCGATGGAAACCAATACCGAGTCCGTGGGCACGTTCCGCGCGATCCTTTCGGACTGCCATAACGGCGGCAACCCGCGCTTCGGCCGCCTGGTCTGGGAAGAGGGTCCGGTGCGCATGCACAAGCTCATGCAGCGCCTGCTCGAGGGCGCCGCGGCGCGCGGCCAGCTCGACATCCCCGACGTCTCCCGCGCCACCACGCAGTTCCTGGCCCTGCTCAAGGGCGACCTGCTGATCCGCCGCCTCTTCGGCTGCGAGGACTGCGCCGTGCAGTTCGCCGAGGAAGTGAAGGCCAACGCCCTGGCCGCGGTCGACATGTTCATGCGCGCATACTCCCCGCGCAACGTCAGCGTCTGACGCGTCCGCCCGCTTCGTGCTTTAATCGGTCGCGAAGCGGGGGTGCCCATGCGATACGCGCGGGCTGAGAGAGTCCCTTCGAACCTGATCCGGTCCGTACCGGCGTAGGAAGCTTCGTCCACGATCGACGTGCATCCGTGCATGTCGTGTCCCGTGACGGCGCCGTCCGCTTCTCCCTTCCCCGTGAGGAACGAGAAGCCGATGAATGCCATGCCGTCCGACCTGGCCCGCGCCGCGCGCGAGCTGTCCCAGTCCGTCACCGCACCGATCTCCGGTTCGCGCAAGGTCCACGTGACCGGCAGCCGCGCCGACCTGCGCGTGCCCATGCGCGAGATCGCGCAATCGGCCACGCCGACGTTGTTCGGTGGCGAGGCCAATCCACCGATCGTCGTCTACGACACGTCCGGCCCCTATACCGATCCCGCGCACACGGTGGACCTCGCCGTCGGCCTGCCCGCGCTGCGCGCCGCCTGGATCGCCGAGCGCGGGGACGTGGAGCGGCTGGACAGCCTGTCGTCGAGCTTCGGGCGCGGCAGGGCGAACGATGCGCGGCTGGACGGCATCCGCTTTGGTGGAACGCGCCTGCCGCTGCGCGCCCGCGCGGGAGCCAACGTCACCCAGATGCACTATGCGCGCCGTGGCGTCGTCACGCCGGAAATGGAGTTCATCGCCATCCGCGAGAACCAGCGGATCGACGCGCTCGCCGATGCCGCCTTGCGCGCGCAGCATCCTGGCGAAGCGTTCGGCGCGGCGCTGCCCGCCCACATCACGGCGGCGTTCGTGCGCGACGAAGTGGCGCGCGGTCGCGCCATCATTCCCGCCAACATCAACCACCCGGAAGCGGAGCCGATGATCATCGGCCGCAACTTCCTTACCAAGGTCAACGCCAACATCGGCAACAGCGCGGTGAGTTCCGGCATCGCCGAGGAAGTCGAAAAACTCGTGTGGGCGATCCGCTGGGGCGCCGACACCGTCATGGATCTCTCCACCGGCAAGCACATCCACGAGACGCGCGAGTGGATCGTGCGCAATTCGCCGGTGCCGATCGGCACGGTGCCCATCTACCAGGCGCTGGGGAAGGTGGGCGGCGTGGCCGAGGAACTGACCTGGGAGATCTTCCGCGACACGCTGGTCGAGCAGGCCGAGCAGGGCATCGATTACTTCACCATCCATGCGGGCGTGCTGCTGCGCTTCGTGCCGCTTACCGCCAGGCGCGTCACCGGCATCGTGTCGCGCGGCGGGTCGATCATGGCCAAATGGTGCCTCGCCCACCATCGCGAGAACTTCCTCTACACCCACTTCGAAGACATCTGCGAGATCATGAAGGCGTACGACGTGTCTTTCAGCCTCGGCGACGGTCTTCGTCCGGGATGCGTCGCCGATGCGAATGACGCGGCGCAGTTCGGCGAACTCGACACGCTGGGCGAGCTCACCCGGCTGGCGTGGAAGCACGACGTGCAATGCATGATCGAGGGCCCGGGGCACGTGCCCATGCAGCTCATCAAGGAAAACATGGAGCGCCAGCTGGAGAAATGCCACGAGGCGCCGTTCTATACGCTGGGTCCGCTGACCACCGACATCGCCCCCGGTTACGACCACATCACCAGCGCCATCGGCGCGGCGATGATCGGCTGGTTCGGCACGGCGATGCTCTGCTACGTGACGCCTAAGGAACACCTCGGCCTGCCCAATCGCCAGGATGTACGCGACGGCATCGTCGCGTACAAGATCGCCGCTCACGCGGCCGACCTCGCCAAGGGCCATCCCGGCGCCCAGGTGCGCGACAACGCACTGTCGAAGGCGCGCTTCGAGTTTCGCTGGGACGACCAGTTCAACCTGGGCCTCGACCCGGACAAGGCCCGCGAGTTCCACGACGAGACGATGCCGAAGGACGCGCACAAGTCGGCGCATTTCTGCTCGATGTGCGGGCCGAAGTTCTGCTCGATGAAGATCACGCAGGAGGTGCGGGATCATGCGGCCGGGATGGAAGGGAAGGCGCTGGAGTTCCGCGAGCAGGGTGGGGAGGTTTACCGGAAGGCCTGAGGGGCGGCGGGAGTCGCTGGGCCCCTGCCTTCGCAGGGGGGGGCAGCGACTCAAGGCCCCCAAGGGGCCGCGCACCTCTTCACCGGGTTTTCCCAACCCAGATCCTACCGTCATGGCCTTCCCCGTCCCGTTCCGAGGAGACCCGGCAATGACCAGCAGCAAGCCCTTCATCAGCGACATCGAGAACATCCGCAGGCGCGCCCGCGAACACATCGACAGCGGCGCGGTCACGTCCGGATACCGCGCCGACCGCGAAACGGTGATCAAGCTGCTCAACGAGGCGCTCGCCACGGAACTGGTCTGCGTGCTCCGCTACAAGTACCACTACTACATGGCACCGGGCATCCACTCGCAGAGCGTCAAGGCCGAATTCCTCGAGCACGCCAACGAGGAGCAGGCGCACGCGGACCGCATCGCCGAACGCATCACCCAGCTCGACGGCACGCCCAACTTCAACCCCGATGGCCTGCTTTCGCGCAGCCATGCCGATTACGTGGAAGGCACCACGCTGGTCGACATGATCAAGGAAGACCTGGTCGCCGAGCGCATCGCCATCGACAGCTACCGTGCCATCGTGCAGTACATCGGCGACGACGACCCGACCACGCGCCGCATCATGGAAGACATCCTGGCGCAGGAAGAGGAGCACGCCGAGGACATGGCCACCCTGCTGGAGAACCTCGGCGCGAAGGGCGAGACGGCGACGCCGTCCGCGCACTGAGCAGGGTAAGCTAAGCGCTCACGTTCGCGACGAGAAGGAAGTCCCCCATGAATGCGACCGCCACCCCCGCGCCGGCCCGCCGCCGGCGCAACCCGCTCGGCCTGGCGATCGCCGTGCCGATCGCCATCCTGGTCCTGCTGGTGCTGGTCCTCATGTGGTGGTGGGACAAGGAGCCGGCGCAGTTCGATCCGGTCGCCGTCACCACCGCGCACATGAAGGGCATCGGACGCCCGCTCAGCACCGGCGCCGTCACGACATATACGTTGATCCGCTCGGTCGACACACTGACGGACAAGCGTGGCGGCTACCTGAGCAACGACAAGATGCCGCCCGGCGTATTCATGGACAACATGCCCAACTGGGAATTCGGGTCGCTGACGGCTTCGCGCGACCTTGCCCGTGCCCTGCGCAACGACTTCAGCCGTTCGCAGACGCAGTCCACCGAGGACAAGGACCTCGGCGAGGCGGATCCGCTGCTCAACAGCCCCAACGACCGCTGGCTGCTGCCGAGTTCGGAATCGCAATACGGCAAGGCCGTGGACGACCTCGCAAACTACCTGTCACGGCTGTCCGATGCGGCGGACGGCAACGCCCATTTCTATGCGCGTGCGGACAATCTTGCCGATTACCTGCAGACCGTCTCGGCCCGCCTGGGCTCGCTGTCGCAACGGCTGTCGGCCAGCGTGGGCCAGCTGAAGGTGGACGCCGCGCCGGACGCTTCCGTCGGGGCGAACGCCGGCCCGGCGAAGGCGATCTACGTGAAGACGCCCTGGTCGAAGATCGACGACAACTTCTACGAGGCCCGCGGCTATACCTGGACCCTGCTGGAACAGCTGAAGGCGATCCGCCATGACTTCGCGCCGATCCTGCGCAGCAAGAACGCGGACGCGAGCCTGCAGCAGGTGATCCGCGAGCTGGAGGAATCGCAGAAGTCGCTGGGCAGCCCGATAGTCCTGAACGGCTCGCCGTTCGGCTTCTTCGCCAACCATTCGCTGGTGATGGCGAACTACATCTCGCGCGCGAACGCGGCGATCATCGATCTGCGGGCGCTGCTGGGCCGCGGATAAAACGGCTGTAGGAGCCGCTATAGCGGCGAGGGATTCTTGCCGCGCTTCGCAAGGTTTCCTCGCCGCTATAGCGGCTCCTACAAATACATCGTTTACTTGTCGGCCTTGTAGCGCGCCATACCGGCCGTGATCTCGGCCTTGGCCTCGTCGGCACCGACCCAGCCCTCGACCTTGACCCACTTGCCCTTCTCGAGATCCTTGTAATGCTCGAAGAAGTGGCCGATGCGCTCCAGCCAGTGGCCGGACACCTGCTTGATGTCGCGGATGTGCGCATAGCCGGCGAACACCTTCTCCACCGGGACCACGACGAGCTTCTCGTCGGCACCGGCTTCGTCGGTCATCTTCAGCATGCCGACCGGATGGCAGCGGATGACCGAGCCCGGCACCAGCGAGAGCGGGAGGATCACCAGGGCATCCAGCGGATCGCCGTCGCCACCCAGCGTGCCCGGCACGTAGCCGTAGTTGCAGGGGTAGCGCATCGGGGTGGAGAGGATGCGGTCGACGAAGATCGCGCCGCTTTCCTTCTCCACTTCGTACTTGACCGGCTCGGCGTCCTTCGGGATTTCGATGATGACGTTGATTTCGTCCGGCACGTTGCGGCCGGCGGAAACGAGGTGCAGTCCCATGGGGGGGGGGTCCTTGATTCTTCTAGGGGTTAGGCGGGCCGGATAGGATACGGCCAGCCCACCCACGGGGAAACCCCGGACCCCTGTGGGAGCCGCTATAGCGGCGACAGGCCCACGGAGCGATGAAGCGGCGAGGCAAGTTCCCTCGCCGCTATAGCGGCTCCTACAAGGTCTCGGAAGCTACCTCAAATGATCCCAAAGGTAGGTATACGCCAGGGCGTTCATGAAGGCCGACTGCTTGTTGTCCGCCGCCGCCCCATGGCCGCCCTCGATGTTCTCGTAGAAGCTGGCGTCGAAGCCCATGGCCTGCATGCGCGCGGCCATCTTGCGGGCATGGACCGGCCCCACCCGGTCGTCGCGGGTGGAGGTGGTGAACAGCACCGGGGGGTATTTCGTCCCCTTGTGCAGGTTCTGGTACGGCGAGAAGGTCTGGATGTACTTCCATTCCTCCGGCTTGTCCGGGTCGCCGTATTCGGCCATCCACGAGGCGCCGGCCGACATGTGCGTGTAGCGCTTCATGTCCAGCAGGGCCACCTGGCTCACCACCGCCCCGTACAGCTGCGGGTATTTCGTCAGCATGTTGCCGGCCAGGAGGCCGCCGTTGCTGCCGCCCATCATACCCATGTGCTTCGGGCTGGTGATCTTGCGGTCGATCAGGTCCTGCGACACCGCCGCGAAGTCCTCGTAGGCGCGCGGACGATTGGCCTTCAACGCCGCCTGGTGCCAGCGCGGGCCGTACTCGCCGCCGCCGCGGATGTTGGCGACCACGTAAACGCCCCCCTTCTCCAGCCAGGCCCGGCCGACGCCTGCCGAATACATCGGCTGCAACGGGATCTCGAAGCCGCCGTAGCCGTAGACCAGGGTCGGGTTCTTGCCGTCCGTCTTCATCGCCTTCGGCGCGATTTCGAAATACGGCACCTTCGTGCCGTCCTTCGAGGTGGCGAAGTGCTGGCTCACCACGTACTTCGAGGCATCGAAGAAGGCCGGGCTGTGCTTCAGCGCCTCCCTGCCGCCCTGGCCGAGCACGCCGTAGTAGAGCGTGGTCGGCTGGAGGTAACCGGAGACGGTGAGGAAGTATTCGTCCGTGTCATCGGCGTCCACGCCCACCGCCTGGATGGTGCTGAGCGCCGGCGCATCGCCCAGGGGTGCGCTCTTCCACTCGCCCTTGGCGGCCGGCGTGAGGATGTGGACTTCGTTCACCACGTCGCGCATCACGTTGAGGATGAGGTGGTGGCGTGTCCAGGAATGACCGGACATCGAGGTGTGTTCGTCCGGCGTGAACAGCGCGACCAGCTCGCGCTTGCCCGCCATGTAATCGTCGAAGTTCGCCGCCAGCAGGGAGCCGGACGGATACGTCTTGCCGCCCACCGTCCACGCGGTGCGCAGTTCGATCAGCAGCCATTCGCGCTCGACATCGGTCTCGGCGTCGTTGGGTACGTCGATCTTCGTGAGCTTGCCGTCCTTGCCGCGCAGGAAGGTCTCGCTGTTGTAGAACTCCAGTGCGCGCGAGACGAAATCGCGCTCGTACCCGGGCGTGCGGTCGCGGAACGCCCAGATCGACATATCGGTCTTCTTGCCTTCATAGACCGTCTTCGCGCTGGACAACGGCGTGCCGCGCTTCCATTCCTTCACGATGCGCGGGTAGCTCGAATCGGTCATCGAGCCGGGGCCGAAGTCCGTGGCGACGTAGAGATGATCCTCGTCCATCCACGCCACCTGGCTCTTCGCCTCGGGCAGGCTGAAGCCGTCCTTGAGGAAGGTCTTGGTGGTGAGGTCGAACTCGCGCACCACGTCCGCGTCGGCACCGCCCCGCGACAGCGAGACAAGGCAGCGGCGGTAGTCCGGCTTGAGGCATTGCGCCGCGTGCCATACCCAGTTCTCGTTCTCGGCCGCGGACAGCGCGTCGAGGTCGATCACGGTTTCCCATGCGGGCTTGTCCTTGCGGTATTCGGCAAGGGTCGTACGCCGCCAGAGGCCCTTCGGGTGCTGCTTGTCGCGCCAGAAGTTGTAGTAGTGATCGCCGATCTTCGAGACCATCGGGATCTTCGCTTCGGAATCGAGGACTTCGAGGATGCGCGCGTCGAGCGTCTTGAACGCCTGGTCCGAAGCGTACTTCGAGACCGTGGCGGCGTTGCGCTCCTTCACCCATTCGAGCGGCTTGGCACCGTCGATGTCGTCGAGCCAGAGGTTCTCGTCGGAAGCATCGGCGCTGGCATGGGGGGCGGGCGCGGTCCTGGGGGGATCGTAGGCTTGGGTCATGCCACTGAAGGTAAGGGCGAGGGCCAGCGCAATCCAGCGTCTGTGCATGGAATTTTCCTACCAGGAAATGTGGGAGCCGCTATAGCGGCGAGAAGCCAACGGAGCGGGGAAGAGGCGAGGCATGTTCCCCTGCAGGAGCCGGTGCAGCGGCGAGAAGCCCACGAAGCGGTGAGGCGGCGAGGCAAGGGTTCCTCGCCGCCATGGCGGCTCCTACAGGAGGGGGATCAGCAACAACGCCACGATGTTGATGATCTTGATCAGCGGATTCACCGCCGGGCCCGCCGTGTCCTTGTATGGGTCGCCCACGGTGTCGCCGGTCACGGCCGCCTTGTGCGCGTCCGAGCCCTTCCCGCCGAAGTTGCCGTCCTCGATGTACTTCTTGGCGTTGTCCCATGCGCCGCCGCCGGTGGTCATGGAGATGGCGACGAAGAGGCCGGTGACGATGGTGCCGATCAGCACGCCACCCAGCGCCTGCGCGCCGGCTTGCGGGCCACCCAGCCACTTGAAGCCGAAGATCACCACGACCGGCACCAGCACGGGCAGCAGCGAGGGCACCAGCATTTCGCGGATGGCGGAGCGGGTGAGCATGTCCACGGCGCGCGAGTAGTCGGGCTTGGTGGTGCCCTGCATGATGCCCGCGATCTCGCGGAACTGCCGGCGTACTTCCTCCACCACAGAACCGGCGGCGCGTCCCACCGCCTCCATCGCCATGGCGGCGAAGAGGTATGGGATCAGGCCGCCGATCAGCAGGCCGATGATCACGTAATGGTTCGACAGGTCGAAGCTCACTTCCGTGCCGCCGAAATGCAGGCCAAGGTTATGGGTGTAATCGGCGAACAGCACCAGCGCCGCGAGGCCGGCTGAGCCGATGGCGTAACCCTTGGTGACGGCCTTGGTGGTGTTGCCCACCGCGTCCAGCGGATCGGTCACGCCGCGCACCTCGGCCGGCAGCTCGGCCATCTCGGCGATGCCGCCGGCGTTGTCGGTGATCGGGCCGTAGGCGTCCAGGGCCACCACCATGCCGGTCATGCTCAGCATCGCGGTGGCCGCGATGGCGATGCCGTAGAGGCCGGCCAGCGCGAAGGCGCCCCAGATCGCCGCGCATACGGCGAGCACCGGCAGCGCCGTGGATTTCATCGACACGCCGAGGCCGGCGATGATGTTGGTCGCGTGGCCGGTGGTGGAGGACTGCGCCACGTGGCGCACCGGGCGGTATTCCGTGGCGGTGTAGTACTCGGTGATCACCACCATCGCGCCGGTGAGCACCAGGCCGATGAGGGCGCAGCCATAGATGCGGCCCACGCCGAATCCCGAGTCGGCCATCAGCGCTTGCGTGATCGGCCAGAACGCGATGGCGGCCAGCACGGCGGATACGGTCACGCCGGCGTACAGGGCGTTCATGATCTTGCCGCCGCGGGTCTTCACGAAGAACGTGCCGATGACCGAAGCGACGATCGACGCACCGCCGAGCACCAGCGGATAAAGGACGCCGTTCGGTCCCACCGTCGTGGCCATCACGCCGCCGAGGAGCATCGTGGCGATCAGGGTCACCGCATAGGTTTCGAACAGGTCGGCGGCCATGCCGGCGCAGTCGCCGACGTTGTCGCCCACGTTGTCCGCGATCACGGCGGGATTGCGCGGATCGTCCTCCGGAATCCCGGCCTCCACCTTGCCTACAAGGTCGGCACCCACGTCGGCGCCCTTGGTGAAGATGCCGCCGCCGAGGCGGGCGAAGATCGAGATGAGCGAGGAGCCGAAGGCCAGGCCGACCATGGCATGCAGCACATGCGTCTGCTCGTAGCCCATGTGGGTGAGCACGCCGTAGTAACCGGCCACGCCCAGCAGGCCCAGGCCCACGACCAGCATGCCGGTGATGGCGCCGCCGCGGAAGGCCACGGCGAGGGCAGAAGAAAGGCCGCTCCTGGCGGCCTCGGCGGTACGCACGTTGGCACGAACCGAAACGTTCATGCCGATGTAGCCGGCGGCTCCCGAGAGCAGCGCCCCCAGCGCGAAGCCGATCGCGGTACCCCAATCGAGGAAGATGCCGATCACCAGGAAAAGTACGATGCCGACGACGCCGATGGTGGCGTACTGGCGGTTGAGGTAAGCGCGGGCGCCTTCCTGGATGGCGGCGGCGATCTCCTGCATTCGTTCGTTGCCCGGCGATCTCGCCAGTACCCAGCTGACCGAAAGCGCGCCGTACAGAATCGCGACGACCGCACATGCCAGCGCGATCCATAAACCGTACTGTTGCAGCATCGAAGCCTCCCCGAATTGTGGGAGCCCGTCATGGGCCCGGTCCGAGTATAGGCAGGGGAGGCGGGGAATGGTGTTGTGCGCTGCGCAAGTCACGCAGTGCCCGTCGTTCCCGCGAAGGCGGGAACCCAGTGACTTGCCGTGCGCGGGAGTCGCTGGGCCCCTGCCTTCGCAGGGGCGACGAGGTGGGAGGGATTACTGCGAGACGATATCCGCGATGATCCCCGTGGCGATCGCCACGAGAAGCAGGTCGTCGTTGTCGGCACGCACCCAGTGATAGCCACGCGGCGGCGTACGCAGGTGGCGGCTGTGCCAGTCCTCGATCACGATCACGCGTCCGTCGTAGCGGTGCCCGCGCTCCCAATGGCCGCCGGGGCGCGGATGCCAGTCGCCACGGTACTTGTCGTGGCCGTAGTGATGGCCGTTGTCGTGGCGGTCGCGATCGTGGTCGTGACGGTCGTCGTGGCGGTCGTCATGCCAGTCGCGGTGGTCCTGGACGGGACCGGGCGCGAAGGCGAGCGCGGGTGCGATGACGCCGGCCGCGGCGATGGCGAAAACCAGCTTGCCCAGCATCTTCATACGGGATGTCTCCGTTTAGCGGGTGGCGATGTCGAGGATGATGCCGGTGGCGACGGCTACCAGGAGGAAGTCGTCGTTCTCGCGGACCCAGTGGTAACCGCGCGGCGGCGGACGCAGGCGGTAGCTGCCGTAGTCGTACACGACGACGTGGCGGCCATGATAGCGGTGGCCGCGTTCCCAGTGACCGTAATGACCGTAGTAGCGCGGTGCCGGACGGTAGTAGACCGGCGCGGGACGGTGGTAATACCCGTGACCGTAGTACCGGGGCGGCGGCGGACGATGCCCATGCCAGCCGTTGTCGTGGTGCCAGCCGCCACGGTCATGGCGGTCGTCGTGACCGTGGCGGTCACGATCGTGGCCATGGTGGTCGTCCGCGAAGGCGGCGGTCGTGGCGACCATCGCGAGGGCGGCGAACGCGGTACGCAGCATCGTTTTCATGTCCAGTCTCCCGTGGCGATCGCCAGTCGGCGGATCGGCGACTCGGATGCTAGGAAGCGAATGCTGAACGCGAACTCCTACGAACCGAAAGCTGGGTGAAAGCGTTCATTGACGCGACAGCTATTGAACCCGGGGGTTCAGGAAATCGAGCCCGGCCGGAACTCCAGAGTGAGGTCCGGCGCGCGTTCCGGCAGGTCGAGCCGGGTGCGCCGTTCAGTTGAACGGGCGAGCACGCGGCCGCCGCGGACCACCAGCAGGCGGGCCGCTCTCAACCGGATCGCCTCGTGGACGTCCCCCGCCTGCAAGAGGAGGAGGTCGGCGCGGTTGCCCGGCGCGATGCCATAGCCTTCGAGGCCGAGCACGCGGGCCGCATTCGTCGTCACCGCCTCGAAACTTCGTGCGACGCCATGGGAGGAGGTCATCTGCGCCACGTGCAGGCCCATGTGGGCCACTTCCAGCATGTCGCCGGAGCCCATGCCGTACCAGGGGTCCATCACGCAGTCGTGGCCGAAGGCGACGTTCACCCCGGCGTCCATGAGCTCGGGTACGCGGGTCATGCCGCGCCGCTTCGGATAGGTGTCGTGGCGGCCCTGCAAGGTGATGTTGATGAGCGGATTCGCGATCGCATGCACACCGGCTTCCGCGATAAGCGGGAGCAGCTTGGACACATAGTAGTTGTCCATCGAATGCATCGAGGTGAGGTGCGAGCCCGTCACCCGTCCCTGGAGTCCGGTACGCACGGTCTCGGCGGCCAGCGTCTCGATGTGCCGCGACAGCGGATCGTCCGACTCGTCGCAATGCATGTCCACGCGCAGTCCGCGTTCCGCGGCCAGCTCGCACAGCCAGCGGATGGATGCGGCACCGTCGGCCATCGTGCGCTCGAAGTGGGGAATGCCTCCGACGACGTCGACGCCCATGTCCAGCGCGCGCACGAGGTTGTCGCGCGCGTTCGGCGAGCGCAGCAGGCCGTCCTGGGGGAATGCCACCAGTTCCAGGTGCAGGTACGGCGCGACGCGGCGCTTCACCTCGAGCAACGCTTCGGTCGCGAGCAGGCGGTCGTCGCAGATGTCGACATGGCTGCGGATCGCGAGCAGGCCCTGCGCCACGGCCATGTCGCAATAGGCCATCGCGCGATCCACCAGCGCCTGCAGGGTGAGGTCCGGCTTGAGTTCGCCCCAGAGCGCGATGCCCTCAAGCAGCGTGCCGGACGTATTGAGGCGCGGAAGGCCCAGGGAAAGCGTCGCGTCCATGTGGAAGTGCGCGTCGACGAAGGGCGGGCAGACGAGGCGGCCCGCCGCGTCGATCTCTTCGACGCCCCTGGCCGGCAACGCCGGCTGGACCGCCGCGAACCGACCGCCCTCGATGCCGATGTCGATATCGGTCCGGCCATCGGGAAGGCTGGCGTGGCGAACGATGAGATCCATGGTCGACTCCGGAGACGAAACCCATGATACCGGCTCCTGCAGAAGAGCAGGCCCGAAAGGAAGCGTGTGGGAGCCGGCTGTGCCGGCGATCCCGCGGCAGCGGGCACGCTTGCCGCACAAGGGAGCGAGGCCTTCACGCGGCCGGATGTCGATTTTGGCACCATGCCTCTCCCCATGAACGTCTCCGAAAAGCTCGCCATCCTCGCCGACGCCGCGAAGTACGACGCCTCCTGTTCGTCCAGCGGCGGCAACGGCCGCAACTCGCTGAAGAGTGGCGGCATCGGCTCGACCGAAGGCATGGGCATCTGCCATGCCTTCGCGCCGGATGGCCGCTGCATCTCGCTGCTGAAGATCCTGCTGACGAACTTCTGCGTCTACGACTGCGTGTACTGCGTGAACCGGCGCAGCAGCAACGTGCAGCGGGCGCGCTTCACCGTCGAGGAGGTCGTGGACCTCACCCTGGCGTTCTATCGCCGCAACTACATCGAGGGCCTGTTCCTCTCCTCCGGCATCATCCAGTCGCCCGACTACACGATGGAGCAGCTGGTGCGCGTGGCCCGCGCGCTGCGCACGGAACACCGTTTCGCCGGTTACATCCACCTGAAGACGATCCCCGACGCCTCGCCCGAGCTCATCGACGCGGCGGGACGCTGGGCGGACCGCCTGAGCATCAACGTGGAGATGCCCACTGAGGGCGGCCTCAAGTCGCTGGCGCCGGAGAAGGACCTGGGCGACATCCGCAGCGCCATGGGACGCCTGCGCCTGTCCATCGAGGAGGCGAAGGCGGAGAAGAAGGCGCCACGCTTCGCGCCGGCGGGGCAGAGCACGCAGATGATCGTCGGCGCGGACACCGCGAGCGATCGCGACGTGCTTGCCGCGAGCACCAATCTCTACACGAACTACCGGTTGCGCCGGGTCTATTACTCCGCGTTCAGTCCGATTCCCGACGCATCGAAGATCCTCCCGCTGAAGCCGCCGCCGCTGGTGCGCGAGCATCGCCTGTACCAGGCCGACTGGCTCATGCGGTTCTACGGCTTCGCCGCCGACGAGATCGCGCCGCCGGGCGACGACGGCATGCTGTCGCTCGACGTGGATCCCAAGCTGGCGTGGGCGCTCCGTCATCGCGAAAGCTTCCCGGTGGACGTGAACCGCGCATCCCGGGAGATGCTCCTGCGCGTACCGGGCCTTGGCGTGAAGACGGTGGACAAGCTGATCGCCATGCGGACGCACCGGCGCGTCCGCTACGACGACCTGGTCCGCTTGCGTGTGCCGGTGAAGAAGGTGGCTCCGTTCGTGGAGACACTCGACCACCGTCCGCGCGGTGAGAGCGAAAGCGTCTCGCTTCGCCGCGATCTGCGGGAGCCCACCCAGCCGGACCTGTTCGGCTGACGATGCTTGCGGTCGCACTCGACGATCCCTCCGACTTCGCGGCGTGGCGGGCGAAGGCGCGCGCGTTGCTGCTCGCCGACGTCGAGCCGGCCGCGGTGGAGTGGCGCGCGGCCGGAGCGGGTGGACTCTTCGGCGGCGACGATGCCATTCCCTCGCCACGTCGCCACGACGCGCCTGCGGTGCCGCGCGATTTCCTCACCCTTGCGAACGCCGTGCTGGCGCATGGCGACCCCCGGCGCCACGCCACCCTCTACCGCATGCTGTGGCGCATCGCGCACGGCGAGCGGGAACTGCTGCGCATCGCCACCGACGACGACGTGGCCTGGGCCCACGCGTGCGCACGGCAGGTGAGCCGCGACATGCACAAGATGAAGGCCTTCGTGCGCTTCCGCGAGGTGCGGCATGACGAGGAGACGGTGTACGTCGCCTGGTTCGAACCCGAGCACGACATCGTGGCCCGTGTCGCGCCGTTCTTCGTGCGCCGGTTCACCGGCATGCGCTGGTCCCTGCTCACGCCATCACGCAGCGCGCACTGGGACGGCGCCACGCTCGTCGTCGGGCCGGGCGCGGAGCGTGCGGATGCGCCGTCGGGGGATGCGCTGGAAGACCTCTGGCGCACGTACTACGCGAGCATCTTCAATCCCGCCCGGCTGAAAGTGGACGCGATGCGCCGCGAGATGCCGGTGAAGTACTGGAAAAACCTTCCGGAAGCGCGGCTCATCCCCGAACTGGTACGCGATGCGCTACCGAGGATGCAGGCGATGGTGGAGAAGCAACCGACGGTACCGAGGAAGAAGGTGACGCCACTGCAGAAGGCGGCGGTGGACGCCCCCGAAGGCGGCATCGCCGCGCTGCGCAGGCAGGCGCGCGATTGCCGCGCATGCGACCTGTGGAAGCCCGCCACGCAGACCGTGTTCGGCATGGGCCCGTCGGACGCCCGCATCGTGGTCATCGGCGAGCAGCCGGGCGACCAGGAGGATCTTGCCGGCAAGCCGTTCGTCGGGCCGGCGGGCAAGCTGTTCGACCGTGCGCTGGAAGAGGCGGGGGTCGACCGTGGCGCGCTCTACGTCACCAACGCGGTGAAGCACTTCAAGTTCGAGCCGCGCGGCAAGGTGCGCCTGCACAAGCGCGCGAACGCCGGGGAGCAGGCGGCGTGCCGGCCCTGGCTCGCGGCGGAAATCGATCGCATCCGCCCCGATGGCATCGTGTGCATGGGCGCGATGGCGGCGCAGGCGGTGTTCGGTGCGTCGTTCCGGCTGATGGCGCAGCGCGGCGAGTGGCTCGACCTGCCCGACGGACGCAAGGCGCTGGCGACGGTGCACCCCTCGTACCTGCTGCGGCTCCCCGACCACGAGGCGCGCGAAGCGGGCTTCGCCGATTTCGTCAGCGACCTGAAACTGATCCGCAAGCTGCTCGGATAAGAACCCCGCATGTGGTGGGCCCACACAAAGCGGGGAGGGGTTATCCCACCGTGAACTTCTTCAGCTTCCTCGGCACCGGGGCGTTCTTCAGCGTCACATACACCGGCAACCCGTCCGGCCCGTACGGCGGGGGCGCCTCGCCCTGGATCAGCGGCGCGAGGTAACGCCGCGCGGCCGCGGTGATGCCGAAGCCGTCCTTCGAGATGAAGTTCTTCGGCATCTTCTTCTCGTGGTTGGCGATCTTGTCCAGCGGCGCCGCCTCGATCTTCCACTTGTACGGTTCGTCGGAGGTGCGCACGATCACCGGCATCACCGCGTTCAGTCCTTCGGCAGCGTATTCGACCGCCTTCTTGCCGACCGCATAGGCCTGCTCCAGATCGGTCTTCGAGGCCACGTGCCGTGCCGAGCGCTGCAGGTAGTCGGGCAGGGCCCAGTGGTACTTGTAGCCGAGCTTCTCGCGCACCAGCGCGGCCAGCACCGGCGCGGCGCCGCCCAGCTGCGCGTGGCCGAACGCGTCGCGCGCGCCGGACTCGGCCAGGAACTTCCCGCCCTTGTCCTTCACGCCCTCCGAAACGACCACGGTGCAGTAACCCACCTTCTCCACCGTGGCCTTCACCTTGGCCAGGAAGGCTTCCGGATCGAACACGTTCTCGGGGAACAGGATCACGTGCGGCGGATCGCCCGCCGACGAACCCGCCAGGCCGGCCGCCGCGGCGATCCAGCCCGCGTGACGGCCCATCACCTCGATGATGAAGACCTTCGTGGAGGTTTCCATCATCGAGGCCACGTCCAGGCTCGCCTCGCGCACGGCGATGGCCGTGTACTTGGCCACCGAGCCGAAGCCGGGGCAGGTGTCGGTCACCACCAGGTCGTTGTCGATCGTCTTCGGCACGCCGATGCAGTTCACCTGGTAACCCAGGGCCTGGCCGATCTTCGAGACCTTGTTCGCCGTGTCGGCCGAATCGTTGCCGCCGTTGTAGAGGAAGGTGCGGATGTCGTGGGCCTTGAACACTTCGATGAGGCGCTCGTACTCGGCACGGTTCTCTTCCAGCGACTTCAGCTTGTAGCGGCAGGACCCGAAGGCGCCGCCCGGCGTGTGCTTCAGTGCGGCGATGTTGGCCTTGGCTTCCTTGGTCGTGTCGATCAGTTCCTCGCGCAGTGCGCCGAGGATGCCGTTGCGCGCCGCATAGACCGGGATACCCTTGTCGCGGGCCGTCTCGATCACGCCCGCGGCGGTGGCGTTGATGACGGCGGAGACGCCGCCCGACTGGGCATAGAGGAGTTTGCCGGCGGCCATGCTTCGGGTCCTTCTGGTGGTCGAAGGCCCCAGCGTAACGCGCTCCGCGTCGCGGCGCCTTGAAGGGCCCTGTCCGGGCGGCCCCGTACACCCCCGGGATGTCCGCCGTTTGACGCGGCGGCGCCCGTGCCGTTACCTTGGGACCCATTTTATCGTGTCCGACAGCGGGTCTGCCCGGTGTCCGGCGAATGGAGCATCAATGCGACTCGTGCTATTCGGCGCCCCCGGTTCGGGCAAGGGCACCCAAGCGACCCGCCTCAAGCAGGACCTGGGCATCCCGCACATCTCCACCGGCGATCTCCTGCGCGCGGAGATCAAGGCCGAGAGCGAGCTGGGCAAGAAGGCGAAGAGCATCATGGATGCCGGCCAGCTGCTTTCCGACGACATCATGCTCGGCATCATCCGCTCGCGCCTCAGCCAGCCGGACGCGAAGCCGGGGTTCATCCTCGACGGCTACCCGCGCAACCTCGCCCAGGCCGAAGCCCTGGACGGCGTGCTTGCCGAGATCGGCCAGCCGCTCGACGTCGTGATCAAGCTCGACGTGCCGAACGAGGCCATCCTCGATCGCTGCGTGGTGCGCTTCAAGGCCGAAAAGCGTCCGGACGACAATCCGGACACGGTGAAGAGGCGCCTTGGCATCTACGCCGACCAGACGGCGCCCGTCGCCGAGTTCTACGCGAAGCGCGGCAAGCTCAAGGTCGTGGACGGCGTGGGCGAACTCGACGAGGTCACCGCCCGCGTCAAGGCCGCGCTCGAGCAGACCGCCGCCGCCAGCGCCTGATCCCCCGGCCCGCCCGACGAGCCTCCCGATGCGCGTCCATATCCTAGGTATCTGCGGCACCTTCATGGGTGGCGTCGCGGCGCTCGCGCGCGAACTCGGCCTCCGGGTCGAGGGTTCCGACGCCAACGTCTACCCGCCCATGAGCACCCAGTTGGAAGCGCTCGGCATCGAGCTGATGCAGGGCTACTCCGCGGCGCACCTCACGCCGGCGCCGGACCTCGTCGTGGTCGGCAATGCCATGACCCGCGGCAATCCGGCGGTGGAATACATGCTCGACGAAGGCATGCGCTACATCTCCGGTCCGCAGTGGCTTGGCGAGACGCTGCTCGGAGGGCGCGAGGTGTTGGCCGTGGCGGGTACGCACGGCAAGACGACCACCACGAGCCTCCTGGCGCACCTGCTCGAGTCGGCGGGGCTCTCGCCCGGATTCCTGATCGGCGGCGTGCCCGGCAACTTCGAGGTGTCCGCGCGACGCGGCGAAGGGCGGCCCTTCGTGATCGAGGCCGACGAATACGACTCGGCCTTCTTCGACAAGCGCTCCAAGTTCGTCCATTACCGCCCGCGGATCGCCATCCTCAACAACCTCGAGTACGACCACGCTGACATCTTCCCCGACGTGGCCGCGATCCAGCGCCAGTTCCACCACCTGGTCCGCACCGTGCCGGGCAATGGCCGGCTGATCGTCAACGCGGAGGACGCCTACCTGGCCGACGTGCTGGCGATGGGCGCATGGACGCCCGTGGAGACCTTCGGCATCGACGCCGGCGACTGGCGTGCCGAGCTCATCGCCGCCGACGGATCGCATTTCCGCGTCCTGCGCGCGGGCGAAGCGCTGGGCGAGGTCCGCTGGGCCTCGCTGGGCCGGCACAACGTGATGAACGCGCTGGCCGCCCTGGCCGCGGCCGCGGCGGCGGGTGCGGATCCCGTGGCCCTGCTTCCCGCCTTCGCGGACTTCGCCAGCGTGAAGCGGCGCATGGAAGTCGTGGGGACGAGGCGCGGCATCACCGTCTACGACGACTTCGCGCACCATCCCACGGCGATCGCCACGACCCTCGCCGGCCTGCGTGCGAAGCTGGGCGATGCCCGCATCCTCGTCGCCCTGGAGCCGCGCTCGAATTCCATGCGGCTCGGCGCGCATGCGGACGCGCTGGCCCCGTCGCTGGCCGATGCCGACCGCGTGGTCTTCCTGCATCGCCCGGAACTGGCATGGGATGCCGGCAAGGTCACGGCGGCCCTGGACGGCCGGGGAAGCACCGCATCCACGGTGGACGGACTGGTCACCGCTCTGGCCGCGGAAGCGCGCGAAGGCGACCATGTCGTCTTCATGTCCAACGGCGGTTTCGAGGACGCTCCCCGCCGCTTCTTCGCGACGCTCGACGCAAGGTAGACTGCCGGGCATGGCCGCGACGACGCCCGCCCTCGACCTTCCGTTGTTTCCGCTTTCGAACGTCCTTTTCCCGGGCGGTCACCTGCAACTGCGCATCTTCGAGCCGCGCTACATCGACCTCGTGCGCGAGTGCGCGCGCACGGGTCGCGCATTCGGCGTCTGCATGATCCTCGAAGGGCGCGAGGCGGGGCAGCCCGCTGTCCCGGCGGCCGTCGGCACGCTCGCCACCATCACCGACTTCCACACCCGCGAGGATGGCCTGCTGGGCATCGTCGCCGAGGGCGGCCTGCGCTTCCGCGTGACGCGTACGCGCGTGCGTTCGGACGGCCAGGTACGCGGCGACGTCGCTACCTGGCGCGAAGAGGATGCGATCCCGCTGCCCCCGGAATTCGGGCTGCTGGCGACGATCCTGGAGCGGCTCGCCGAGCAGATGGCGCCACCCTGGCGGCACGACGTGGCGGCGCGCTCGGACGATGCCAGCTGGGTCGGCTTCCGCCTGTCCGAACTGCTGCCGCTGGATCCCAACGAATGCCAGCATATGCTCGAACTCGACGATCCCCTGCAACGGCTGGCCGAACTGCGCGACATCCTTCCGCGATTCCAGCGCGCCTGAGGTAGCACGATCATGACCACCCTCGCCGGCAAGACCCTCTTCATCACCGGCGCCTCGCGCGGCATCGGCCTCGCCATCGCGCTGCGCGCCGCGCGCGACGGCGCCAACATCGTCATCGCCGCGAAGAGCAACGTGCCCAACCCGCGGTTGCCCGGCACGATCCATAGCGCGGCGGCCGAGATCGAAGCCGCGGGCGGCACCGCGCTGCCGCTCAAGGTGGATATCCGCGAGGAGGCCGAGGTGCGCATGGCCGCGGCCACCGCGGCGGAGCGTTTCGGCGGCATCGACATCCTGGTGAACAACGCGAGCGCGATCTGGCTGGCCGGGGTGGAAGGCACGCCGATGAAGCGCTTCGACCTCATGCACGAGGTGAACACGCGCGGCACCTTCCTCGCCACCCAGGCGTGCCTGCCGTTCCTCAAGGACGCCGAAAACCCGCACGTGCTGATGCTTTCGCCACCGCCCAGCATCGATCCGCACTGGTACGCGCCGCACGTCGCCTACACGATCGCCAAGTTCGGCATGAGCCATTGCGTGCTGGGCATGGCGCCGGAATTCGCCCCCCTGGGCATCGCCGTGAACGCGCTCTGGCCGAAAACGGTGATCGCCACGGCGGCGATCGCCATGCTCGGGGACACCGTCAAGGCGGAGAACTGCCGCAAGCCGGAGATCGTCGCGGACGCGGCGCACGCCATCCTCACGAAACCGTCACGCGGCTTCACCGGGAGGTTCTGCATCGACGAGGAGATCCTTCGCGCCGAGGGAGTCGCCGATTTCGACCGCTACGCCGTGGTCCCCGGGAAGCCGCTGCTGCCGGACCTGTTTCTATAGTTGCCGCAACAACTATGAACGGCGCGCACGGGCTAGCCCGTTTGGCGTATGGCTGCCTTTCCCCGCCCGGTATAACTTCGCTTCCGTCGTCCGTGCGCTTCACGGTCGATGAAGTGGGGCTTGCCGGCCTGCAGGGGTGCCGGCGGCGGGTCCGGTGCCGAACCCGCGAAGCCGACAGCAGGCCACGAGACTGGGTGAGGAGCGGGCATGTCGCGCGGGGAATCGACGGGTCGTTGCGTCGTCTGGATTGGAAGACCGAGCGTTGAAGAACACTTCGGACTGATCCGTGCGGGATGGCGCACGCTGGTGGCCGACCCGGCGAGAAACGGCACCGAGCTTCCCGAATGCGGCGATGGCGCCATCGCGGTCGTGGACCTCCGCACGAAGGCACAGGCCGCGGTGCGCATCCTCGACGACCTGCGCCAGACCCACCCGGGCATCGCCTGGATAGGGCTCACGGGCGCACACACGCAGGCCGCCGATCCGTCCGTGCGGCATGTGCTGCCGCACGCCTTCGAGATCATCGACGGACCGTCCTCCCTCGGCGCCCTGCGCCAGGCCCTGGCCCGCGTGCCCGGCGACCCGCCGCTCCCGCGCGACGACGACGCGCCCAGCCTGCTCACAGGCAACAGTCCGGCGATTCGCGCCCTGTCGCAGAACATCCGCAAGTTCGCACCGGTGGAGCTGCCCCTGCTCATCACCGGCGAAACCGGCACCGGCAAGGAAATGGCGGCGCGCGCCCTGCACCAGTTGTCGGCACGGCACGCGAAACCGTTCGCGGCCATCAACTGCGGCGCCTTGCCCGCGAACCTCGTCCAGTCCGAACTGTTCGGTCACGAACGCGGCGCCTTTACCGGTGCCACCGCGCGGCGGATCGGCCACTTCGAATCGGCCGACGGCGGTACCGTTTTCCTCGATGAAATCGGCGACCTGCCGCTGGATGCGCAGACCAACCTGCTGCGCGTACTGCAGGAAGGCACCATCGAGCGCATCGGCAGTTGCCATTCGATCAAGGTCGACGTGCGCGTGCTCGCCGCGACGCACGTCGACCTGGAAAAAGCCGTCATGCAAGGACGCTTCCGCGAGGACCTGTTCTATCGGCTGAACGTGCTCCGCCTGCGCATGCCGCCGTTGCGCGAACGCACCGGCGACATCGAGCTGCTTGCGCAGCACTTCCTCGATGCCTTCCGCGAGAGCTACGGGACCCGGGCGCGCGCGTTCAGCAGCAGCGCGCGCAAGGCGCTCAACGCGTTCTCCTGGCCGGGCAACGTGCGCGAGCTGATGAACCGCGTGCAGCGCGCCGCGGTGATCGCGGACGATGCGCTGATCACGCCCGAGGACCTCGAGCTCAGCGTGGACAGTCCGGCAGGCGACCGGGACAGCCTGGGCAGCGCGCGGACCTCGGCCGAACGCGAGGCGATCGTGGACTGCCTGCGCGCGAGCGCGTTCAACATCAGCGAATGCGCCCGTCGCCTGCGCGTCTCGCGGGTCACCGTCTACCGTCTCTGCAAGAAACATCAACTGGCCCTCGACCAACTGCGATAACCGTGGGAGCCGCCATGGCGGCGGGAAGCCCACGGAGCAGTGAAGCGGTGACGCAGGGTCCCTTCGCCGCCATGGCGGCTCCTGCAGTGAAGATTCCCTCGGAAAAGAAAACTCCCGGCCCTCTGGGAGGACCGGGAGTTCCCATTCGTCGTCCGGCTTGGCAGGGTCGTCGGGCGAGCGAACCACGCGGCTTCACAGGGCCTTGTTCCTAGGGGGAGCAATCGCCGTGCCACGCCGGCGCTGCTTTGATTCGCAAGGAATTTCCCCGGACTGGCTCCGTCGCGGCCGTTCAGCCTCTGTAGCGACCTGTAACACGACGTTGCAGCGGCGCTACACGCCATCCGTTGTCCCCGCTGCCCGCGCCTTATACGATGCTTGTCCCCTCTGGAGTCGCAAGCCCATGTCGCCGTCGCACCCTGTCGATCCTTCCGAACTCACCGGCCTGGGCAAGCGCTACTGGCTTTCCGTGTACCGGCCGCGGGACGTCGTGCTCGATCACGGCAAGGGCGCGCGCGTATGGGATACGGAAGGCCGCGACTACCTCGACTTCGGCGCCGGCATCGCGGTCAATGCGCTCGGCCACCAGGACCCGGACCTCGTCGATGCGCTGGTCGCGCAGGCGCACAAGCTCTGGCACGCCAGCAACGTCTTCTACTCCGAACCGCCGCTGCGCCTCGCGCAGGAACTGGTTGAGCATGCGCCGTTCGCCGAGCGCGTGTTCCTGTGCAACTCCGGCACCGAGGCCAACGAAGCCGCGATCAAGCTCGTGCGCAAGTGGGCGGCGGCGCAGGGCAGGACGCCGGAGAACCGCGTGATCGTCACCTTCTTCGGCTCGTTCCATGGCCGCACGCTGGGTTCGCTGACGGCCACGGCGCAGCCGAAGTACCAGGAAGGCTACGAACCGCTGCCCGGCGGTTTCCGCTACGTGCCGTTCAACGATCCCGTCGCGCTGGAAGAGGCGTTCGCCCAGGGCGGCGTCGCGGGCGTCATGCTCGAGCCGGTGCAGGGCGAGGGCGGCGTGATGCCTGCCGAGCCCGGCTTCCTGAAGAAGGTGCGAGACCTGTGCGACACGCACGGCGCGCTGATGCTGCTCGACGAGATCCAGAGCGGCATGGGCCGTACCGGCATGCTGTTCGCGCATACGCACGATCACGTCACGCCCGATATCGTCACCCTGGCCAAGGCCCTGGGCGCGGGCTTCCCGATCGGCGCCATGCTGGTGGGGCCGAAGGCGGCCGACACGATGCAGTTCGGTGCGCATGGCACGACCTTCGGCGGCAACCCGATGGCCGCCGCGGTGGCTCGGGTGGCGCTGGCGAAGATCGCCTCGCCCGCGGTGCTGCTCAACGTGGAACGCCAGGGCAACGACATCCGCACGGGCCTGGCGAAGATCAACCACGACCTGCACCTGTTCTCCGAGGTGCGCGGCCGCGGCCTGATGATCGGCGCGGTGCTCGACGCTGCCTACAAGGGCCGCGCGGGCGAGATCCTCGATCTCGCGGCCGCGCGCGGCCTGCTGATCCTCCAGGCCGGCCCCGACGTGCTCCGCATCGTCCCGCCGCTGACCATCACGGACGAGGAAACCGCCGAAGGCCTGGAGCGCCTGGAAGCGGCACTGGCCGAGTTCGTTCGCGAAGCGAAGGTGGCCTGAATCGTCGCTTGCGGGAGCCGGCTACGCCGGCGATCCCGCGGCAGCGGGCGAACTTGCCGCGAGTACCCATCGCCGCTGAAGCGGCTCCCACACAAGGCAAGGCTCGTTACAGCGTGGCAAACACCGCCCGCGCCGCCGTCACCGTCGCATCGATCTCCGCGTCGCCATGCGCACTCGACAGGAACCCGGCCTCGAACGCCGACGGCGCGAGGTACACCCCGCGCTCCAGCATGCCGTGGAAGAACCGGTTGAACCGCGCGACATCGGCCGCGGTCGCCTGCGCATAGCTTTCGACGGTCTCGCTCGTGAAGAACAGGCCGAACATCGCGCCGACGCGGTTCACGCTGAACGGGATGCCGGCCTCGCGTGCGGCACCGAGGATACCGTCGGTCAGCCGTACCGTGCGCGCCGCGAGATCGTCGTGGAATCCCGGCGCCTGGATCAGCTCCAGCATGGCCAGTCCCGCCGCCATGGCTACCGGGTTTCCGGAGAGCGTGCCCGCCTGGTAGATGGGACCGGCCGGCGCCACCTGCGCCATGAGGTCGCGGCGTCCGCCATACGCACCCACCGGCATGCCGCCGCCGATGATCTTGCCGAAGCAGGTCAGGTCCGGCGTGATGCCGTAATGCGCCTGCGCGCCACCGAGCGCGACGCGGAAACCGGTCATCACCTCGTCGAAGATCAGCAGTGCACCGTGCTTCGTGCACAGCTCCCGCAGCGCCTGCAGGTAGCCGTCCTTCGGAGGGATGCAGTTCATGTTGCCGGCGACGGGTTCGATGATGAGCGCCGCGATGTCGTCGCCGTGCTCGGCGAACAACGCCCGCGCCGCATCGATATCGTTATACGGCAGCGTGAGGGTGAGGTCCGCCGCCGCCTTGGGTACGCCGGGCGAGGTCGGCACGCCGAACGTGAGCGCGCCCGACCCGGCCTTCACCAGGAAGCTGTCGCCGTGGCCGTGGTAGCAGCCTTCGAACTTCACGATCTTGCTGCGGCCGGTGGCGCCGCGGGCGAGGCGGATGGCCGACATGGTCGCCTCGGTGCCCGAGTTCACCATGCGCACCATTTCCACCGAAGGCACGAGCGACACGATCGTTTCGGCCATCGTCACTTCCGCCGCGCAAGGCGTGCCGAAAGAGAGGCCGTCGCGCACCGCGCGCTCCACCGCCTCGCGCACCGCCGGATGGTTGTGACCCGCGATCATCGGGCCCCACGATCCGACGTAATCGATGTAGCGGTTGCCCTCCACGTCCCACAGGTAGGCCCCATCGGCGCGTGCGGTGAAAAACGGTTCGCCGCCCACCGAGGTGAAGGCGCGCACCGGCGAGTTCACGCCACCGGGCAGCAGCTGTCGGGCGCGGGCGAAGAGTTCGTGGTTCGTGGTCATCGAATGAGTCCGGGACGAGAGTCGAAAAGGTCGGCAAAGCGGCGCGTCGCCGTCTGGATATCCGGAGCGGCGAAGATGGCGGAGACCAGGGCGAGGTAATCGGCGCCCGCGTCGATAAGCACCTGTGCATTGTCGACGGTGATGCCGCCGATCGCCACGACCGGAAGGCCCAGGGCCTTCGCCTGCGTCAACACGTCGTGCGCGGTCACGGGCGCATGCGGTTTCGTACTCGAGGGGTACATGGCGCCGAAGGCCAGGTAGTCGGCGCCTTCCGCGCGCAGCTGGCGCGCCCGCTCGATGGAGCCATAGCAGGACACGCCGACGATCGCCTCGGGCCCGAGCGCCGCCCGGGCTTCCGCCACAGGGACATCTTCGCGGCCCAGGTGCACGCCGCCGCCTGTTTCGCGGGCCAGCGCGACGTCGTCGTTCACGATGAAGGGGACCTCGTAACGCGCGCAGATCCGGGATATCTCGTCCGCCTCGGCTCGCCGCCGCTCGGTGTCCGTCGTCTTGTCGCGGTACTGCAGGAGGCGGGCGCCGCCAGCCAGGGCGGCCTCCACGGCCGCGAAGAGGTCGTCGCGCGGCCCATCGGTGATGGCGTAGATGCCCTTGCCCGTGAGCCGGGGCTGGAGGAGTGCGGTCATGGTGTTCCTTGGGTTTGTGCGCCGGGGGTGACAGAATGAGGGACTTTCCCGCTCCACGACAGTACGTAAAGCCATGAGCCAGAGCACCGAAACCACCCTCCGCAAATGGATGTGCGTCGTTTGCGGCTTCATCTACGACGAAGCGCTCGGCCTGCCTGACGAGGGAATCGAGCCGGGTACCCGTTGGGAGGACATCCCCGACACCTGGACCTGCCCGGACTGCGGCGTGACCAAGGACGACTTCGAGATGGTCGAGCTGGACTGACGGCGCCGCGAAAGGGGGCTGACACCGTTTCGCCCCTTTTCGCCAGAGATAACGCAGGAAAACCTGCTTCCATGGTTCCAAGGCCACGCAACGTGCGCCGATACGTGGAGCAGCGGTCATGCAGCGATTCATTCCCTTCGACGACCAGTGGGACGAGCTTGCCGGCATCGATCCGGCCCTGCTCGTCCCTTATCACGTAGGCGTTCCGTGCGAGCACCGCCTCTCGGCGGATCAGCGGACGCCGGCCGGCTCGCCTTCCACGGTGAGCGATTCCCCGACCTGCAGGCCCAGTCTTCCGGCCGTGCCCGCCGCCAGCTCGAGGACGTAACGGGCCGATCCGTCGCTGGGATAGAGGGCACAGGGATCGGCCTTGCACGGCTGCGCGTTGAGCTGCATGGAAACGAGCTTGCGATCCTTGTCGAAGTAGAGGATGTCGAGCGGGATGAGGGTGTTCTTCATCCAGAAGGTCCGCGGCTGGTCGTCGGGAAAGATGAAAAGCATGCTGTGGTCGGCGGCGAGCGCCGTCCGCGCCATCAGTCCCCGCTCGCGCGACGCGTCGTCGACCGCGAATTCGGTGGAAAAACGCTTGCCGTGCAGGGTCACGGAAGGCCCGGTCGCGGCATGGGCGCCAAGGCAGAACAGCAGCAGGGCCGTCGGCAGGAACCTCTTCGGCATCGTCTGACCTTATAAGTGTGAAAGGAGTCTGCGGAGTCTACCGCGCGACTATCTGCCGAAAAGATGTCGAGACCCCCTTCACACCGACTCGCGGTCAGCCTATACTTTCAATCCCTCGCGACGAAAGCCTCCCTGCGAGGGGTTTCCGAAGCGTCAGCCACCTCGAAAAAAAGCTTCACGAGGGTGTTGACGGACAGGAAAAACGATATAGAATGGGCGGCTCACCTCGGGACGAAATGTTCAGAGGGTGATCTCGAAAGAGGTCGCAAGTGATTGATCT
>NZ_JAAQTL010000005.1:2500-4411 GCF_011742875.1 Luteibacter yeojuensis
ATCAACCGAGATTCCGTCAGTAGCGACGAGCGAACGCGGACTAGCCCAAAAGTGTCGCACATTCTAGTCGAACCGCTTGGAAACGCGGGCCGTAGACGGTGATAGCCCGGTAGACGAAAGGGTGCGTGGCATGAAATTGAGTAAGGCGGGGCACGAGAAACCCTGTCTGAACATGGGGGGACCATCCTCCAAGGCTAAATACTCCTGACTGACCGATAGCGAACTAGTACCGTGAGGGAAAGGCGAAAAGAACCCCGGAGAGGGGAGTGAAATAGACCCTGAAACCGTATACGTACAAGCAGTGGAAGCCCGCAAGGGTGACTGCGTACCTTTTGTATAATGGGTCAGCGACTTACTGTCAGTGGCAAGCTTAACCGTATAGGGGAGGCGAAGGGAAACCGAGTCTGAATAGGGCGAATAGTCTCTGGCAGTAGACCCGAAACCGAGTGATCTATCCTTGACCAGGTTGAAGGTGCGGTAACACGCACTGGAGGACCGAACCCACATCTGTTGCAATAGATGGGGATGAGTTGAGGATCGGAGTGAAAGGCTAAACAAACTCGGAGATAGCTGGTTCTCCTCGAAAGCTATTTAGGTAGCGCCTCGTGCGAACACTGTTGGGGGTAGAGCACTGTTATGGCTAGGGGGTCATTGAGACTTACCAAACCATGGCAAACTCCGAATACCAACACGTGCTACACGGGAGACACACGGCGGGTGCTAACGTCCGTCGTGAAAAGGGAAACAACCCAGACCCGCAGCTAAGGTCCCAAAGTCATAGCTAAGTGGAAAACGATGTGGAAAGGCATAGACAGCCAGGAGGTTGGCTTAGAAGCAGCCACCCTTTAAAGAAAGCGTAATAGCTCACTGGTCGAGTCGGTCTGCGCGGAAGATTTAACGGGGCTAAGCTATGCACCGAAGCTCGGGGTGTACAGGTTTCGACCTGTACGCGGTAGAGGAGCGTTCCGTAGGCCTGTGAAGGTGAGTCGTAAGGCTTGCTGGAGGTATCGGAAGTGCGAATGCTGACATGAGTAACGATAAGGGGGGTGAAAAGCCCCCCCGCCGAAAGCCCAAGGTTTCCTCGCGCAACGTTCATCGGCGCAGGGTGAGTCGGCCCCTAAGGCGAGGCAGAAATGCGTAGTCGATGGGAAGCAGGTTAATATTCCTGCACTTTTCTACAGTGCGATGTGGGGACGGAGAAGGTTAGGTCTACCAGGCGTTGGTTGTCCTGGGGAAAGGCGGTAGGCGGTGATCTTAGGCAAATCCGGGATCACATACGCCGAGCACCGAGACGAGCCCTTATCAGGGCGAAGTGACTGACACCACGCTTCCAGGAAAAGCCACTAAGCTTCAGCTGTAGAAAAACCGTACCGTAAACCGACACTGGTAGGCAGGGTGAGAATCCCAAGGCGCTTGAGAGAACTCGGGTGAAGGAACTAGGCAAAATGGCACCGTAACTTCGGGAGAAGGTGCGCCCCTTGGTGTGGTCACGTGCGTGACTGAGCATCGAGGGGTCGCAGTAACCTGGCCGCTGCGACTGTTTATCAAAAACACAGCACTCTGCAAACACGAAAGTGGACGTATAGGGTGTGACGCCTGCCCGGTGCTGGAAGGTTAATTGATGGGGTCAGCCGCAAGGCGAAGCTCTTGATCGAAGCCCCAGTAAACGGCGGCCGTAACTATAACGGTCCTAAGGTAGCGAAATTCCTTGTCGGGTAAGTTCCGACCTGCACGAATGGCGTAACGACAGCGGCGCTGTCTCCACCCGAGACTCAGTGAAATTGAAATCGCTGTGAAGATGCAGCGTTCCCGCGGCAAGACGGAAAGACCCCGTGAACCTTTACTATAGCTTTACATTGAACGTTGAGTTCTTCTGTGTAGGATAGGTGGGAGGCTATGAAACCGAGACGC
>NZ_JAAQTL010000006.1 GCF_011742875.1 Luteibacter yeojuensis
AGTTTCGGTGGAGCCATCCTTGAAATACCACCCTGAAGTGCTTGACGTTCTAACCTAGGTCCGTAATCCGGATCGGGGACCATGTATGGTGGGTAGTTTGACTGGGGCGGTCTCCTCCCAAAGAGTAACGGAGGAGCACGAAGGTACGCTCAGCGCGGTCGGACATCGCGCACTGTGTGCAAAGGCATAAGCGTGCTTGACTGCGAGATCGACGGATCAAGCAGGTACGAAAGTAGGTCTTAGTGATCCGGTGGTTCTGTATGGAAGGGCCATCGCTCAACGGATAAAAGGTACTCCGGGGATAACAGGCTGATACCGCCCAAGAGTTCATATCGACGGCGGTGTTTGGCACCTCGATGTCGGCTCATCACATCCTGGGGCTGTAGCCGGTCCCAAGGGTATGGCTGTTCGCCATTTAAAGTGGTACGCGAGCTGGGTTCAGAACGTCGTGAGACAGTTCGGTCCCTATCTGTCGTGGGCGTTGGAGATTTGAGGGGGGCTGCTCCTAGTACGAGAGGACCGGAGTGGACGTTCCGCTGGTGTTCGGGTTGTCATGCCCATGGCATTGCCCGGTAGCTACGAACGGAAGTGATAACCGCTGAAAGCATCTAAGCGGGAAGCACGCCCCAAGATGAGATCTCCCGAGAGCTCGACTCTCCTTAAGGCACCATCAAGACTAGGTGGTTGATAGGCGCGGTGTGGAAGTGCAGCAATGCATTGAGCTTACGCGTACTAATGAGCCGTGAGGCTTGACCATATAACCCCAAGACGCTTCACCGTCTTAACGCAATCCTCCGGTCGACCCCGGACGCTTGTCACTCGTTTACACCCTCTGTGGAGCCGGCGCATCTGCGCCGCTCCCACCCCTTCCCTGGCGGCTATAGCGGCGTGGTACCACCTGATCCCATCCCGAACTCAGAAGTGAAACGCGCATGCGCCGATGGTAGTGTGGCTCAAGCCATGCAAGAGTAGGTCACCGCCAGGGGCTTTATCCTAAAACCCGGTCTCGAATGAGGCCGGGTTTTTTC